>DATJOO010000089.1:0-76218 GCA_035506955.1 Verrucomicrobiia bacterium
CTTTGGATTCGGCTCAGGCGCGCAAGTTTTTGACCTGAACGGATGCTCTCAAACAGTCTTGCCACTTCGTCCTCTTTGGCGTTGTCACGTTCACCCATAGCGTGTGTGGGCGCGACCGGAACTTGCTGCGCAGACAAACAAAAGGGCAGCACGAGGAAAAAAAGACGAGACCACGTTTTGTGGCTTTTCATATCTCCGCTTATCTTAATTCGAGCAACCTTGTAGCCAACGTATTATGACTTGCGCAGGTAAGCCACTTCTTGAAAACAAACGGAGGCTAAAAATCGGCTCCGTGGCGAATCGACACGATGGTGGTTTCCCCTTCCAATAGTGTCAGCGAGACCGGACAGCCTAGGTCAACTCCCGTGTAGTCCGCAAACCAGACAAGTTCCTCATAGTACCTAGCCGTTTGCGTTGAACGCCTCGCTTTGGAGGAACGCCTAAGATTTTCAATAACTCCGCAAGTGGCGGCAGTGCGTGAATTTCGTGCTGTACTCGACTGCGTTGGAATTTTGTAACATCTGCGGTAACAACTGCGCCCAAAACTGCCCATTTTTGCCATATCGAACGCTGCGAAACCGCTTGAAACCTAATTTATTCAGCTTTTGCCTTGCAAGACAGATAGGGCCCGTCAGGTAGTGATGGGATGCCACTCAAGCACTGAATGTGTCTTTGCTGCGTATCCATGCATTTGGAACTTCTTCTGGCAGGAGGGGCAAACCAAATCAAAGGACGACTCCGCAACAGCTTCGAGATTCTTGTGGTCAGTCGCTCGCATAGCGGCGACTGCTTGATTACAGTCTGGACAGGCGAACAGGAGCGTGTGCGCGTACTCACCAGCCATGAACATTAACCGTAGTGTAGGGACTTAGCCGTGCGGGGACCATACGGCTAGTCCCGGATTGCCACAAGTATTATTTACGTAAGGTCAGATACTGAGTCATGGGTCAATCGGAGGGGGCAATTTAAGGGGGTAGGCTGTTCAATAAGCAGCACCGATTCAGCGGATTAGATTTATGACACGGCAATCCACAGACCGACGCTCTACCAGCTGAGCTACTCCCACCGTAGAAAGATAGTTTAGCACGGCGGGAGTGGGGGTACGAAGGGTATGGAGATGCGGCAGGGACGTGCGGAAGCGCCCTTGGGCCCTCGCGCAGGCTGACATTGGAGAACCGCAGATCCCTCACTGGCGCTCGGGATGACAGGTTTGGTTTGAAAAATAAAATCGCGGAGTAGTTGCCAGGGATCGGAACAACCTCACCCCTGAAAGGGGTGAGCTACAAGCGGGGCGATTTGAGTTGGCTGCAAGGTGCAGAGATCGAAGATGAACTCATCGCCTGCCTGCGGTAGGCAAGCAAAGGACGCTAAGGAATACCGTACCTCGCACAGGAGACTTCACTCGAAAATAACGCGCGTTAAGTCAGGGTTCAGGCCGAGATGGCGGCTCGGTGATTCGTGAGGCAGATTACTTTAGCCAGGTGGCGTGGGTGCGGACCCAACCGGCGAAATTGAGCCAGGGGCTTGTTCGGGCGATGAACAAAAGGGTGAATTGGGCGGCGATGAGGAAGGCGCCGGCGAACAAAGTGACGCGATGCAGTTTGCGCAGGGACCAATAGTCGTAGAGGGCGAGGAAAAGAATGAAGAGGTCGGAGGCCAGCATCGCGTGGATTACATTGCCACGGAGGAAAGGAAGGTGGAATCGGGCAAATGCCGCGGTTAATAAGGCGACAGTGGCGAGCAGCACGAAGCGTTTGTGGGCCGCGGGGTCCTTGCGCCAGCGCATGGCGCAGAAAATGAGAACCGTGAAAGTCAGGATACCGGTGAAAGGGACGACGAAGAAGGTGCGGGGATCGAGGCCAGAGCGCCCTCTACCGTTTTCGAGCGAATTTAGCGCGGCGGACAGGCCGAGGACGACCATCAGGCCAGCCAGGCAGAAGCCGGCGATGCCCAGGCGACGATGGAGATCGACGCGCCGTGCGGAGACCAAAGTGGTCTGCAAGACGAGCAACAACGTCCAGCAAGTGAAAACGGCCCCATGAAGATGAATGATCGGACTGGGGAGCGGAGCGCGAACAAGTCCAGCCCAGTAGTAAGTGGGACCGAAGCCGACGAAAACGGTGGCAAGAACCAGGATCGACATGGCGGAGAAGAAGCGGTGGTCGTAGCGACGGCCGGGAAGAGTAGGAGTAGAAGAACGAACCTGCGAATCAACAGCCACAATGGCCATGAAGTCTCCGTCATTGAGCGGGATGAACGAGGCCCAACAAGTGCGGCGGATTATATACCGGGAAAAGCATGGAGCAAAGTCGAAGGATCACGCTGCGAAAAATCGAAAATGGAAAATAGGAGATTGCGAGCCGGAAGTCAGGTGGCGCTCGGGATGACAAATTTAATTTGTATACCAGTGGAGGACGCGGAGGGCGCGCAGAGAGTTCCAGCGGCTGGCTTGGCCTACGGCGGTTTCCATGTGCAGGGGAATACGTTCGCGATGAAGGAGGTTGAGAGGCCAGCGGCCGTTTTGATGGCGGCGTTGGATCACTGCTTCGACGGCTTCGTGGACGCGATGGTCGGGTTGGACTCCCGCATCGCGAAGATAATCGAGCCCGCGCAAGACGTCGTAGTGCCAAAAGGTGGGGTAGGAGAAGCGGAGCCAGCGTTCGTCGATGACATCGCCGGTACGAAGCGAGCGGAACATGCGGCGGTCGAGGAGATAGTTTTCGCCGCGCCGGCGCGCTTTCGTGAGGGCGGCGGATTTGCGCCCTGCGCGTTCGTAAGCAAGCAGGCCTTCGAGGACACAGATGGTGGTGTGGAACGAAGAGCGTCGGCTTTTCGGGCGTTTGGGAGAAGGCTCCACGGCTTCGCAGTTCCAGCCGCCATCTTCAAGTTGCTGGCGCAAGAGTAGATTCGCGAGCGAGTGATTGGGCTTGTGGAAATAAGCGCCCAGGGCGAGGATTCTGCCGTTGATGCAAGGTTCGGTTTCGCCGTGAAGGAAAGGGCGGCCTTTGAGGGGCTTGAATACGAGACGCTTATGGACGCGCTCGATCATTTGGCGAGCTTGCTTACTGGCGGGATCGAGGCCTAGGTCCATCAGGGCGACCAGAGTGTACAGAGAGATGAGTAAGCCGGGGTCTTCGTGGGGGCCGCCCCAATTGCCGGAGGGAGATTGGCGGGCGAGAAGCTTAGCGCCCCAGCCTTGAGTGGCGATGCGAGAGCGCTCGCTGGCAATGGCTTCAGGCGCAGCATCGGTGAGGTCGCGCAAGACCTGCCAACGGATGGATGGGTCAGAATCCAGGAGCCATCGGAGAACGGCGGCACGAGGTAGGTAATCGTGTGGACGCATCGATTTCCTATAGCACGGGACTGTTAAATTTTGACGCGTTCCCCTACGCACTTCGCGCTGGGGCGGAGAGAGCTACAAGTTGGAGCCGAAAGCGAGAAGGCGCCCGTTGCAATCCTTGACGACAAATTCGCGGCAGCGCCAGGGCATGTCGGCGGGAGCGCGGGTAAATTCGACACCGCGTGCAGCAAACTCGGCGTAAAGGGCATCGGCATCTTCGACGAAGAGGTAGGCATCGAGCAATTCGTCGGGATATTTGTCTGGATTGGGTGTGGGGGGATCGGCGCAACGGAAGTGAATGGAATGGTGGTCACGAGCGACAATGGCGTAAACGGGCGGGTCCTGCCAAGTACCCAGACACTGGAAGCCAAGCTTGCCGGTGTAGTACGCGAGGTTCGCGGGGATGTCCGTGGTGAAAAAGACAGGTGCGATCCGGCGAATCATCCGGGGAGTCTACAATTGAAAAGGGAAAATACAAAATAAGAAATCGAAGTTGGGATGGTCATGCTCGTCCCAGGCATGGAGTTGAAGAATCAAGCGGCCGGCTGAGTACATACGATCGTATGCGTCGCGATGAGGGTTGAGGCTGAACCGTCGATGGTACCGGCGTGGATGGCATGAAGTGCTCCCGGATTGGCGTGGTTTTCAACGATGAAGTGCGGTGAGAACAATTATGATGGCGACCAAGACGAGTACGCCAAGCAGAACGATGGAGAAGATAATCGCGAGAGGCCAGAAAAGCGAAGGCGCTTGTCTCTGGCGGATGTGTCGAACGGCGTCTTGCAAAGAGAAGACTGTCGCTATAACGCCGAGTGGGGTAAAGGCGAAGGCGGGCATGAATGCGTCGAGCTCACCCGGCCCCTTGCAGCCATGGGAGTAACAGTAAAAAGCGGGCAGAAGAATCGAAAGAATGTAGGCGAAGGCAAGGACATAGGAAACTGCCAAGGCCAGTTTACGTATCATAGAGCGATCCTCGAATGACCAAGGTCCCGCGAACCTTCATTGATTTGGTGCGTCCCCCCGGAATTTAAGTAATCACCAGCCCGGCTTTGCGGAGGCCGTCGATCATGGGCTCGATCTTGGCGGAGTCGAACCATTTGGCGTACTCATGGCGCGCGACCGCGGCAAAGTCTGGACGCAGTGCCAGCAGTTCTTCCAGAGCTTGACGCGCCTCTTCGGTGCGTCCCAGTTGGCCGAGAGCCGCCGCGCGGATTGCGGGAACGTGGAAGTAATTGGGCATGTTGATGCGTGCCACGGTTTTGAGCACGTCCTCGTACTTGCCGGTCAAATAGGCGTCCCAGCATTCCGCGAAATAAAAATATCCGGGACAGTTGGGATTCAGTTGCATGGCGGACTCCAGCATGGCGCGGCCACGGTCCCACTCCCCAGCGTTGGCCGTTAGCAAGCCGAGATATGCTCGTGCGGAGGCATCCATCGGGTTCAGCTTCAGGGCCTGCTCGGCTTCAACGCGAAAGGAAACAAGCTCCTTGCGAAAGAAGTAAACGGTCGCGAGCGCGTAATGGCCAAGTGCCCGCGTGGGGGCGAGGTCTACCGCCCGGCGCGCTGCGGCCAGGGCGCGGTCGAGTGAATTGGGCAGAGGGTTAAATCCTTGCGCGAACTCGCCGCGGTACATCATCGACAACAATGCCCAGCTATCGGCGTGATCCGGAGTTTCGCGGACGGAGCGCTCGAGAATGGAGCGAACCGCGGCATGTTCGTCGGGCGTGATGCGAGCGAAGTAACTGAAAGCGCGGAGAACCGCCTCGTGGGGAGTGAGAGCGTCCGGGCTCTTGCTGCGCAGCACTTCGCTCATGCTGCGGGGCAAAACACCGAATTGATCGGCAACGGTGGCGACAATGCGGGGCACCAAATCGTCCTGAAGTTCGAAAAGCGCGTCAGGATGAAAAACGCGTTCGTAAGTTTCGGCCCAAAGATGGGCGCCGGATACCGTGTCCACCAATTGGACCGCTACGCGCAATTTGCTGCCGGCGTGGCGAAGACCACCTTCCATCACGTAGCGCGCACCAAGTTCTTTGCCGATCGCGCGAACGTCTCCGCCCTGTTGAGCGTAGCGAGCCGTGGAGCTCTTGGCCACCACGCGCAAATAGGAAAAGCGCGACATCCCGGTAATGATTTCGTCTGTCAGTCCCTCGGCTAGACCGGCAACGTCCGCGTTATTCCCTGTGTGCCTGAAGGGAAGAACCGCGACCCAGAAACCTTCGTCGGCGCGAGCTGCGCCGGAATCCGCCGCTTTCGTGGAGCGTGAAGGCGAAGTTGGCGTCGCCGGGGAAGACGATATGTTGCGGGCCATGTCGCGGAACTCGTTGGCAATGTCGCGAGCGGTTTGCAGGCGATGGTGTGGATCTTTCTCGAGGCAGCGGCGGATGACGCGAGCGAGATCGCTGGGCAGATCGGCGCGAAGATCGGTGACGGGAGGGGGGTTGTCGCGAAGAATCGCGGAGATCAGTTCCGCGGAGGAAGTACCCTCAAAGGGGCGGTGTCCAGTTGCCATTTCGTGCAGCAATACGCCGAGGGAGAAAATGTCGGTGCGATGGTCGAGGGTGCGACCCGAGACTTGTTCAGGCGACATGTAAGCGGGCGTGCCCATGACCATGCCAGCTTGGGTTTGGGCGGCGGCCGTCAAAGTGGCTTCGCTGCCAGTTTCGGCGGCAAGATCTTTCGCCAGGCCAAAATCGAGGACTTTGACGCGGGCCTCTTTTGTGACCATGACATTGGCGGGCTTGAGATCGCGATGAATGATGCCCTTTTCGTGTGCGGCGGCGAGCGCTTCGGCGATGGCGTGGCCGATTTCGAGGTTTTGCTCGGCAGAAAAGCCATGAGCGGGAATCAAGCGGTCGAGCGAGTGTCCTTCGACTAATTCCATGGTGAGGAAGTGAATGCCGTTGCTTTCTTCCACAGAATAAATAGTGACGACGTTGGGATGATTGAGAGCGGCGACCGCGCGAGCTTCGCGTTGAAAGCGAGCGAGGCGTTCGGGGTCATTGGCGACGTTCTGAGGGAGGAGCTTCAGGGCTACGTCGCGGCCGAGCTTTGTGTCCATGGCGCGATACACTTCGCCCATTCCGCCGGCGCCAATGGCGGCCTTGATTTGGTAATGAGCGAGCGTGTGACCGACCAGACTAGCTCTCCTTGAAGGCAGCGCTTCAAATTGGATGGGGCGATTGTACACTAAGCGGCGTAGGCGCAGCGGTTTGGGGCGTTTTGATAGGCCGCAAATCACAGACAGGGGCGAACCGTTGGGATAGGTTAAATGCAAAGGGAAACGAGCGTAGGAAGTATGCCGCGTTTCCCGGGGAGGGTCCGATGACCGTCCTCTATTTTGTGGTGTGCGCCGTAATCGCTGTGCCCGTGGCGGTCCTCGCCATTGGGTTCTTCCATGCGAAGCATCATCATCGCACTAAAAATACGACGATGTGGCATGCGTAGGGACGAGTACGGACGCACGCGGGAGGGCTCTATGACGGACGTGTTTGCGATTGTGACATGGGCCATCCTGGCGGTGAGCCTGGCCATAGTCGTGTTGAGTGTGGGACACCACATGCACCGGCATCGTGGAGAAAGATCGATCCGGTTGCATGGGTGAACCTTTGGAAGCTAGGCCAAGGGCAATTTGATTATGGATCCGAAGAAAAAACCCCGGAATCGGCGGGAGCGCTTTTATTGCGCTTACACGGATATGCTGAGTGCTCGACGGAAAATTGACCAGGGGAAGGTAAGAACTCGCAAAATGGCACCAGTGCGGAAGAGAATTGACGAGTGACCAGAAAAGAACCCACGTGAAACGGCGGTTGGTGGACACCCGCGTCGCTCAGCGGCTCAAGTCGGGTTTGATGCTGCACAAATGTGCCATGACTAAAGCCAAGAGCCACCCTGACAAATCGAGCGTAGGGCACCCGCTGCTGCGTTCCAATGGGCGATACACGTACTATTTCTGCGACTTTTAGGGTGGGGATATGCCTGATTAGGTGATAACGAGGAGGAAACGCGCAGGCGAGGTCACCGCAACAGAAGAATGGGGCTTGCTAGACTCGGGAAGTAGGAGGCCGGCCTAGTGGTTGGGACCGGCCACGCTGGAGCTGTGTTTGTGTGAGGCGTCCAGTGCGAAACAGGGGTGTGTGTCCCCGCACATGAACCCACAGACGGATCGACTCCATTTCGAGATGCAGATCGCGTACGCACGGCCAGCGATTGCGTTGCTGGCGGTGGCGTGCCTGCTGGAACTGCGTTCGGTGCGGGAAGTGGAGCGCACTTTGGCGCTGCTGACGGCGTATTTGGTGGCAGCGCTGGTGGTGCTGGGTCTGGAGCATGTGCTGCGGGGGTACAACTGGCATTTGCCGCTGGCGTGCGATGTGTTGGTAGTGGCGCTGTACCTGTATTTTTCGCCGGAAATGATGCCGGGGTGGTTTCTGGTGTTTTTCGTGGCGTTCGCGGCGGGCTATCGATGGAACTTGAAGCTGGCGATGTCCCTGTCGTTCGGGCTGCTGCTGTTGGCGGTGGCGCTGCGGATGAATCGGCTGGGCCCGGACGGGCAAGGAACGTCGGCGATCTTCTATTTGCCGGTGTTTGCGGCGACGTTGCTGGGGGCGAGCGGGATGGCATTTCTGGGTGACCGGAACCGGCGATTTACGGAACAGCAGGAATTTCTGAATCGGGTGACGGGAACGATGCATGTGGAATTGGGGTTGGCGGAATCGTTGCGGTTACTGCTGCAGGATTTGTGCACGGAGTTTCACACTGATGGCGCGCTGCTGGCGTACCGGGACGCAGACCTGGAACGGATTTTCCTTTGGCAATTCAAATCGGGGGAAAGCGAGCGCATGACGCCGGAAAATTTGCCGCTGACGCGCGCGGACGGATTTTTGCTCGACGACATGGATGCATCGCTGTGCTGGAACGCGCTGGAAGGAAAAGGAACGGGATTTGGGTGGGATCGCAGGAATAGGCAAGGCCTGAAAATTCTGCCGCGCATACCGGGACCCACGCAGCAGGAATTTGGAATTGAGAATTTTCTGTCGGTGGCTTTCGACCAGGGCGAAAGGCCGGTGGGGCGTTTGTTTTTGATGAATCGAACGCCGGGGAAGGGGCCGTTCAGCCGGGACGAGTTGGGATGGTTTGAGAAGATCGCGCGGCACGTGAGCGCGCCACTGGAGAATGTGTTTCTGCTGCGGCATTTGCGGGTGCGTGCTATTGAGGCGGAACGGTCGAGGATCTCGCGCGACTTGCATGACGGGATCCTGCAGACGCTGTTGAGCATCGAGATACAGCTGGACGTGCTGCGCAGGAAGGTGGGCACGCAGCCCGAGCAGTTGGAAACGGGGCTGGGGTCGCTGCAACAGACGGTAAGGAACGAGGGAGCGGAGTTGCGGCACCTAGTAACTGATTTGCGTCCGTTGCGCGTGCAATCGGCGGATTTGGTCGATCTCATGCGGGGATTCGCGGAACGCTTCCGGAACGAGTCGGCGCTGGCGCTGGATTTACTGGTGGATTCGGTGGATTTACAGGCGCCGGACCGGGTGTGCCGGGAGATTTTCCAGATTTACCGAGAAGCACTCAACAACATAAAAAAACATGCGAAGGCTTCCCATGTCGTGGTAAAACTGACGCAGGATGACAGCCGTCTTTCTCTGGTAGTGGACGACAACGGCGAGGGATTCAGTTTTGCCGGTCGATTCACGGGGGATGAGCTAGACCGCCTACGGTTGGGTCCGATATCCATCAAGGAACGAACACGTACGGTCGGGGGAGTCTTGACTGTGGAGTCAAATCCGGGGCATGGTGCGCGTCTAACGATAGAAGTCCCGCTCGGTTAATTATGGCAAAGACAAAACAGCAAATCAGAGTGTTGATGGCCGACGACCACGCGATTTTCCGCGACGGATTGCGGAAGTTGCTGGACGGCGACGACGAAATTGTGATTGTGGGAGAGGCACAGAACGGCGCGGAGTGCATCAAGATGCTGGCGAAATTGAAGCCGGACATTTTGCTGCTGGACTTGCGCATGCCGGAGAAGGACGGGTTGGCGGTGCTGGAAGAAGTGAACTTCGACCAGATGCCAACGCGGGTGATTGTGTTGACGGCGGCGGAAGACGATCGCGATGTGGTGCGGGCGATGCGCCTGGGCGCGCGCGGGGTGGTGCTGAAGCAGTCCGCCACGGATTTGCTGGTGAAGAGCATTCATCGGGTGCATGCGGGCGAAATTTGGCTGGACAACCGCATGACTGCGGAAGTGATGAAGGCATTTGCCAAGTCGTCGGAATCGGGACCGCGGCGCGAGAAGCCGCTGTTGTCGGACCGCGAAAAGGAAATTGTGCAGCTGGTGGCGCAGGGATTCCGGAACAAAGAGATCGGGGAAAAGCTGTTTATCTCCGAGCAGACGGTGAAGAATCACCTGCACAACATTTTCGATAAGTTGGGCGTGTCGGACCGGCTGGAACTGGCGTTGTACGCGATACACCACCGATTGATCGATCAGACGTAGGAAAAACAGCCGACAGTCTACAGTTGTCAGTCTACAGCAAACCCTTCTTGTTACTTGGACATTCCTGTCTAATTTGTAGGTGGAGATCCTTCGCGCGCACCTATGCATTGGACAGCTATTGGGTGGCGGGTCTCTTGTGCAGGTCGGTGCAGATGGCTACGGCGTTGTTGGGATTTACGGCGCCATCGCCGGTTTCGATGTGGCGGATGATGCCATTTTTGTCGATGACGATATTGGCGCGAAGAGCCCACTGATAGCCTTCGCCTTGCACGTCATAGGCTTTCAGGATGCCGTAGGACGTGAGCATCTTGTGATTCATATCGCTGAGGAGGGGGAACCTGATGCCGATCTGCTTAGCGAAGGCTGCGTTGGCGGCGGGTGAATCCATGCTTACACCGAAGACTTCCGTATCGTTGGCGTCGATTTTGCCGGAGTCGATTCCAGACTGGACCGCCTGGAGTTGTTTCGTTCAACCACCGGTGAAGGCGAGAACGTAAACGGCAAGAAAGACATTGTTCTTACCACGAAAATCGCTGAGCTTCACGGTTTTCCATTGATCGCTGAGCAAAGTGAAGTCGGGAGCGGTGTCACCGACCTTGAGAGAAAGTTTGGCGACTTCGTCTTTCTTGTCCTGAGCGGCCGCAGGAGCGGAAGTGCAGGCGGGAAGGAGCGTCAAAAGCAGACCTGCGGCGAGCAAGTATTTCATTGAGAAGCCTCCAAAATGATCCTCGCAAGAGGATAGTCATGATACGCGAGTAAGGGCTGGGAGGTGTCAAAAATTTTCTCTCGCGTTTTGGGTCCGCGGTGAGAACTTGCCAGGAGAGCGGAGACAGTGCCGTGGGCACAGTTGGGAATGCTGTATCACAAGTGTAGCGGCCGGTCTTTAGACCGGTGAAGCCGAAAGGGAAACGATGGACACCTAAGCCGCCAAAATCCAAACGCGCCTGGACGAGCTCGAAGCCGAGCGCCTAATCCTAACCATCGAACTACGAAACGCCTGGAGACCGCGTCCTTCCAGGCTTAATCTACCCCTACTTCTTGTGGTGTCCCGCAGTACCGCCCCAATCCGTACCCTAGTCCTAGTCCAAAAGTACTTTTTCCACGTGGGAAAAATTTGTACCCCCGGTTCTATTGTTCTGTGGTGCGGAGGCGCTTAGAGTAGGACCTTCACAAGGGAGGTCCGCCTTGACAGGCTCAGAGCGCCGCACGACCCAACGGTTCTCCATGCGGCTACCGCTAACGGTGCGGTGGACAACGGGGGCAGCAGTTGGTGAAACCAGCACCGAATCCCGCGACGTCAGCTCGCGCGGGGTTTATTTCTTCCTATCCAAAGACGTAAAAGAAGGGTCTCCGGTGGAGATCCTACTGACATTGCCGAATGAAATCACGTTGGCCGGTCCGGTGAAGGTCCGTTGCCTGGGCCGGGTACAACGCACGGAGCCGCGAGACGAGGGCTCGGTGGGAGTGGTGGCGGCAATCGAACGGTACGAGTTTCTGCGGGGTAGCGAAGAACACTAATTGACGGAGCGCGCAGAAGGATTGCGCGAAAAGGATTTCCTTGCTCGCTCACTGCGGAGGCGGGCGGGAATAGCCGGGGTGCCTCGGCCCCTCAGCGGAGCGCCCCGGCTGATTTGTTTTTGGTGGTGAATTAGCAGTAATAGTTGGCGGTCGACAGTCGCCAGCCGATAGTTACCAGCAATCCGCGATGAGCGATTGGCGGCGGAATCAGCGTCCGCCCTTGTAGGAACTCTGCAAAATTCCTGGGGTCATTTGGGAGTGGGAGCAGGTTCTGGAAGGCGTGGTGCCTACGGCGCTCACGATCGAAGTACGGACTTTCCCAGCCCTGCTGGGCCAACTTGGGGCATGATTCTCCGGTCACAGTGTAGAGACGGCGTCTCAAGATGAAGAGATCGAAGAGGGATTTCTCACTTCGTTCGAAATGACGTTTATTTTTTTGGTGCCCGGCGGGACGGACTAACCGCTAAGAACTGATTGCTGGGGCTGGGGCGTTGCTGTACTGGGTGCGCCTGTCCTTTGGGGCAGGCGATTTTCCACAGCGGCATGGGGGAAGATGCGGGTATCCCCTGAAACGGGTGAAATTCAAGGCTTCTCGCGTGAAGAAGCGATAGGAAAGACCGCTATGCCGGAACAACCGGCCAAGAGTTTTTTCGGATTCAGTTGGGGAGGCGAGAGCAAGTCACCAGAAAGGCTTGCCACGCCGGAAGAACTCGCGGAATATGGAGCACTCGGCCCCGACCCAGATACCGAGGCGAAGATTCTGGCGCTGTTCGAAGAACAGTTGCTGCAGGATCTGATCAGAGAAAGCTCGTCCACCACGGTTGTATCCGGTAACCCAGCCGCCGCGATCGCAACGACAACGGAGATAGAAGTGGAAGCGAACCAGCGCGCGGAGATACGGAAGTTGGAGTTTGAGCCGCCGGAACCGGCACAGAAAGATCTGCTGGAAGAGATTGACGAGAAAATAGTGGCGGAACCTGCGGCGACGATTTATGAAATCGTGCCGGACGGTTTGTTGGAAGCGCCGGTGGCGATGGAGACGGCCGAGGCGGAAACGGCTGGCACGCCTTCGGAAGCGGACATTGCGGCGGCGACGGCGTTTCTCGCAGGGGATGTCGGAGAAGTGGTCGAGCAGAGCAATCCCGGAACTCCGTCAGAGGGGGATGTTGCTGCGGCGCAGGCACTGTTGGCTGGCGAGGTAGAACCACCGGCCGAACTTGAACCCGAACACGAGTCGGTTGCCGAACAACAGGCACCACGGGCGTCGACGGGCGAGTTGCTGGAGTTTGCGGAGAAATTGGACCAGCACCGGCTGTGGGTGGAATCCGCGGGAACGCAGGGAGTGCAAGGGCATTTCTCTGGAGCAGATCTGAGCGGCGTGGACCTGACCGGGGTGAACCTGCAAAGCGCGGAGTTGCAAAAGGCAAGTTTGCGAGGCGCCGACCTTTCGATGGCAAATTTGCGGCACGCGAACCTGGTGGAAGCGGATCTGCGCGAGGCGAACCTGTTGGGGACGGAATTTTCCAGCGCGAATTTAATGGGCGCGAATTTGTATGGGTCGCAAGGTTTGTGGGCCGGCAGGCTGGGCGGAACGAATCTGTTTGACGCTACGCTGCCGGAAGCGGTGGCGGCGCTGAATGGCCGGAAAACGATTGAAGAGTTCACGCAGTCGGCACGCTGGTTCTATCTTCTGTTGATGGGCGTGTGCGTGATCGCGGCGGGGTTGATCGCGTTGACGACGGACGTGCGATTGCTGTTGGATGAGTCAGCCACGGTGACGGCGCGGATCCCAAGAGTGTTGCCGCTGCAGGGATTTTATCTGGGAGCGCCGGTGCTGCTGACGGTGCTGTACCTGAGGCTGCAATTTTTGTTGTTGCGATTGTGGGGCAGCATGGGTGCGTTGCCGGCGGTGTTTCCAGATGGGCAGACGCCAGAGAAAGATGGACGCTGGTATTTGATGGGCCCGATCCGGCCGTTTTTGTGGTGGACGCGGGAGCCGCGTTCGGCCGTGGGAATGGTGGAGTGCTACTTCGCGATGGGTTTGGCGTATTGGGCAGTGCCGGCAGTGCTGTTTCTGTTTTGGTTGCGCTACCTGGTGATGCAAGACTATCGCGGGACGCTGCTGCAGGTGTTGTTATTCACGGTGGCGGGCGCAGCGGCGTGCGGAATGCCGCGCGTAGTGAAGCGAGTGTTGCGGCCGGGCGACTGGACAGATGAGAGCACGTCGCAGTTCTTGCGGGATGTATTGCGGGCGACCCGCGTGGCGGTGTTAGCGGGATTGACGTTGTTTCTATTATCGCTGGGCGTGATTCGCGGCTTGCCGGGCGACATGAGCGTGCGATCGGATGTGGGACGAGGTGATCCGCGACGCTGGGTGGCCACGGCATTTCAAGCAGTGGGCTACCGACCATATGCCGATCTGACCGAAGAGCGTGTTTCAACGCGCAAGGAGATCGCGCAGGGAAGCGAGGCGAATGGGCCGCGCCTGAATGAAATTAATCTGCGCTATTCGCGGGGATATCATGCGCAATTTGTGGGCGCGCGGATGTGGCGAGCGGACCTGGAGGGCAGCAGCCTGGCGGATAGCGACTTTCGCGGGGCAAATTTGCGGGAAGCGAATTTGCGGTCGGCAAAAATGGATCACGTATCGGCAGAAAAAGCCAACTTCGTGAGCGCGGATGCACGGGGAGCGGTCTTCAATGCGGGGGATTTTGTGGGCTCGGATTGGTCATTTGCCAACCTGCAGGGAGCTACGTTGACGACGGCGGATTTGTCGGGCGCCACGATGTATTCGGTGAATCTGCGGCAAGCCGATTTGCTGCGGGCGAAGCTGGGACACACGGATTTGCGGGACGCGCATCTCGAGGGTGCAGTGCTGTCGTCGGCGGAGTTGGAGCAGACGGATCTTTCGGCAGCGAAATTGGTGGGAGCGAATCTGACCGGAGTGCAGGCGAAGGGCACGATCTTCCTGGAGGGTGATCTTTCGAAGGCGGACTTGCGCGGGGGAATGTTCGCGGGTGCGGTGCTGCGCCAAGTGAGCCTGGATGGCGCGAACGTGATGGGCGCGGATTTTCGGGGAGCATTGGGATTGGAAGCGTGGCAGGTGTGCGCGACGCAGGGTTGGCGAGGGGCGCAGTTTGATGCGGATGTGCAGGCGGCGGTGCAGGCGAGCTGTGGGACCGGACAGTAGTCGGTTTGGACGGATTTTTCAATTCACATTTTGAGAGGCAAGACGCGGGGATCGAAGAGAGATTCCTCATTGCGTTCGGAATGGCAGTCGCGGTGGATTGGTGGGATCTTGCCGAGATGGGTCCAGCGTGCTGGACCCCTACGCTGGCAGAAGTGTAAGTGCTACTGCGAGGCTACAAATCTCGCTGGTGGAAACGGTATAAGGCGGCGGAGAGGGCCAGGAGCAGGTAGAGGGCGGCGTAAAGGATCATGGCGGGGCTAGGAGCCGAGCGGGTGGTGAAGGGCGACAGATCGAGGGTACGAGCGATCGAAGATTGCATGACGTAGGAAGCACGGCGCCAGATGGCTTCGCTGGGCATGAGCACGCTGGAAAGAATGCCGAGATTGATGAGGCGGTCGGATTGTGTGACGGAGCCAATCTGTTCGAGCCAGCCGCCGATGAAAGCGAGACCGTGCAAGCCGAGCACAATGACGCCATTGGTGAGCGTAGAAAACAGAGTGCCGAAGAGAAACGTCAGGGTAAGAACCAGTAGACATTCCAGATAAATGAGTGACCCGCCTGCCAGGGCGCCGCGCGGTTGCACGCCACCGATGAAACGGCCCACGGAATAGACTCCCCCAAACACGAGAGAGACATAAGCGGCGATCATGGCCGCGAAGCCGAGCCATTTGCCAAGGAGCAATTGCCAGCGGTGGATAGGCTTGGTGGCGATGGCATGAATGGTGGAAGAAGCGATCTCGCCGGAAAGAGAATCGACACTAGTAAGGACGGTCATGAGAACCGCGAGCAAGTCCATGGCATAGAAGCCGACCTGCAGCATGGCGCTGAGAAGTTGATTGCGGATGAGCGGAGGGACACGCTGGAAATGCGGGCTGTACACCTGGAAATGCATGCCGGTGGCGAAGAGGGAAAGGAAGGCGACAGCGGCGAGCAGGGCGGTCCACAGAATTTTGCGGCGAGCCGCTTCGCGGAAGATGATGCCGGCAATGATCCAGATTGGAGTCACAGGCCTTGATCCTGTCCCATGATTTTCAAAAACGATTCTTCGAGGGAGAGGCGCTGGGGCGTGAACTCGAAGACGTGGACATCGGAGCAAACGAGATAGCGGAGGATTTCCGGGAGACAATCCATGGAATGCGTGGAGAGCTGAAGGCGATCGTCGTGAATCTGGGCGGAGGAGGTCCACGGAGCCAGGCCGGAAAGAAGTTCCTGGCGCAAATTATGGGCGCGAACATAGACGTGGATTTCGCCTTCGGGAGAAGTGCGGAGATCGCGCGAGCCGATGACTTGGCCCTGCTTGATGAACACGACGGTGTCGCAAGTGATTTCGACTTCGCTAAGCAGGTGGGAGTTGAGGAAGACGGTGGCGCCGCGCTTGCGTTCATTGCGAATGATGTCGCGGACAAGATGCCGACCCATGGGATCGAGGCCGGAAGTAGGCTCATCGAGGAAGACGAGTTCGGGTTCGTGAATGAGAGCCTGGGCGAGGCCGATGCGTTGCATCATGCCTTTGGAAAAACCGTGGAGGCGGCGATCGCGATGGGGAGTGAGGCCGACGAGATCGATGTAGGCGGGAACACGCTGGCTGAGCTGCGCGGGAGTGAGGCCACAGAGGCGGCCGTGGAGGGCAAGGAGTTCGGATGCGGTGAGCCAGTCGTAGAAACGAAAGTCTTCGGGAAGGAATCCGATCTTACGGCGAATTTCGACGTTGGAAAAAGGATGGCCGAGGATTTGCGCTTCGCCGCTGGTGGGCCGGATCAGGCCGAGAAGCATCTTGATGGAAGTGCTTTTGCCAGCGCCGTTGGGTCCAAGGAAGCCAAAAATTTCGCCACGACGAACCTGGAGAGACAAGCCTCGGACCGCGACTTTGGAGCCGAATTGCTTGCGGAGGTTGTTGGTGTCGATGGCGAGATCGTTGGTTGGCAGAAGATCCTCCGTCATTCGGTACAGCGAGTTTTGTGGCCCGCAATTGGATCAGCAGAAATCGAACAGCAATTCCTCAGGGGCTGAAACCCAATGCGAGCAAATCGACTATGTAGGAGCTGAAGCTCCGACCCCCAGTGCCAAGCAGATCGCAACAGCGAAACCGATGCCAAGCACAATTTGCCGCGAGAGGTGCGCCGTGCCCTTAGTAATTGGGCAAAGTGACAAATCGCCAGAAATCGAAGAGGGATTTCTCACTCCGCGGACTCCGTTCGGAAATGACGGGCGCGAGTTTTATGCTAACGCAGCCATTCACTGAAGAGAGCTGGCTAATTGTACTGCGGAAGTGGAGTCGCCCTGGCCGATGAGGCCGTAGATGGTAGCATTGTCGACCCAGATGAGCGCGAAGGAAGGTCCCGTGCGATTGTGGGGGTTAGAGAATTGCATGAGCGTGCCGCGAATACCGTTGATGTTGACGGTTTCGTAGGATTGCACGTTCCGGGAAATGGGCACAACGAGAGTGGATCTCCAGTCGACCGATTGGCAAAACTGGCGCGCCTGCACGGGATTCCAGCCGACGAGTTGCAATCCAATTTCGGCGAGTTGCTGAATATTCAAATCGGAAGGAACGTTGATGAGCGGACTGGGGGCCTGGATGACGATCAAGCAAGGATCGGCCGGAGTTGAGGAGGTGGCGGGTGCTTGACCGCTGGAGTCTCCGGAGTGTTTGCACGAACCGTACTTCACAGCTGCGGCGCGAGGCACTTGAACGGAAACAGTGGCGCCATCGAGCGATGCGGGGAGAAGAAGGTCGGGCCGTCCAGCCTGATCGAGAACGTCCTGGAGGCGCGAGCGATCCAGTGACAGATGGAAGGCGTGGGCGCCGGCAATTTTGAAGGCGGGGGAATCGGTGCGATTGGGCAGCACGCGAACGGGGAAGCCGACGGCTTGGCTGGCGGCGGCTTGAGTGGCGGCCGAGGAGGGCTTTTCGTCGATGGTGACCACGGCGTTTTCCGAGAGCATCTTGGCCAACGCTTCGAGTGGCTGGCGAGAGGAACTGGCGTTATCGAGAGCGCCGAAATCGAGAGCGACGGTTTGCACGCGCTCGACGCGCAGGGTGGCGAGAAGACGCTGGGCAAAGCTGCGCGTGGCGGGAAACAAAAGTGAAATCAGCAGAACCACCGCGGCGAAAGAGGATGCCCACACGAAGCGCCAGCGCGGAGAGAATAAACGCGCGAAGAAGGGGACGCGCTCCTCGCTGGCGGAGAGATTCGCTTTAAACCGAGCCAGCGCGGCTTGTGGATTCGTCTCGGCGGCGGAAGGTGGAGCGTCAAGAGAATGGAAGCGAGATGCGACGCGCAGAGCTGCCGCGGAAAATGTTTCCAAACGAAGCGGGCAAGCGGGGCAAGAGACGAGATGCTCTTTGATGGCCGCAATTTCGGTGGGATCGAGTTCATTATCGATATAGGCACGCAAGGCGTGTTCCGTGGGGCAGTTCATACGACCTCCTAATCTTTTTCTCCAAAAAGTTCCAAATAACATTTTTCGAAGCCAGCCTCTGCGCGAATCAGCAGGGTACCCACAGACGCGGCCGAGACCTCGAGATGCGAAGCGATTTCCTTGTACGAATAGCCGGAAGCGCGAAGGAGCAAGATCTGCGACCATTCGGGCTTGAGTTTCGAAAGAGCGAGGCGAACACGCTGCTGAGTTTCGGAGCGCAGGACGCGTTGCAGGCCGTTCTCCGGCTGAGCAGAGGAGGAGACGGCTTGGGAAGCCGCTTGGGCGACTTGGGTGTGGCGAGTGCGCGCACGCAGGTCGTCGATGCCCAGATTCATGGCGGTGCGATAGAGCCATCCGGGAATGTTGGCGCGGACGGAAGGAGGAAGGGTGGTGTTGTACAGCTTGAGGAACGCCTCATTGGCAATTTCTTCGGCGCGGCCAGAGTCACCCAACATGCGTCGCAACAGGGCGACCACCCGGGGATAGGTGGAGAGGAAAAGCTCCTCGAAAGCTTGCACCGAAAGCTTGCGGGTGGTGCTGTCGGCGGGGGCAGCCACGGGGGAAAGGGTGTTCGAGAGCGGTTCCATCAAACCTTCCAGCACGGTGTCATTCCCCTGCGATTCTGTAAGTTATACGCCTAAGTGAGCCGCAATGTGACAACCGCTTTGGTTATTTACCGTGGATCTCCGTAAAGCTTGGGCCGGGCGCTGCCGATAAGGGAGTGTTGGGCGAAATATGCGTGTTCGCCTGCAAGGCGGCCGTGTGATCACTTTGATGCTGTTGGCAGCTTTGGCGTTCCCACCGCAACAAGACAAAACAAAAGCTGAAACGAGAGAACCGGTTGCGCCGGAACAAGTGCTGGCGTGGCAACTGGAAGGACTAACTCAAGAAGAAATTCAAGAAGACGTGAAGACGCGCGGGCTGAGCGAATGCGCGGAAGTCGCGCTGCTGAACGCGTTGTCGGCAGCGAGGAGCGATGTGCAGACGGTGGAACTGGTGCGACACACCAAGGCACCGTGCAAACTGTTGAAGCTGGATTTGCGATTACCGAGTGCGACAGACTACCTGTACGAGATGGCTGGTGCGGTGCTCTGGAACGATTGGCAGCACGCCATGCAAACGATGCAGGCGGAGGCTAGCAAACAGCCACAGAATCCGGAAGTGCGGCTGATTTATGCGCATGTGCTGAGCATGACCGGGGATGTTATTTTGGCCTACGAGGAGGCGACGGCCGCGGAGCGGCTGAATCCTGGCTCACCGTACACGCACGCACAACGGTCGACGATTTGTTACCACGCGGGGTTGGCGGAGTGCGCGATCCACGAAGCGCTGCGCTTCCAGGAAATGCGGGGAGCCGATGCGTCGGCGTACATCATTCTGGGGCACGCCAGAGAATTAGAAGGACATGATGACGACGCACTGGAGGCATACAGGCAGGCGAAGAAGTTGCACCCGGGATATGCGGAGATTTATGCGGGATTGGGGCGGGTGTACGGACGCGCAGGCGAGTTCGAGAAAGCGGTGGGGAGCTACGACGAGGCGATCCGGTTGGACAAGTGGGAGGGAGAGAATTACTGCGAGCTGGCGCAATTGTATTTGGCGGAAGGCTACACGGGGAAAGCGATCGAGCGATTAAGCGAAGCGAAAGAATTAGAGCCGGAAAATCTGCAGATTGCAATGGCGTTGGGAAATGCGTATCTCGCAGGGAAACGCTACGCAGAAGCAGCGCACGAGTATCAGGAATTGTTAGAGGCCGCGCCGGCATTGGATTCGATTCGGCCACAACTGGCAAAGGCACTGCGCGGCATGGGACACGAGGCTGAGGCCGAGGCGCTGTTTGCGGAGCCGGCCGTCGGAACACCGAACAGCGGACCCCATTAAAGCGAATTGAAGCGGCTCGGGCAGGGGGCGGCGAGTGTAAGCCGGCGTTTGGAGAACAAAAAAAGGGGTGGCTTGCGCCACCCCTTTTTGATTTTGCGGTGAACGGTATCCGTGGAGGATACCGTTCACGCAGTTAGGTTTCGTAACCCTAGAACGTGTTGTAGAAGACCACGAAGAAGGGTCTGCTGGAAGAACCGGTGGAGACCGGCGTCTGGGGAGTCAGCACGCCAGAGGTGGCGTTGATCGTGTAGATAGAGATGTTGGAGGTGTCGGAATTATCGACAGCCAGGATTGAACTGGTGGGATCGATAGCGATGCCCGTCGGAATGGTACCGGCTGTCGGGAAAGGACTGCCGGCGATTGCCGTGGTGCTGGGCGATCCTGCGGAGAGGGTGAAGCCATAAAGGCCACCGACTCCATCCAGAACGTAAAGGAAGCTGCCATTGGGCGTGACCGCAACGTTCAACGGAGCGGTGGCGCCAGTGACGGTGGTTGTGGTCAATTGCGTGAGGGCACCATTCGCGCCCAAAGTGAAGCTTGTGACCGTTGGAGTAGTGTTGGCAAAGTTGTTTGCGACGTACAGATAGGTTCCGGTGGGATCCCACGCCATGTAGTTCGGGGAGCTAAGCGCGGGGCTAGCAGTAAACGTCGGAGTGGACAGAGGAGTCAAAGCTCCGGTGTTGGGATCGATGGTGAAGCCGGCAATGGTGGTTCCAGGAGCAGCCGGAGAACCAAGTGGATTGCCAAAGTTAGAGGCGTAGAGGTATGTGCCGGACTGATCGATGGCGAGGCCGGCGGGAGCATTCAGGTTCTTGGTAAACGGCGAGCCGGTGACCGCGGTGAGAGCGCCCGTCGATTGGTTAATGGAGTAGACATAGATGCCGCCGGGAGTTGCTGGTGTTGTCGACGGGCTATTCTCGTCGGCCACGAACAGGAACCGACCGTACGGATCAACGGCAGAGTAAGTAATGTCAGCGCTGTTGACCATGGTTACGGCTGTGCCCGCAGTGAGCGCACCGCCGGAGCCAATGGTGTACGGAGTAACAAAGGTCTGGCCGGCATTGGTGCTAGTCAAGAAGAGGAACTGGCCATTGGGATCAATGACCGTTTGACTCGGGAAATAGCCGCTGGTTGCGGTTGGAACCAAGCCGCTCAGGTACGGCGCGGTGGTGGCATTCACCGAGAAGTAATCGATATTGCCGGTGAAGTCAGAAGCGTAGGCGGCCGTGGTGGTGCCTTGGTCCACGGTGACGTTGGCGGCGCCGCTCAGCGCGCCTTCGGTCGCGGTAATGGCAACGGTAGGCGGTGTGTTGGAGGCAGTGGAGGAGAAACCCGTGACAATGGCTGTACTGCCGTTGGTAGCATTGGGCTGCGTTACGACGTTGGCTTGCGCCGGAGTGGCCGAAGACCAAGTGACAGGGCCAGTGACCGGGTGCAGAGACATGTCAGGATATTGTTCTTGAACTGTGAGACTAGAGGAGTTGCCAACAGCGAGATTCGGCGAAGCTGGAGTGACCACCAACGCGACGCCATTCGTGACAGTCAAGCTGGCGGTGCCAACAACGCCATCCAGAGTAGCGGTGACCGGTGTGGTACCCGCAGCGGCGGCCGTGGCCAAACCCGGAGTCGCTGTGGAGAAAGTGGCGATGCTGGGGGTGGTAGCAGCCCAAGTGGCGAACTGGGTGACATCGACAGTGCCGCCGGAGTAATTTGCAACCGCGTCGTATTGCACAGTATTGGCAGAAGTATTCGTAAGAGAAATCGTGGTGGTCGCCGGGGTGACGGTGATCGAGGTGGCAGGCGCAACGGTGAGAGTCGTTGTGCCGGAGGTAATGCCAAGCGCGGTGGCAGTGATGGTGGTAGTGCCCGCAGCTACGCCAGTGGCAACACCAGAGGTGCCATTGATGGTAGCCACGGAGGTCGTAGAAGAACTCCAAGACACACTGATACTGGGCGTGATGGCGCCATTGCTGTAATAACCAGTGGCGGTGAAAGCGACCTGCGCGCCGGGAACAGTGATAGGACCTGATGGGGAAATGGTGATGTATCGCAAAGTGGGAGCGCAATTGCATGCAGCCAAAATCAAAACGCACACCAGCGAGACTGCCACTAGTGCCAATTCACTAGGCCTTCTATTCATGACGCCTCCTCAGCGTTGAACCAACACAAAAATTCCGAAAGTCAGAGGCAAGGCTTGCAAGACAGATGCCTTGACTGAAAGGGCGGCAGAGATGCATCAGCGGGCGAGGTTTCACACCCAAACCTAAGTCGTCGAGGACAACCCAAGATGCCTCTGTACGTTGGAAACGATACTTGAATCCGAAGGCTGTGGCAAAGTGCCTTTGTTATCATTAATGTCAATTTAGTAATAGAGGTGAAAGGAAGGCGAATTTTCGCTTGGGGCTTGATGAATGGCAGGTTGCGGGCGGGTGAGCGGGGGAGCCAGAAAGGAACCCTACGCGGAGTTGGGCCTAGTGCGGACCTCGGGAATGATGCGAATATGTTATGCCGTTGCGCATAGGTGCCGGAGATGTCGAGACTGCTGACCGCCGAAGATCTACGACTGGAAGAATCCAGTCAACGCAAAAAGCATTGGAAGAGATGGGGGCCGTATCTTTCGGAACGGCAGTGGGGCACAGTGCGCGAGGATTACAGCGCAAATGGAACGGCGTGGGAATACCTTCCGTTCGAGCACGCGCACATGCGCACGTATCGCTGGGGGGAAGACGGGCTCGGCGGAATCAGCGATCGTCACCAGATGATCTGTTTTGCGCTGGCGCTGTGGAACGGACGCGACCCAATTCTAAAAGAGCGGTTGTTCGGATTAACGGGAAATCAAGGGAATCACGGCGAAGACGTAAAAGAGCAGTACTTCTATCTGGATTCGACGCCAACTCATAGCTACATGCGGATGCTGTACAAGTATCCGCAGGCGGAGTTTCCCTACGGACCGTTGGTGGAAGAAAACCAAAAACGAGGCCGGGGCGAGCCAGAGTTTGAGTTGCTGGATACGGGAGTGTTCCACGAGAACCGTTACTTCGATGTGTTTGTGGAATATGCGAAGAGCGACTGGGAGGACATTTTAATCCGGGTAACCGCCCATAACCGAGGACCGGAAGCGGCGGAGTTGCACCTGTTGCCGACGCTATGGTTTCGAAACACATGGTCTTGGGGCAAAGACCTGCGGCGTCCAATGGTGAGCAAAAGCGGCGACTTAACGGGCGCGGCTTGCGTGGAGATACGGCATTGGCAATACGGAAGACGATGGTTGCTGGCGGAAGGCAATCCGGAGCTGTTGTTCACCGAGAATGAAACGAATTACGTGAAATTGTTTAATTACCGGGAGCGCGTGCCGTATGTGAAGGACGCGTTCCACGAATATTTGGTGCACGGGAAAAAGAATGCGGTGAATCCGGCGTTGACGGGCACGAAGATGGCGGCACATTCGGTATTTCAACTGGGGCCGGGCGAAACGGCAACGATAAAGCTGCGGCTGACGGATCTGGATCCGTTGGGAAGCCTGGACCCGGAATTACCGTGGATCGGAAGTAACGCCGCGGCCGGACAACATACGACATCGGCAGGGGCGCTGGCACCGGGGAATTTCGGTGAGGGATTCGACGCGGTATTTCGGCAGCGGATCAAAGAAGCGGACGAGTTTTACGAATCGCGCATTCCACAGCACCTTTCAGCGGACGCGCGGATGGTG
Source organism: Verrucomicrobiia bacterium (assembly GCA_035506955.1). Taxonomy (GTDB): domain Bacteria; phylum Acidobacteriota; class Terriglobia; order Acidiferrales; family UBA7541; genus Acidiferrum. The sequence goes on from DATJOO010000089.1 coordinate 23,561, forward strand.
ATGAGGCAGGCGTATTCGGGGATGCTGTGGTCGAAGCAGTTCTACCACTACGACGTGGAAACCTGGCTGGAAGGCGACCCGGCGGGGCCAGCACCGCCGGCGACACGGTTGCAAGGGCGGAACAAAGATTGGGCGCACCTGTATAACGACGACGTGCTGTCGATGCCGGACAAGTGGGAGTACCCCTGGTATGCGGCGTGGGACTTGGCGTTCCACTGCATTCCGCTGGCGATTGTGGACGCGGATTTCGCGAAGGAACAGTTAGTGCTGCTGCTGCGGGAGTGGTACATGCACCCGAACGGGCAGCTGCCGGCGTACGAGTGGGCGTTCGGCGATGTGAATCCACCGGTGCACGCGTGGGCGGCGTGGCGCGTATATAAAATCGACCGGCGGCTGAGGGGGGTGGCGGACCGGGCGTTTCTGGAAAAAGTGTTTCACAAGCTGTTGCTGAATTTTACGTGGTGGGTGAATCGAAAGGATCCCGACGGGCACAACATTTTCCAAGGAGGATTTCTCGGGCTAGACAACATCGGCGTGTTCGACCGCTCCGCACCGCTGCCGACGGGCGGCCATCTGGAACAATCGGACGGCACGAGTTGGATGGGCATGTACTGCCTGAACATGCTGGCGATCGCGCTGGAATTGGCGAAAGAAGACATGGCCTATGAAGATGTGGCCAGCAAGTTTTTTGAACATTTCGTGCATATCGCGCACGCGATGAACGACATCGGCACGAACAGCAGGTCGTTGTGGGACGACGCGGACGGTTTTTACTACGATGTGCTGCACCTGCCGAGCGGTGAAGATTACTTCATGAAGATTCGGTCGATTGTGGGGCTGATTCCGCTGTTTGCGGTGGAGACGCTGGAACCGGAAGTGGTGGACCGCTTGCAGGGATTCAAGAGGCGCATGCAGTGGTTCATCGACAATCACGCAGACGTGCCGGAACACATCGAAATGACGCAACGGTCGCCGAGAGGAGTGCGCCGGCTGCTCTCGTTGGCGAACCGCAAGCAGTTGAAGCGCATATTGAAGCGCATGCTGGATGAAGGGGAGTTTTTGTCGGGGCACGGGATACGGGCGCTGTCGCGGTACCACCTGGATCATCCGTACGAGGTGCAGGTGGATGGACATGTGAGCCGGGTGGATTATGATCCGGCGGAATCGACCTCGGGAATTTTCGGAGGAAATTCGAACTGGCGCGGTCCGGTGTGGTTCCCGTTGAATTATTTGCTGATCGAATCGCTGCAGAAGTTCCACCATTACTATGGAGAGGACTTCAAGGTGGAGTGCCCGACCTATTCGGGAACAGAGATCGATTTGTGGCAAGTGGCGGCGGAGATTTCGCGAAGGCTGACGCGGTTGTTTTTGCGGGATAAAAGTGGGAACAGGCCGTTCGCCGGGAATAACGATGTATTTAACAAGGATCCACATTGGCGTGATCTGATTCTTTTTTTCGAATACTTTAATGGGGAAAACGGAGCAGGTCTAGGAGCGAGCCACCAGACCGGGTGGACAGGATTAGTCGCGAAATTACTGGAACAGAGTGGAGAGTGAACATGTCCCTCCTGGCGGAGGTGCAGTTTGGCCGCGAAGTGTGCGGGGAACTGGGAACGGCAGAGCAGCGCGAGTGGCTGGTGACGAACGGACTGGGCGGGTATGCCAGTGGAACCGTAGCGGGCACTACCACGAGGAGGTACCACGCCTTGCTGGTGGCCGCGCTGGAACCGCCGGTGCGGAGAACTGTGTTGGTAAACGGACTGGATGAAACTATCCGGTACCGTGGTTCGACATTTTCGTTGGGGACGAACCGCTGGAAGAGCGGATTCGTGTCGCCCAGCGGGTATTTGCAAATCGAAAGTTTCCACCTGGAAGGATCGAAGCCAGTGTGGCGGTACGCGCTGGAAGACGCGCTGTTGGAAAAACGGGTGTGGATGAAGCAAGGCGAGAACACAACATACGTGCGCTATAGCTTGGTTCGCGGAGCGCCGGGGGTCGAGATTGAGGCGAAGGCACTGGTAAATTACCGGGACTTTCACCAGACCACCAAAGGCGCGAACTGGCCGGTACGAGTGGAGGGCGTGGAGAACGAATTGCGCGTCACGGCCTTCGAAGGAGCGACGCCATTCTACGTGAAGAGTGCGGGCGGGCAGTGGGAGGTGCGGGGCGAATGGTATCGCGACTATTTTCTGCCGATGGAACAGGAGCGCGGGCTGGACGACGAGGAAGACCGCTACTATGCGGGGCAGTTGCATGGACAACTGCGCACGGGAGAAAGCCTGACCATTGTGCTGAGCACCGAACGGGACGCGTCGCTGGATGGGGAAGAGGCGCTTAGGGTGCAATCGACACACGAAATGAACTTGTTCCAGAAGTGGCAGGAGCAGCGCGGGAAGGTGTGCGGGAATTCCGCGGAGGAAGAGCCGGGCTGGCTGTGGCAGCTGGTGCTGGCAGCGGACCAGTTCCTTGTGAAGCGTGCGCAGGAACAGGAACCGGACGGCCGCAGCATCGTGGCGGGCTATCACTGGTTCAATGACTGGGGACGGGACGCCATGGTGGCCTTGCCCGGGTTGACGCTAACCATGGGGCGGCCGGAGATGGCGCGCAGAATTCTGCTGGAGCTGACGCGATTTGTGAATGGCGGAATGCTGCCAAACAATTTTCCGGACAGCGGCAACGCGCCTGGGTACAACACGGTGGATGCCACGCTCTGGCTGTTTGAGGCGGTTCGGCAATACTTCGAGGCTACGCAGGACCGGGAATTACTCAGCCAACTGTATCCGACTTTGACGGGGATCATCGATGCGCAGGTGCATGGCACGCGCTACAACATAAAAGTGGATCCGGCGGATGCGCTGCTGTACGCGGGAAATGCGGAAGTGCAACTGACATGGATGGACGCGAAGATCGGGAATTGGGTGGTGACGCCGCGGACGGGCAAAGCTGTGGAGGTGAACGCGCTGTGGATTAACGCGCTGCATTCCATGGCGGAGTTTTCGCGATTGCTGAAGCGGCCCAGAGAAGGCTACGAAAAGCTGGAAGAGAAAGCGACGCGGAATTTTCAGAAATTCTGGAATGACGAACGGTTTTGCTGTTTTGACGTGATCGACACGCCTTTGGGAGAAAAGGACGCGACGCTGCGGCCGAATCAAATTTTCGCGCTGTCGCTTCCGGTGTGCCCGCTGTCCGCCGCGCAACAAGAGGGAGTGATGGAAATCGTGGCGGCGCAATTGCTGACGTCGCACGGGCTGCGCAGCCTGGGTCCGTTCGAACCTGGGTACAAGGGGCAATGCAAGGGGGCCATGCGGGAACGCGATTCCGCGTATCACCAAGGGACGGTGTGGGGATGGTTGCTGGGGCACTTTGCGTTGGCACATTTCCGCGTGTATAAGGACGCGGCACTGGCGCAGAGTTTTTTGGAGCCGCTGGGAAGAAGCATCTCCGGAGCAGGCGTGGGTACGTTGGGTGAGATTTATTCGGGCGATGCGCCGTTTGTGCCGTCGGGAGCGATAGCACAGGCATGGACGGTGGCGGAAGTGCTTCGTGCGTGGCAAACGCTGAGTGGGGCGGCGAATCCGGCGGAAGGGAACCGGGGAGGGAAGTTCCAGTCGATGGGCGGAGCTGGCGCGTAAAGACTGCGTGGCGAGATCAAAGAGGGGCTTCTCCTCTCCGTTACGGCAAAGGGCACCGCGCCTCCGGTCGGAACGATGGATTCAGGTGATCTACCGGGTCTGCGATGCAGTTGGCTTGGAATCTTGGCGCGGGCCAGCCAATAGCGAAAAAATTGTGGCAACCAGCAGGATGCCGGCAACGATCGCGAGAGATACGTGCACGGCGATGTGCAGCCACAGGTCCAGCACCATTTTCACACCGATAAAAATCAAGACGAGCGCCAGGCCATAGCCCAGGTAGCGCAGATAGCTGAGCAGGTCCGCCAGAAGAAAGTAGAGAGCGCGCAGACCAAGAATGGCGAAGACGTTGGAGGTGTAAACAATAAAGGGATCGCGGGTGATGCCGAAGATAGCGGGAATGGAGTCTACGGCGAAGGTGACATCGGAAATTTCGATGACGAGAAGAACCAGAAAGAGCGGAGTGGCGAAAAGCTGCCCGGCTTGCCGGACAAACAGGCTGGCGCCGTGGTATTCGGGAGTGACACGAAGATGTGTACTGGCGAAACGAAAAATGGGATTGCGCTCGTAGTGAACTTGCTTGCCATGCTTCCACAGCATATGCAGGCCGGTGTAGACGAGGAAGACGCCAAAAGCGGGAAGAATCCAGTGGAAGCGGGAAATGAGCGCGGACCCGGCGGCAATCATCAGACCGCGCATGACCAGGGCGCCAAGGATGCCCCACTCGAGAACGCGATGTTGTACTTTTTCATCGACCTGAAACGTGCGGAAGATAACGAGGAAGACGAAAAGATTATCGATGCTGAGGGCTTTTTCGATGACGTAGCCGGTGAGGTATTCGAGGCCGCGTTGCGAACCGTGCCAGTGCCAAACGAAAAACCCAAAAGCCATAGCCAGGCTAATCCAGACAACGCTCCAGAAGGCGGCTTCGCGCAGGGAGAGTTTGTGGGCTTTGCGATGGAAAACGCCTAAATCCAAGGCGAGAGCAAGGAGAACGAACAGGTTGAACGCAACCCACAGCAGGGGTGTGCCCATGACGGCAAGGATGATAACCCAAGTCGGGAAGATGCTCTAAGGAGTAGCGGAGGCGGTGTGGAGCGGGTCGGTGGCGTTGAGATTGCTGAGTTCGACGCGCGCGGTTTGGCCCGGCTGCACGGTGAAGGGAACATCCCAAGTGAAGCGGCGATCGCCGGAACTGGCTTCCATGCCCAAAGTGCTGACCCAGTAGCTGCCTCCAGGAATACCGCTGATGGATGCATAGCCGTCGAGATTGGTGACGACTTTGGTAACCAAGTACTTGAGTTGAGCGGTGTTGGGCGCGAGTTGGGCAGTGCGGGCGTTGTGTTTAAAGTGAAGCTTGTCCCAGGGAGTTTTGGGATTGATGGCGGTGAGCTCGAGCTCAATGCCTTGTACGGTGCTGGGGTGGGCGTCTATAAACTTGCGAGTTTCGGTGAGCCACTCTTGCCGGAGCTTTTCGTATTTTTCGGGGTTGGCGGTCTTGTCCGAGTCCTTGTATTTAGGCGTAGGAAGGCCCTTGGTGACGCCGCCGGAATTGTTTTTTTCGTAGGCATCGAAAAATTCCTTAATGTCCATGATGTCGTCCGTGGTGAGCGAGCGGTCGAGGTCCGTGGAGGAGAGGTCGACTTCCTTATGAGCCTTGAGCCATTTTTTCAGCGGATCGGAATAGTCCTGCTTATCGATAAATTCGTCCCAGGTGGGCAGAGTTTCTTCCGCGGAAACGTCCTTGACCACGTCGGCGTAGCTGCGGGTGAGGATATAGAGAGTGAACTGGCGAACGGGTTCGGGTTGCGAGCCGATGGGAGTGATGTGTACGGAAAGATCGAGGGCGCCGAGTCTGGTCTGTGCCTGGAGCAGAGCCGGAAACAAGCAGGCCGCGAATAGCGCCAAAAGAACGCGTGGGGACTTTCGCATGGGGTCATCGTAGCAGATTGATGCTGCCGGGGATTTGGGAGTCAAGGAGAGGTTGTCCAATGTGGCTAGGGGAGGGAAGAGAGGGGGGTGATTTTCGGGATTGACATAAAGATATATCGTGAGATATGTTATAGCTATATCTTGCGCTATATCTTTTAGAGCGGCGCGAGGAAAGGAATAGAAGTTATGAGGTACAGAGAAGATTCAGAAAGAGAACGCGGACGCGAAGAGCGCCGCGAAGATAGTCGAGAAGACCGAGGCTGCGGGCACCGCGGACACGGGCATGGCCCCTGGCGCTACGAACGAGCTGAGCGCGGATTTGGAGGCCGTTGGCGCGGCTGGGGTGAGCGATTCGGAGGCCGCGGGGGATTCGAACGCGGATTCGTAGGACGAGAACGCTTGTTTGAGGCCGGCGATTTGAAGATCGTCATCTTAAAGCTGCTTTCCGAACAGCCCAGTTATGGCTACCAGTTGATGAAGACGATGGAAGAACGTTTGGCGGGCGGGTACACACCGAGCGCCGGAGTAATCTATCCGACGCTGACGATGCTGGAAGAGGAAGGGTTGGCATCGGCGACAGTGGAGAACAACAAAAAGGTGTATTCGGTGACAGACGAGGGCAAGGAATATCTAAAGGCTCACGAAGCACGAGCGAAGGAATTGTTCGAACGGATCGAGGAAGCCGGCAAGCACTTCGAGCGCGGACGCGCACCGGAATTGCTGCGGGCGTTTCAGGACTTGGGGCAGGCGGTAAGGACGCGCTGCTCGAGGAGCAACATGACACCGAAATTGTTGAAAGAAATTGCGGACGTGATCCACGGCGCGGCAAAAGCGATCGACGAGTTGTAGGCGCGAGAAGATATGGCCCGCCTAGGCCCTTCGCCAGGCTCAGGCGGGCCTTACAAAAGTAAGATTGATACTTAGTAGAGGCGGAAGTTGACTTCAAAGGGGACGATGACAGGGATGGGCTTGCCGCCGGGACCGGTGACGGGTTTGCAGCGCCAGGTCTTCATGGTGCTTAGGGTATTTTCATCAAGGCCGAGGCCAGGGCTGCGAATCAGGCGCATGTTGGAGAGGTGGCCATCGGTGTTGACGACGGCTTCGACCAGCACAATGCCGGAATATTTTGCCTTGCGGGCTTCTTCGGAGTAGGGCGGGTTCGGCATGTAATAGCAGCTGGGCATGCCGATTCCGCCGGTGCCCGCGCGGAACATGCCACCACCAGTGCCGCCGCCTTCGCCGGGACCGAGGCCGCCTCCGCTACCGCTGCCAATACCGCCGCCTTCTCCGGTACCGATGCCGCCACCGCCACCGGGTCCGTTGGACATGTTCACGGCGGCAGCCATAGGATCGCCGAAGTTCGAGAGATTGGGATTGTTGACCTTGAGATCCGGCGGACCGAGGAGCGTGGGATCCATGGCCAACTTCGGGTTCGGATTCTTAATGACCGCAGTCGGCGGAGTAAACTGCGTCATGCTGAAGCGAGGAGCCTTGCCCTTGGTCGGCGGCAAAGGCGAACGGTCTCCGCCACCGCCACCGCCGCCAGCCTTGTCTGGACCCGCAGGCAATTTGGCGATGTAAGGAGAAATGTCGATCGGGGTCACCGTACTGGTCTTATTAACCGCCTTGGTAGGCCGAGTGAAGATGAACAGGGGCACAATAAGTAGCGCGATGACACCCGCGTGAACGGCGAAGGCGATGGCTTGAGTCCAGCCGAAATTCTCGTCCTTGGACCAGATATCCTTGACCTTAATGGGTTTAATACCAGGGGGGAGAGGCGCCTGCTTTGGAGGATTAAAGAAATCCCGGATGCGATCGCCAAAGCTGCCGAAATTGCCGCCCCAATCGACTTCGAGTCGTTTATTGGTGACATTTTTTGGGGCGTTGGGGGAAGAGAAGAAGTATTTCAGGTTCTCGCCCATGGTCGAGCCGAAAGTGTTTTTGTGAAAAGGAACGTCGCCACGCTCGGTGACCTTGACTGGACGTTCGAAGAGGAACTGTTTCAGATTGGACCAAAAATTGTCGGGAATCAGGATGTCTGGCCTGCCGAAATTGGGCATGGCCGAGTCGGAGACAGGAATAATTTCTTCAGGTCCCGTGCGCTTCGGTCGAATGTCGTCGGGAAGGAGGTTCGTAATCCCAGGCACCTTAGTCCCTCTGCTTCATTTAGACGCGGTTAGACCGCGAAATGTTCGCACAGCCGTTATGATTCGCGCTAGCTGGGAAAGGTTGCGCGGCCCCCACACCGGCTGACATCGTCGAACCTCATTATAACAGATTTCGATCGTGGGAGTTGCAGGGTTTGTCGCTCGCTGACACGACAAGGAAATGAATTGTTGTGGGAAGAAATGCGGGAGGCAGAGCACGGCACGTTTGCCTATGTACGGAGAGATCGAAGAGGGATTCCGCGTTGCGCCTGCTTGCCGCAGGCCGGCACGGAATGACAGATTTTTCTCTTTTGGGAAAAACCCACATGCAAACGCGGCATGTGGGGCACACGCTGCCGCAGGGGCGGCCGCCCCAACAAGCCGGACAAGCGTATAGCCGCGGCTTTACACCTCTGCTCGGCGGGATAAACCCGCCACTACAATGTGAGTCGTGTGCTTTCGTCTATGGGCCTTGTGCGGTAACATTTGTGGTTACACTGCTTTCCGGAATTTCCCGCCGTACAACCATGAGTGAGCTTAGCCCGGACCTGCGAGGGCTTAGGGTGGCGGAGTTTAGAAGGGATGCAATAAAGCTATCGTTATGGGCGACGTTATGGGTGATATGGACGAACCATTGGAACTGAAGAAGACGCTGAACCTGCCAAAAACGGACTTCCCGATGAAGGCGAGTCTGCCGCAGAACGAGCCGAAGCAGTTGGCAGCATGGCAAGGCGAGAAATTGTACGAGCGCATCCTGAAAGTGCGCGAAGGGAAACCGTTATTTGTGCTGCACGACGGGCCACCGTATCCGACGGGGACGATTCACCTGGGCACCGGATTGAACAAAATTCTGAAGGACATGATCGTGAAGTCGAAGAGCATGGCGGGGCACTATGCGCCATACGTGCCGGGATGGGATTGCCACGGCCTGCCGATCGAAACGCAAGTGGAAAAGGAATTGGGCGGGAAGGGAAAAGTGTCGCCGTCGGAATTCCGCCAGCGTTGCCGCGATTACGCGACGCGGTATGTGGAGCAACACAAAAAGGATTTTCAGCGACTCGGCGTGTTCGGACAGTTCAACGATCCGTACCTGACCATGAGTCACGGATACGAAGCGACCATTGCGAGTGCGTTTCTGGATTTCATGGAAAAGGGGTACGTGTATCGCGGACGCAAGCCGGTGTATTGGTGCATTCACGACAACACGGCGCTGGCGGAAGCGGAGGTGGAGTACGAGGATCACACCAGCCCGTCGATCTGGGTGACATTCAAGATAGTGGGAGGAGGAACGGGCGGGGCGGAGAAGCTGGGAGCGGATGTATCGGCGGTGATCTGGACGACTACACCGTGGACGATTCCGCACAACCGCGCGCTGGCGTTTCATCCCGATTACGAATATGTAGTGGTACAAACGGAAAAAGGGAAATTGCTGCTGGCGGCGGATCGCGTGCCCGCGCTGCAGGCCGATTGTGACTTGAAACAGGCGCAAGAGTTGATGCGAATCAAGGGGCAGGACTTTGAGGGCATGAAGTTTCAGCACCCGTTCCTGCCCATTCAGGTGCCGGGAGTGCTTGCGGATTACGTCACGTTGGATCAAGGAAGCGGCATCGTGCACACAGCGCCGGGGCATGGCGCGGAAGACTTCGTGACCGGGCAGAAGTATGGAATCGAAGTGTATGCGCCGCTGGACGATCGCGGCGTGTATCTGGAGGGCTTGCCGGAGTACAAGGGCAAGGACGTGTTCACGGCGAATCCGATTATCGTGAAGTTACTGGCGGAGCGCGGGGCGCTCTTGGCGAATCATCCGTACAAACACACGTACCCCCATTGCTGGCGCTGCCACAATCCGGTGATTTTCCGGGCGACCGAGCAATGGTTCATCAAGATGGACCAGGCGAAAAAAGGCGGAACGGAAACGTTTCGCGCCGAAGCGCTGGCGCAGATACCTACCGTGAAATGGTTGCCGGCGTGGGGCCAGGATCGCATGTACGAAATGATCGAGAAGCGGCCGGACTGGTGCGTGTCGCGGCAACGTTTTTGGGGCACGCCCATCATCGTGTTCTATTGCGACGCGTGCGGTACCCGTCTGGAGGATTTTGCGGCGCTGCGTAACGTGGTGAAGTGGTTCGAAAAAAAGGGCGCGGATGCGTGGTACACGCATACCGCGGAAGAGTTGTTACCGGCTGGAACGAAGTGCTCGTGCGGCGGAACGAAGTGGAGGAAAGAGAACGATATTTTGGATGTGTGGTTCGATTCTGGTTCTTCACACCTGGCGGTATTGAAGGGCAAAGAATGGCCTGCGGATGTGTACCTCGAAGGGCCGGACCAGTATCGCGGATGGTTCCACAGTTCGTTGCTGATCGCGGTGGGAGTGCGGGATAAGGCACCGTATCGCGGAGTGGTGACGCATGGGTGGACGCTGGATGAGCAGGGCCGGCCGATGTCGAAATCGCTGGGGAACGTGATCCTGCCTTCGGAGATTTGCGACAAGTGGGGCGCGGACTTACTGCGGATGTGGGTTGCGTCCGTGGAATATCAGGCAGACGTGAAGATGAGCGAGCGGGTGATGACGCAGCTCAGCGACGCATACCGGAAGATCCGCAACACGATTCGATTTGGGTTGGGGAATCTTAACGATTTCGATCCGGGCCGACATGCGGTGCCGAACGCGGAATTAGACGAGATGGACCAGTGGATGCTGGAGCGCACGGCGGACCTGGTGAAGCGCTGCCGGGAATGGTACGGGTCCTACGAATTCCACCGGGTTTATCACGCGATCTATGATTTTTGCGTGGTGGATTTAAGCGCGTTTTATTACGACGTGCTGAAGGACCGCTTGTACACTAAGGCGCCGAACAACAAATCGCGGCGTTCGGCGCAGACCGCAGTATGGAAGATCACCAGCGCGCTGGTGCGCCTGGCGACGCCGATTCTGGTGTTCACGGCGGAGGAGATCTGGAAGTATTTTCCCAAAGCGGCGGGAGAGCCGGAAAGCGTGCACATGGCGCTTTTCCCGGACGAGACGGAACTGCGCACGGGAATTTCCGGCGGGAAAGTGGACACCTGGGAATTGCTGGGTCGCGTGCGCAGCGAAGTGCTGAAGGCGCTGGAAGTGGCGCGCAACGAAAAGAAGTTGATCAATTCCGGGTTGGAAGCCAAAGTGTTGCTGAACGCGGATCTGGAATTGAAGGCGAAGCTGAAACATTATTTGGCGCAGTTGCCGGGATTGTTCATCGTGTCGCAAGTAGAACTGATCAACGCAGGCTCTGGCGAATTCAAGGCGGAAACGGTGCCCAGCCTGGAAGTAACGGTGCAAAGGGCGGATGGGAAGAAATGCGAGCGCTGCTGGAATTATTCGGTGCATGTGGGAGAGAACCCGCGGTATCCGACGATTTGCGAGCGCTGCAGCGAGGCGATTGCGGAGATTGAGGGAGGCCAAGGCTGATTATTCCGCGGCGGTTGCGGTGGCTATGGCTGACGTTGGGCGTGGTGTTTGTGGACCGGGCATCGAAAGCGTGGATTGAGTCGCGGCCGGAAGAGTACTTTCCACACACGGTAATGACGCATTTCGTGGAGCTGATTCGTTCGCGGAATCCGGGAATTGCGTTTAGTTTTTTCGCGGACGCATCTTCGTCCGGAATGCGTTACGTGCTGATTCTCGGGTCAGTGTTGATCATCGGAGTCATTGCATGGCTGCTGGTGGGGAGCCGTCAGCTGAACAACCTGAGTGCGGCGGCCCTGGCGCTGCTGTTGGCGGGGGCTACGGGAAATGTGACCGACCGCATCGTGCATGGTGCGGTGACGGACTTTCTGCAGGTGTGGTTGCGTTTTCTACCGTGGCATATTTTCAATCCTTGGCCCACGTTTAATGTTGCGGATGCGGCGGTGACGGTTGGCGCGATCCTACTGGTCATGGATGTCCTGTTCTTTCCGCAGCATTCCTCGAATTCACAATAAAAGCGTTACACTTTCGGCGTGATGGAATCCACACAATGCGAATTCGCCGCGACGGAGGAAGAGGCGGGAGCGCGGCTGGACCGCGTGGTGGTGGCGCATTTTCCGGAGCTGTCGCGGACCCGGGTGCAGGAACTGATCGCGGAAGGATTGGTGTTGCTGAACGGGAAGGCCGCAAAGGACTCGCACAAAGTGCGGGCAAAAGACGTGATTCACGTCGTGCCGCAGGAGCGGCCGGCGCTGAGAGCGGAGCCAGAAGCGATTCCGCTGGAGGTGTTGTACGAGGATGAGGACGTCATCGCGGTCAACAAGCCGGCAGGAATGAGCGTGCATGCCGGGGCAGGTACTTCGCACGGTACACTGGTGAACGCGCTGTTGGGGCGAGGCCAAGCACTGGCGCAATCGGATGATCCGCTGCGGCCGGGAATTGTACACCGGTTGGACAAAGAGACCTCCGGCATTGTGCTGGTCGCGAAGAATGACTTTGCGCACGGCAAACTTTCGGAAGCGTTCCGGCGGCGGGCGATCCAGAAAATCTATATCGCGCTGGTGCAAGGTAGTATGGAAGAAGAGCGAGGTCGTATTGAGTTGGCGATCGCCCGCGACCCGAATCACCGGACGCGTATGACGGCGAAGCGGGCGAATCTGCTGCCGAATGCGCGGGCCGCCCGAACCGATTGGCAGGTGTTAGCGCGGATCGACGCAACTAGCCTGTTGCAGATACAACTCCACACCGGACGGACCCATCAAATCCGCGTACACTTTGCCGCGCTGCGTCATGCGGTTGTCGGCGATACGCTGTACGGAGCGGCGGGGCAGTTGCACGCAGGCCGGACAACGCTGCCTTCGCTGGGACGAAACTTTCTGCATGCGGCAAAGATCGGGTTTGCTCAGCCGCATAGCGGCGAACGGATTGAGCTTACGGCTCCTTTGCCAGTGGAATTGAGGGAATACTTGGGAAAGCTTGCGGCGGCGACCGGAGAAAGCACGAAGCGAATTGACGATGCGCTGCAGGGCTTCTTATAATCGGAACAAATGCGAACAAAAATACAGGCTCTGATGTTTGTCGTCCTCCTCTGTGGGGTCGTACCGTTCTTTGCGCAGCAGCCGCAAAATCCGCCGGCCCCGCCTCCGCCACCCAGCGCCAAGCCCGAGCAAGAGCAGATTCAAAAGAGCCAAACTACGATCCCGGTGGTGGTGAACCTGGTGGACGTATTGTTCACGGTGCTGGACCGGCGAAATAAATTGGTGCCGGATCTGGAAAAGCCGGATTTCAAAGTGCTGGACGACAACGTTCCGCAGGACATCCGTTACTTCAGCAAACAGAGCGACCTGCCGTTGCGCATCGGGATGTTGCTGGATACTTCCAACAGCATTCGGGACCGGCTGAAGTTCGAGCAAGACGCCGCGAACAACTTCTTGTATAGCGTGCTACGACGGAACAAGGATGAAGCGTTCGTGATGACCTTTGACGACGAGCCTCAGGTAATTCAGGCATTCACCGGGGACACCGGCCTGCTGCGCGACCATATCCTGAAAACGCGGGCGGGAGGTGGAACCGCAGTCTACGACGCGATTTTTGATGCGTGCTTTAAGGAACTAAGCCATCCGCCGCGCCCGCCAGGCGACCAGCCGGATGTGGTACGCCGCGTGATGATTCTGATCAGCGACGGCGACGATAATTTGTCGACGCATACGCGCGCCGAAGCGATCGAGATGGCGCAACGAACCAGCGTGGTGATCTACACGATCAGCACCAGCACGGAATGGGTGACGCTGGACGATCCGAGTAAAGAGAAAACCGGGAACCGGAAATATCATCTGACGGAAGGCGACAAGATCCTGCAGGATGTGGCGAACGAGACCGGTGGCCGCTCGTTCTATCCTTATCACGTAGATGATTTGGATCAGTCGTTCCAGGACATCGGCGAAGAATTGCGGAATCAGTATTCAATTGCATATAACCCGACGAACCACGCGGTGGATGGGCGCTACCACACCATCAAGATTGAGACGCCGGAACACAAGGGATACCAGGTGCGGGCGCGGCGCGGGTATTATGCGCGGGTGAACAACGAGGGCACGGGCAAGTCGACGGGGTCGGGGCAGTAGGAATTTTCTGCGCGACGCATCGATCGAAGAGAGATTCCCCACTTCGTTCGGAATGACGGTTTGCTTTTGCCTGTCCAAAAGGATTGAAGCCGTTCGCGCAACAGTCGCGTCCTCAGCCGATACGCCACACAATTCAACAAAACTATTTGGATTCGTTGTGCAGCAGCACGGCGTCGGATTCTTCCTCCCCGGACTCGATGGCGATTTGGGAGCCGTCGGGGGAAAATGCGAATTGGAAGATTCGATATTTCTGGAAGTGCGTTAACGGATGGTAAGGCCTGCCATCGAGGGGCTGTAACCAAAGATTGTCGACACCCTTCTCGCGAACGATATAGACGATGGCTTTGCCGTCGGGAGTGTACGAGAGGTTGTCGGGCAGGGCGCGCTGATCGATGTCGCTGTAAGTCATCTGATGGGTATCGACATTGTCGATGCGCAACATGAGTTTATGATCGAGTTCGCGGACTTCGAGAGACGCGACGGTCTTGCCATCGGGTGAAAGCGCATAAGTGCCGACGCCGTACTTCACGATGGTTTCGGGGGAGCCTCCGTTGATGGAGACGCGCTTCACGTAGCGGTTGTCGGCGTTATCAATGAAATAGACCCAGTCGCCCGTTTTCGTGCATTGGGGTTCCTGATTGTTGAGACTGGTGGTGAGTTGGGTCTGATTGGTGCCGTTGATATCCAGACGGGCCAGATTGGCAGAAGCGGCGGTGGTGCCGCCCACCAAGCGGAACACGATGTAACGACCGTCGCCACAGACGGCGACGGAATCGGCGATATGCTTGAGATCGGAGCGGAGAACGGTTTCTTCACCCTTGGGGGTGACGGCTTTAAAGTAGCCGCCCTGGGGAAGAAGCAAGCGTCCATCGGGGAGCCACTGCCAGCGCCAAACAGGAAGCTGCGACTGCAGTGGGATAGGGTGGAGTTGGTCGGGATCAGAAGCAGGAGCGAGGCTCACCTTGAAGTTCAACTTGCCCTGAAGGGCAACGAGTGTCTGGCCATCCTTGGAAATGCCAAGGTTGCTGTAATTATTGGTATCGGCGGTAATGGCACGATAATCCCCGCTGGGATAGTTGACGAAACCGATTTGCCCATGGAAGTGCTCAGCGTCAATTTGAATGACGCTGGTGATGAGCGCGCTGCCGTCGGGTGTCCAAGCGGACTGGTGATAAATCTTGTCGACAGAAATGGCCTTCATTTGCTGCTGGCCGGTGTTGGGATCAATGGCGATGAAGGCGCCGAGGGCATCTTTGGAAGGCTGAACGCTGGGAATCACGATCACTTTGCCGTCGGGAGACCAAGCGGGAACGTAGGCATCGCTGGCCACGGTGCGATTGCGGAAGATGGCTTTCTCAATGGTTCCATCGGGTTTGGCTTGCCACAAGTCCCAACTGGGAGAATCGTGCAGTTCGCGAAGAAAAACGAAGTGCTGGCCATCGGGTGAAAAGGAGATGGGGCTGTCGACGTCTTCGATCAGGACGCGGGGACTTCCGCCGAGAATGGAGGCGCTGTACAGCTGAGATTCCGCTTCGTTGGACTCGTCGCGGCGACGGAAGTAGATATAGTTACCATCCGGCGAGAAGCAGAGTCCTTGATAGCGAGTGCGCTCGGGTGCCAAGACCTGTTTATTGGTCATGGAAGCAATGTTGCGAAGCCACAGGGACTGTTCGCCGTTTTCGTCGAGAGCCAGCAGGAGGTATTTCCCATCGGGGGAAATGGCCGTCTGGGCGACGTGGCCATTGTTGGTGACATTCTCGATGGAGAATTTTGCAAAGGGCAACGCTTCGGGTTTACGGCCCATTTTCACGAAGCTGTAAATGCCGTAAGCGGCCGCAGCCGCGACAATGAGCCCGCCGAGCACGATGGCACTGGCGCTGAACTTGTGTTTTTGCGCGGCGTCGACCAAGACTCTGCCGCCACTGCCCGTTTGTGGCGCGCTAGCGGAAGATTTACCGGCGGAAGATGCGGTGGCGACCGATCCATTGGCGGCCGAGCGAACCGTTCCGCTGGAACTGCGAGCGGATACCGAGGAATCCGAACTGGGGCGCCCGGGCTCTAATTCGCGTTGCAGCCGCTTGAGGTCGGCGCGAACTTCCGCAGCGACCTGATAACGCAAATCCTTGTCTTTCTCGAGAAGCTTATTAAGAATGCGCTCGAGTTCGGCGGGAACGTTGCCGTTGAGTTGGACGGGCGGAACAGGCGTGCTGTGAAGAATATTGCCGAAGATAACGGCTGAGGTGGAACCGGGAAAGGGAAGCGCGCCGGTGACCGCCTGATACAGCACGGAGCCGAGGGAGAAAAGGTCGCTGCGCGAATCGACGGTTTCGCCGCGCGCCTGCTCCGGAGACATGTAGGCGATGGTGCCGACGGTTGTGCCAGGACTGGTGAGGAAGGCGTCTTGCGTGCCGACGATGGTGTCCGCCTCCATGGCGCCTTCGGGTTCGAGGAGCTTGGCGAGGCCGAAGTCGAGGATTTTGGCGTTACCACGTTCGGTGACGAAAATGTTGGCGGGCTTGATGTCGCGATGGATGATGCCCTTTTTGTGTGCGGCATCCAGAGCGTCGGAAACTTCGATCCCGATGGAAATCGCGCGGGCTACAGGTAAAGGGCCGCGGGCGAGAACCTTCTCGAGCGATTCGCCTTCGAGGAGCTCCATGACGATAAAGGTTTGGCCGTTGTAGTCGTCGATAGCGTGAATGGTGCAGATGCCAGGATGATTTAAGGCAGAAGCGGAACGTGCTTCGCGGAGAAAACGCTCGACGGCGGCGGGATCTTTGGTGCTGCTATCCTGCAGGAATTTTAGCGCGACGTGTCGGCCGAGCTTGGTATCTTCGGCTTCGTAGACGAGGCCCATGCCCCCGCTGCCGAGTTGGCGCAGGATACGATAGTGGGCGACGGTTTCATTGATCATAAGGAGCGAAGTGAAGCTGAAAAGTGCTTCCTAGGGATACTAAACAAGGCATCGCGGGAGGTCAATGTGACAGTGCGGCACAGAGCGCCGCAGGCATTCAAGAAAATGAGTCAGGAGGTGCAACGGCGTCAGCCGCGAGAGGGTTTGGGCGCGTAGTAGCCTTTGCGGGCGAGGACCTTGTATTCCTTGTTGTCCACATCGACGTGGATTTTGCGAAATTTGCCATCCGGATTGTTGTTGGTGGGGTAGTAGCCGAGAGTGTATTGGCTGCGCAGTTCCTCGGAAATCTGGTCGAAGGCGCCCTCGATGTTCTTTTCGGAGTTGACGACGATCATGCGCCCGCCGGTTTCCTCGGCGATGCGGTGACCAATGTCGGGGCGCCCGCCACCGAAGCGGCGATCAGCGACGAGCAGAATGTGCACGACGGTGTCCGTTTTTTGCGCGGCTTCGATGGCTTCTTCGAGCTTGACCTTGCTGCCTTCATCTTCGGCGTCGGTGACAATAACGATGGCCTTGCGTCCGGCTTCTCCGTTCAGCTTTTCGCCGCAAGCCAGATAGATGGCGTCGTAGAGCGCGGTCCCGGTCATGTCCTGGCCGCCGACGGGCCCGGGATTGCCGGCGATGTAGCCGCCGCCGGGAGTGTTGATGCGAGCCTTGTTGATGGCGCGATCGAGAATGCTGCGATCATCGGTGAAATCGGCGAGCAGGTCGACGTCGGTGTCGAAGGACATGATCATGGCTTCATCGCCCTTGCGCAGAATGCGATGGAGGAAGCGCGCGCCGGCGTCTTGAATGGAGCCGAGCATGAATTGTTCGCTGCCGGAAGTATCCAGAAGAAGGCCGAGAGTGATGGGGAGATTCATCTCTTTGGAGAAGAAAGAGATGGTCTGGGGCTGGTTGTCTTCGGCAACCTTGAAATCATCCTGCTTGAGATCGGTAACGATGCGTTTATTCTTGTCGCGGACGGTAGCGAAGATGTTGACCAAGTTAACTTGCGCCTTGATGGCGGGACCTTGCGATTGGACGGGCTCCTGCTGCGAAGACTGCGGGAGCGCCGGAACGGCGAGGGACAGGGCGACGGCACAGGCGAAGGTACGCAGGGTTACGTTATTGAGGAAAACAATCTTGGCATTCCCGAATCTCACAGTTTGTGGGTATCCTTAAAGAAGTGTGGCTGGACCAGGCGAGCTGGCCTTGTCGCCAACACGAATCTCACCGTACGGGTGAATATGCAATCATACGATGCAACGACCCGTGCGTGGGGATGCGTCTTACAAAGCTGCCAGAATGCGGAACGGCGCGTCCTGGACACGGAGAGTTTGGCTCGAACACTATGAAAAGTCTATGGAAAATCATGCGGGTGGGCACGACTACAGCCGTTCTCTTCACTGGAAGTTTGGCGTTGGGACAGGATCCGGCGCCACCGCCGCCACAACAAAATCCGGCCCCGCCTGCGGCGACCGGGCAGACACCGGCCCCGGCCCAGAGCCAACAGAAGATCGTTTCGACCGTATCGATCGTGCAGGTTCCGGTGACCGTAAAGGATAGTAAAGGGAATCTGGTGGCGGACCTGAAGCGGGATGAGTTCCGCGTGTTTGAAGACGGGGTGGAGCAGCAGATCCAACGGATGAACACGGAAAGCATGCCGATTTCGATGGTGGTGCTGATCGACAATGACCTGAAGCAAAAGGACGAGCAGCAAGTGGAGCCGAGCCTGGTGTCAATCGTGGGAGGACTAGCGCCGAACGACGAGGCCTACGTGGCTCGGTTCGATCAGTTCTTCCATGACGGAAAAGGATTCACGAAGGATCAGGACGCGCTGGTAACCCAGTTGCGACGGACGGTGTTGTCGTCAAGGACCTCGGCGCCGCCCCCGGGTGATCCGTTTAACGGTCCGACGATTAACAATATCCCCGCGCCTGGTGCTCCAGACACGGCAGCGAATGGATCGATGGTGGCGCTCAAGGGCCAGCCGACCAAAGCCCTGGATGATGCGGTGTACAACGCGGCACTGCTGTTGAAGGATCGCGATCCATTGAAGCGGCGCAAGATCATCCTGCTGATTACCGATGGCCAGAACGGCACGAAGCTAAACCAATATAAATACCCGGTGGTCAAAGAAGAATTGCTGAAGCAGGGCATCACCGTGTATTGCGTGGCCACGGGAAGCGCATATTTCGACCGGAAGTTCAGCCATCTGGTGGAATATGCGCACGACACGGGCGGAGATATTTATTACGGAGCGAACCAGGATTCGTTCTCGGAGTTTTACTCGCGCATTTCCGAAGAAGCGCGGAATCAGTACGTGCTGATCTATTCGCCGCGGGGCGACCGGAAGGTGGATTACCACAGCATCGAAGTGCGCGTGCGGCGGGCAGGGTTGACGGTGCTGGCGCGCGACGGCTACTACGGCGGAACGTTCTCGACGATGCAGAAATAATCAGAAAAAGTTCCCGGCAGAACTGAATCTGCTTGACACCTTGCGTGCTTGCCCGTATACGGTGTTTACCAACCGGAGTTGCCGACGGCTATGCACTCCGCGCTTGAGCAACAAACGAGGAGGAAGGTAATGGCAAAGAAAGCGAAGAAACCCGCGAAGAAGGCCCCAAAGAAAAAGTAGTCTGGCTCCGAAACGAATTTGGAATAGGGCGCCTCGATCCTGTCGGGGCGCCTTTTGTTTTGGGGGAGGGCGGCGTTGGCCCGCGCGCGCTTTTATCGGGCCCGGTGTAGCAGCGGCTTTACTCCGCTGTTCGGCGGGATGAACCCGCCGCTATCGGTTGCGCGCGTGAAAAAAAACGCCGCGGCAGACGGCCGCTACTGTGGGCTGGTTAGGGATTCTTCGTGGGCGGGGCAGATCAAGGAATAGGCGCAGCTGCGGCAGGCGAAGCCGGGCTTGGGTGGGAAATGCTTGGCGCGGATGTCGGCGGCCGTTTCCTGGACAATTTTTTCGGCGTCGGCGAGTTGTTTGCCATCGCGGGTGGTGACCACGGTGGAATTGTCCTGAAGATAGTGGAAGACCAGGCGGACGGGATCCCACTCGAAAATTTCTTTAGCCGCAAGGGCGTAGATGCTGAGTTGGAGGCTCTTGCGGGCGTCGGCTTCCTTGCGGGGCTTGCCGGTCTTGTAATCAACGATTTCGACTTTATTGCGGCCGAGGGAGTTCACCTGATCCATGCGGCCGACCAGAATCACGTCGTTCTGCAAAGGCAGTTCGAAAGGTTTTTCCTGATCGAGAATGTCGGGAGCTTCCGCGAGTACGAAGGCATGGAAGATTTTGAGCTGCTCGAGGCCGTCTTTCTTGTATTCGGCTTCCTGATATTCGTCTTCGTAGCCGGCGCTGCTCCACTCGGTGTCGTAGATGCGTTGAACTTCTTCGAAGGTAAGCGAGTTTCCCTTCTTCAGTTGCTCCAGGAAACGTTTGATGGTGGTGTGCATGACGCTACCGAAGCTGAGCGTCGCGCGTGGGCCTTCTTTGAGTGCCCACAAATAGCTGAAGGCATACTGCTGGGGACATTTGCGGAAATTCTCGATGGCGGAAGTGCTGAGCTTGAGCGGTTCAGGCACAGGTGGACGATAGACTTCAGCCCATTGGGCGATGCGACTGAAGATCTTCGGAGGCGCTTCGCCCGCAGGGAAGAGTTCTGGGCCAGCAGCGGGCGCGGCGGTTTGCGGATGCTCTTTGGGCTTAACCTTGGGCGCGAGGAGCAGCACGTCGCGGCGCTTTACGGGAGGGTCCATGACGATATCTTCTACGAAGACCGGGACCTTGTTCTTTTTTTCCGTGACGGTCGTGAGGGTAAGACGCTCTTGCGCGCGGGTGAGGGCGACATAAAAGAGGCGGCGCTCTTCCTGGATGTGGAAGTCACCCTGGGGCAGTTCCTCTTTCATCAGGCGCACGGGGAATTCGAACAGAGGGGCGCGGTCGCGAGCGGGGAAGGCATGAGAGTTCACGCGCAAGACGAAAACGTGAGGAAATTCCAGGCCTTTTGCGCCATGGACGGTCATTAACTGCACCGCATCGCCGGGAGCATCGTCTTCCAGGCTGATGGTGCCGTTGGCTTGCTGAAAATATTCCAGATATTCGAGGAATTCGGGAAGGCTACGCGTGTCGCTTTTGGGTTCCCAATTTTTGAGGAATTGCGCGAGTTGATTGACGTACTTGCGGTCTTGCGTGCCGACGCGCTGCGGAACTTCGAGCCATTCGATCAGGTCGCCTAGAATATCGCGGGAGGAGCGGCGGCGCATGGTTTTGCGCTGTTTGGCGAGGTATTCGAGAAGCTCTTTGCAGGCAGCGGGAGAAGGGTCAAAGGCGAGTTCTCCCTGGGGGGCTTGCAGGATGTCGTAGAGGGAAGTGCCGCGTTTTTTGCCGGCACGCTCCGCCAGTCGCGCCAGATCTTCCGGGGCAAGGTGCCATGCAGGGGCGGAAAGAACGCGCGCGCAGGCCACGTCGTCGTAGGGGAAAGCGATCACACGAAGGTACGCGAGGATGTCGCGGACCAGCGAATGCTCGAGGATGGAGAGCTTGCTGATGACGAAAGGAATTTTGCGTTGCGATAGCTCTTCGACGAGCAGGTCGCGGTGAGAGTGCTGGCGATAGAGAATGGCGAAATCGTGCCAGCGGCGTCCTGCGGAGTGCAGGCGTTGGAGTTCGGTGGCGACCCAAGTGGCCTCGGCTTCGGGACTCTCCAGTTCAACGATGCGAATTTTTTCGCCTTCGGGGCGATTGGGATGCAGGATCTTCTTGGGAAATTCGGGGCTGACCTCGTTCATGCCGATGGCCTGCGTAGCCACGCGCAAAATGTTCGGCGAGGAACGGTAATTGTGAGTGAGCGAGACGCGGTAGGGAGTGGAGTCCTGACCGTCTGTCCAATCGGTGAAGCGTTCCAGGAAAAGTTTGAAGCTGCCGAACGAGGCGCCGCGGAATCGATAGATAGCCTGATCGTTGTCGCCGACGACCACGATGTTGCGCGAAGTGTGGCTGAGAAGATGAAGGAGTTCGAGTTGAGCGATGTTGGTGTCTTGAAATTCATCGACGAGGATATGTTTGTAGCGCTCGCGGAAATGACGCAGGCGCTTGGGGTCGCTTTTGAGCAGAGCCACGGCTTCGGCGATGGAGCCGTTGATGGCGATGGCGCGTTTGTCACGGAGTATTTCTTCGCTGGCGGTGTAGGCGCGGGCAATTTCCTGTTGGAGGGCGACTTGTTCGGCGCGCTCCTTGTAGGTGTCGTCGTCCAGAGAATCTTTATCGGCTTGGAGTTCGGCGGAGAGTTGATCGGCGAAGGCTTGGTAGTCAGCGCTAGAGACCAGTTCATCCTGGCAGCGCGAGAAGAACTGGATGAAATCGTTGAGGAATTGGCCGGGTTCGGCGAGGCGGCGGAATTTTTCGAGTTTGAGGCGGGCAAGATTGCGGCGAAGGAGGATCCAGTGATCGACCTGCTCGAGCGCGAGGCGGTTGGGGTCGACTTCCTTAAGGATGGTTTCGCAGAAGGAATGGAAGGTGGCGAGGACGACGTCTTTGCCGCGTTCGCCGACAGCTTTGACGACGCGGGTCTTCATTTCACCGGCAGCTTTGTTGGTAAAGGTGAGGCCGAGGATGTTTTCACCGAGGAGGGCTGGGTCGGCTTCGAGGAGATGGCGGATGCGCTCGGTGATGACGCGGGTTTTGCCGGTACCGGCGCCGGCGATGACGAGGAGGGGACCATCCCCATGAGTGATGGCGCGGCGTTGCGCGTCATTCAGTTGCGGGCCAGAGGTTTCGGGCTTGCCCAGATCGAAAAGCGTTTTTTGCATGCTGTCTTACTTTACCAAAGGTGAAGGCGGAGGATTTCCTCAGGGTAACAGGCAGGAAATACGGGATGTTAGAATGAGTCGAAAATCGTTTGTTTGGAAACGCCTTGTGCGCAGCTACCATCCTGAGTATTGCGTTGAGGGTAATCGGTTAGTTCACGTCCGCTGAGGTCTTTCGGAATTTTCATTGCATCTGAAACACTTCGTTCTTCACGAGATGTAGCCGGATGGATTGGGGCTTTGGTCCGTCAAAGAAGTAGGCTTCGACAGCGTCTTTCACGTTAGCGCGCAGTTCGGTCCACGTGTCACCTTGAGTGACGATATTTTCGCTAAGGCATTCTGCAACATATCCGCCACCGGCATCTTGCACCAAGTCGAAAACCAACTCTCTATAGTGAGGTGTTGGCATGGCACTCCCTTAAGGCTGATTTTTAGAATAAAACATTACTCCCGATCCTGCCGGAATCATCGCTGGGAGGCTTGGCCGGAGGCTACCTTGGCGTTGAAGTCGGCGGATTGTTTGCGAGGCACGGTGATGGCGGTCCAGTTGCCGGATTTGGCGGCGAAATGTTTGGAGAGGAAGGTGATTTGGCCGAAGTGGTAGGAGTAGTGGGCGATCTGGCGATTGATGGCTTGGGTGACGGAGTGCGGTTCCGTGCGAATCGTGATGGTGCGAGTCAAGTCGGCGTCGGTTAGGGGTTCGAGGGCGTCGAAGACACACTTCCAACCTTGTTCCCAAAGGGCGAGGACGTCGGCGCGAGTCTTGGGAGGCTCCTCGAATTCGCTATCGCGGTTGCGGTCGGGCTTCTCGCCATCAGAGTTGAGAAAGTCGGTCCAGCGCGAGCGCATGTTGCCGGCCATGTGTTTGACGATGATGGCGATGGAGTTGGACTCCTCATCGAGCGCGCGGAAGAGACAATCGTCGGGACATTGCTCCATGGAGCGCTCGGTGAGCCGCTTGGTAAAACGGAACAAGTCGATGGAATCTTTTAGATGGGACGCGGTGAATTGGTGTGCCATGCGGGACATTCTCCGCTCGCGATGGCGATAACGCAACGTTCATCAAAGCGTAGTAAACTCAAGGCCCGTCTGATTTACCTCTGCGAAATCATCCTTTCAGGAGACCTATATGGCGATTGCACAGGCACTACTTGGGGAGTTTGACCACGAGATGGCGACCACACGCAAGATGCTGGAACGCTTTCCCGAAGACAAGGTGGAATGGCGGCCACATGAAACTTGCATGACGTTGGGACGGCTGGCGGGGCACGTGGCGGAATTGCCCGGCTGGACCATTTCGACGATGGGGCAAGACAAGCTGGAACTCGATCCGAGCAGCTATAAGCCCGTAATCGTGACCTCAAAGGAGGAAGCGCTGAAACAGTTTGATGAAACGGTGAAGAACGCGCGGGCCGCCATTGCGGGCGCGAGTGACGAAACCTTCATGAAACCGTGGAGTTTGGTGTTCGGTGGACAAACGGTGTTCACGTTGCCGAAAATTGCGGTGATGCGTGGATTCGTGATGAACCATATGATTCACCACCGGGGGCAATTGGCGGCGTTCTACCGCATTGCCGGCGTGAAGATACCGTCGCTGTACGGGCCGAGCAAAGACGAACAGGCGTAAGCAGACTGCAAAAGCCGTCGGACTAAAATTGTAAGACCTCAAGAGTGAAGGACACCGAGGCCCGACACGCTTCGCTCACGTTTGTTTGGGGCCCAACATCTAATTAACATGAGGAAAAGGCATCTTGGAGGTGCTTATGGATTCTCCTGTCATTCTTTCCGCTGTGCGCACACCGATTGGCAAATTCCAGGGTGGCCTTTCCAGTTTTCCTGCAACCGAGTTGGGTGCGAAAGTGGTCGCTGAAGCCGTGCGGCGCGCCGGGCTTCAGGGCAAACAGATTGATGAAGTGATCATGGGCAATGTGGTGCAGGCGGGACTGGGTCAGAATCCAGCGCGACAAGCAGCGCTGAAGGGCGGCTGCGATGCACGCGTGGCGGCGATGACTATCAACAAGGTGTGCGGCTCTGGTCTGAAGGCGGTGGCGCTGGCGGCACAGGCGGTGCGGTTGGGCGAGAGCGAAATTGAGGTGGCGGGCGGGATGGAGTCGATGTCGAACTGCCCGTACTTGCTGCCCAATGCACGAACCGGCTATCGATGGGGCGATCAAAAAGTGGTGGATGCAATGATCTGGGATGGTTTGTGGGACAGCTACGAGAATTTTCATATGGGGATGACCGGGGAGCTGGTCGCGGAGAAGTACGGAATCACCAGGGAAGAGCAGGACAAGTTTGCGTTCGAAAGCCACCAGAGAGCGGTGCGCGCAAGGAAGTCGTGTTTTTTGGAAGCGCAGATTTTGCCGATCGAGGTGCCGCAGAAAAAGGGTGAGCCGATAGTCGTCAAGTATGACGAATCGCCGCGCGAGGATACGACTTTGGAGGCGCTGGCAAAACTGAAACCGGCGTTCAAGAAAGACGGCACGGTGACGGCGGGCAATGCGCCGGGTACAAATGATGGAGCCGCGGCGTTGGTGGTGAGCAGCGAACGAGTGGCGGCGAATCTGGGCAAGCAGCCAATGGCGCGAATCGTGGCGCAGGCGGTGAGCGGTGTAGAGCCGAAGTGGGTAATGATGGCGCCGGTGGACGCGGTGGAGAAATTGCTGGCCAAGACCGGCTGGGATCGCGACAAGGATGTGGACCTGGTGGAGTTGAACGAGGCGTTCTCCGTGGCGGCGATTGCGGTGACGCGGCAACTGAAATTGAATCCGGAAAAAGTGAACGTGAATGGCGGGGCGGTGGCCCTGGGGCATCCGATTGGCGCTTCGGGAGCTCGCATTTTAGTGACGCTGCTGTACGAATTGCAGCGGCGCAGTTTGAAACGTGGCGTGGCGGCGTTATGTTTGGGTGGCGGTAATGCGGTGGCCCTGGCGGTCGAACGCGTTTAACGGCGCGCGCTCGCCTCGTTCGTCGTGATTTGGAAGGGTAAGTGGCGATCAAAGGAAGAGAGATTCCTTGCTACGCTCGGAATGACAAGTTTCTGTTCCGCCAAGTAATCCCCAAGAGAGCCGCTAGGACAATGGACTGGCATTGGAGGCTGTGCCCGAAGCCGCATTTGGTGCGTGATGGAGTTCGGCGGCGCAGTAGGGACAGAACTTGTCGTCGTCATCGACCTCGCGCTGGCAGGAAGGGCAAGCGGGATGGAGATTGTATTTGCAGTTAGGGCAGAAGTTGAAACGCGCGTTCACGGTGGCGGAGCATTGCGGGCAAGTGTAGGGCAGCGGCTCGCGGATTAAGAGATAGATGATCAGGCCAATGAAGAGATAGCCGGGGGAAAGGACGAGGACAAGCAGCGTCCACAGACCGGGATGCATGCCGCGGCGCTTGGCGTCCCGATAGACGTAGCCGAGCATAAACAGCAGAGTGGATACAGCGAGCGCAGCTGCGGTAATTGTGCCAACGAGTGCGGCGCAGGAAGCCCCCGGCTCGTTACGTAGGCTTTCGTCACCAGGAAAAACGGGGCCGCCGGTCTGGAAATTGTGCAGATTGACAGCGAGCCCGATGATCAGCGCGACGATATAGAGCGCGACGCAAAGCCACACAAGCCACTTAGGGATGATGCGCAGTTCGTCGCGGAAGCGGGTGCGCTCGCGCTTGCGGCGGAAGCGAATCAGGCGGAGACGTTCATTGAATGAGTCGGACACGGTTTCCTCTCGTACTACGGACAGCAATTCCTTTGGCAGCAGCCTGCCAGCGGCATGCAGGCTTTACGCCACTGAACGGCGGGGTAAACCCGCCGGCAAACAACCGCCCACCTCAGAAGGCAGCCGCTACAAAACCGTCACCATGTACGGGCCGGGCTGGTGGCGCGTTGGTACAGGACCACCGCTACCGCGATCAGCGCGGGCACCGTCCACCAAAGCACAAAGCCCACTTCCAGAACCAGCTTGGGAACACTTAGTTCTGCGCCCACCCAAGCGAAAATGCGCCAGACGAACGGCGCACTAAGAATGCCCAAGGCCCAGCTTGCGGCGGTGATCACCCAAAGAAACGTGCTGCCCGGGGAAGGTTGCGCGGTTTCCTCTGCGCGGAGCCGGACCCGCAATTGTGTGCGCGTGGCCAAATCGCGCGGCACGGTGACCGGCAAACTGCGGAAGGAGCGAACCAGTTCCTGAGAGCGGACGGTTTCGCGCGAGCAATCGCTGCATTCGCGAAGGTGCGCATCGAGCCAGGACTGATCGTCGCGACCGAGCCCTTCGACGAGCGATTGCGCAATCAACTGCCTGGCGCGTTGGTGCAGGTTCTCACTCATGCGGCACCTTCCGGCAAAGCAGACTTCAGAGCTTCGAGCCCCCGATAGAGACGCGACTTCACGGTCGAAAGCGGCGTGGCCAGAACCGTGGCGATTTCTTCCAGGCCCAGTTCCTCGTGGAATCGCAGCAGAAGCACTTCGCGATAATAGGCAGGGATTTTGAGCAGAGAAAGCTGCACGGCTTGTTCGCTTTCGCGGGTAACTAGAAGCTGCAGAGCGGAAATAGCGCGATCGTCTGGCGGCTCGTAGTGCTGCTCGGATTGCGGATCGTTTAATTCGTCGAGGCTGCTCATTTTCTTGCGCCTAGAAACATCGATCACCAAATGGCGAGCGATGGCGAAGAGCCACGATTCAAACTTGGATTTGGCGTTGTACTGATGGCCGCGTTCGAGGACACGAATCCAAGTCTCCTGGAAAAGATCTTCGGCGAGCGCAGGATCGCCGGTGAGGAAGAGCAGGTAGCGATAGAGGCGCTGCTGGTGCTGTTCGATCAGATGATCGAGCAGGTTCGGATCACGACGGCGCAGGCCAGCGGCCAAAGTTTGCTGATCGTCAGTCATGAGCCCCGTGAAGAGTACCGGGGACCTCGAAACCGTTAAGGTGAATGCTTGTGCGCTCATACTATCGTGGATACGGATGAGGAGGGGGAAAAGACGCAAGGAAGAGGAGGTGCGGTATTCGCGCTCGTGAGGTTGCGTAGGGCATAAGTGTCGTATTTTCAATTAATTGGGCCATGCTGGATTCTTTCGATGCACCTCGTTGCAGATTCTGCGTTACATTCTTGTTGCTGTTGGGGGAAAGGTGGAAGGCTCCATGATTTGTCCTCAGTGTAAAGCAGAGTACCGGGCGGGATTCACGCATTGCGTCGATTGCGACGTAGATTTGGTGAAGGAGCTGCCCAAAAACGCGATCTACATGCGGCGCAGTGGCGGGGGCGCGGAGTTTCGACCTTCGGGAGAGCCGGGGGATCCGAACGAGGATCCGTTTTGTTCGTTCTGGAAAGGCGATGACCCGCGAGTGCACGGGGAACTATGCGAAGTTCTGGACGAGGCCGGTATTCCGCATAACACCGTGTACCGGCGCGACCATTTATTCAATTTGCGGAACTATGCCGCGTTTGAAGTAGGCGTTCCGTTTTCCATGTACGAGCGCGCGGAGAATGTCGTGAAGGAAGCCTACGGCACCGACGATATCGAGAACGTGGGCGCGCACGAAACGCCGTTGCTGGCAGACAAGCCGTCACGCTTGGTGAATAAACTGCCCGAGACGCTTACGGCGTCCGACGAAGAAGGTATTCCGGGGCCACCGACGGCGGGAGAAAACGAGGCGGGTTGGCATCCGGAAGATGCCACGGTGAAGGTATGGTCGACGGAAAAGGGCGGATCGAGCGATTTTCTGGTGGCGGCGCTGCACGAGAATGAGATTCGTTGCCGCGTGGAGCAGAACGGCGTGAACGCGGAGCTATATGTTCTACCCGCGGATGAATCGCGCGCGAGAGAGATTGTGCGCGAAGTGGTGGAAGGTAGACCCCCGGAGTAAAACGCAGAACGAAACGCTTGACGGCGAGGCTAGCGCAGTTCCATGCTAAAGCTCCTCCGTTCCTCTACCAAGCGGAGGTTCCCATGAAAAATGCGGCGGTGGGATTTCGTGTGCACTCGGGATGGAGTGCGATGGTGGCGGTGTGCCTGGAGAAAGGCGCGCCGCAGGTGTTGCACCGCGAGCGGATCCATCTAGTGGAGGAATTTACGTATCGGCTCCGGCAGCCCTATCACACCGCGGAAAAACTGCCGTTGGTGGAGGCGCGGGAATTCATCCGCAATGCAGAAGCTGTGGCGAAGACGATGGCGGGGCGGTCGATTCGGAAACTACAAACGCAGTTGAAACAGAGCGATTACGGGCTGAACCGCGCCGCGGTGTTGCTGGCTTCGGGAAAGCCCCTGCCGGAGCTGGAGAAGATTTTGGCTTCGCACGCGATGATTCACACTGCGGACGGAGAGTTGTTCCGGGAGGCGTTGACGCGGGCGAGCGTGCGATGCGGCTTGCAAGTGGTAAGCGTGAAAGAAAAGGAAGTGATGGGCGAAGCGGCGCAGACGTTGGGATTGCTGGAAGCGGCGGTGTCGAAACGAGTGGCGGAGATAGGGAAGGAGTTGGGCGCGCCGTGGTCACAAGACGAAAAATTGGCAGCGCTGGCAGCGTGGCTCGCGCTGGCGGGGATAGCAGGTGCAGTGCGACCGAGGCAAACGGTTAAGCTGGCTTGACCACATTATTGCTTGGCATGCATGCTTAGCGGTCAGAGGAGAGCAAGCGTGACGATCGATGGGATTAAAACGGTGGCAGTGCTGGGCGCAGGGACGATGGGGAATGGAATTGCGCACGTGTTTGCGCGCGCTGGATATGACGTGATTCTGCGCGACGTGGAGGAACGCTTTTTGCAGCGGGGGTTGGAGACGATTGGGAAGAATCTGGATCGCGAAGTGAAGAAAGGGAAGTTGGCGGAGGCGGAGAAGCCGGGAGTGCTGGCGCGGTTGAAGCCGGTAACCGACATGAACGCGATTGCGGCGGCGGATTTTGCGGTGGAAGCAGTACCGGAAAAGCTGGAGATCAAGCGCGCAGTATTGACCGAAGCGGATCGGTTGTTGCGACCCGAAGTAATCCTCACGAGCAACACTTCGTCAATTTCCGTGACCACGCTGGCGGCAATGACCAAGCGGCCCGCACGCTTTGTCGGCATGCACTTCATGAACCCGGTGCCGATGATGGTGCTGGTGGAAGTGATTCGCGCCCTGCAGACGGGCGATGAGGCCTACGCGACCACGATGGAACTAGCGAAGAAGCTGGGGAAGACGCCGGTGGCCGTGAACGATGCGCCGGGATTTGTGTCGAATCGCGTGTTGATGCCGCTGATCAACGAGGCGGCTTATGCGGTGATCGAAGGCGTGGCCACGCCGGAAGCGGTAGACGCGGTGATGAAGCTGGGAATGAATCATCCGATGGGGCCGCTGGAGTTGGCGGATTTTATCGGCTTGGATGTGTGCGTCGATATTATGCACGTGCTGCTGGAAGGCTTGGGGGATCCCAAGTATCGCGCCTGCCCACTGCTGAAGAAGTATGTAGCGGCTGGCTGGCTGGGAAGAAAGAGCGGCCGCGGATTTTACAAGTACGCCTAGCGGAGGATTTCTACGAGGAGCACCCAGACATTAAGGACAGAGAAGATGAAGATGGCGAGGACACCGGCAGCGATGCAGTAGTAGCCGGAATTGCGATGCGCCATGAGCAGAATGGCGGCGATCAAGAACGGAAGTATCTGAACTTCTCCCAAGACCGATTCCAATAGCGATTCAAAACGGGGCCGGCCGATTTGCGCGCGGGCGCGAACGGCGCTTCGATTGGAGCGAAGTTCGAGGCCCCAAGTCGCCAAAGCAAACACGAAAATTTCCACACCCAAGGCGGACACTGGTTGCGGGATGAGCACGGCCATGCTGGAAACCAGAATTAAAATCAGGCGAGCCACGGTGGCGGCAGAGCGCGCGGGAAGATGCGCAAATTCCAGGATACGCGTGAGGTTCACGGAGATGGCGACAATCGCAAGGCCGGCTAAAGCCGCGGAAGCGCCCGCAGCGGCGATGAAAAAGTTATTCCACATGGGCGGGAGTAGTATAAGCGGGGATGGAGAAAAGGGGCGGCGTGCGCCTATGGCGAACACAAGGCGAAAATAATATTTGCTTTTTCTTCGCCATTGGCGTAATGTCAGGGCCAGAAGTTTTCAACAGGTGGCCCATGAGCGACTTACGGTCCAGTGTCCTATCCTGCATCGAACATGAGAGACTCGAGTTTGAGCTGCTGGAACTGCGTACGCGGGGACAGTATCTGACGCGGTTGCGCGGGTTGAGCCGGGCAGAGCAGGCGGAATGGGATGTGCGGGAGTGCGCGGCGCTGTCGCGGCTGGTCGATCATGAGTTGGAGCATGGCTGCGGCCGTTGAGAATTTTTTGGCGAAAAGGCAAAAAGGGCTAGTAATCTAAAGTACATTCTGGTAATATTTATCATACCGTAATGTACGGAGGAGCAGCGCAGGTCCCGGCGCTGTTTGGTAAGTGGGCCCGAAAGCCGCATCGCACAATTTCCTAATTTCCTCCACCGAGGTGAGCAATGGCAGATGAACGGGCGAAGTTGTTAGAAGCGGCGATATCGCAGATCGAGAAGTCCTATGGCAAAGGCTCGATTATGCGGTTGGGCAGCAAAGATGTATTGGTACCGGTGAGCGTGATTCCGTCGGGATGCTTGTCGCTGGATGCGGCGCTGGGCGTCGGCGGATTTCCGCGAGGCCGGGTGATCGAGATTTACGGGCCGGAATCCGGCGGTAAGACCACCATGACGCTGCACATTATTGCCGAGGCGCAGAAACTGGGCGGACAGGCGGCGTTCATCGACGCGGAACACGCACTGGATCCGGTGTATGCGCGGAAGCTGGGTGTGGATGTGGACAATCTTCTGGTGTCGCAGCCGGATCACGGAGAACAGGCACTGGAAATTGCGGAAACGTTGATTCGCTCGGGCGGCGTGGATGTGGTGGTAGTCGACTCCGTGGCGGCGTTGGTGCCCAAGGCGGAATTGGAAGGGGAAATGGGCGAGCCGCAAATGGGCTTGCAGGCGCGGCTGATGTCGCAGGCGCTGCGCAAACTGACCGCGATCGTATCGAAATCGAAGACCTGCCTGATTTTCATCAACCAGATTCGCGAAAAGATCGGCGTGATGTTCGGCAATCCGGAAACGACCACCGGCGGACGCGCGCTGAAGTTTTATGCGTCGATGCGCGTGGACATTCGCCGCATACAGTCGATCAAGGAAGGCGATCGCGTGGTGGGCTCGCGAACCCGCGCCAAGGTGGTGAAGAACAAAGTGGCGGCGCCGTTCCGCGAAGCGGAGTTCGACATTTTGTATGGCGAAGGCATTTCACGCGAAGGCGACCTACTCGATCTCGGCGTGGATAAGGGCGTCATCGAGAAGAGCGGCACATGGCTCAGTTTTGGCAGTGAGAGAATGGGCCAGGGCCGCGAGAACGCGCGGATTTTCCTGAAAGAGAACAAAGATATTCGAGAAAAGCTGGAATCGGGGTTGCGGAAGAAGATGGAACTTCCCGGCGTCGGCCAGAATGGAGCCGCAGCGGGCCCAAACGGTCAAGCGAACGCGACGGCACCGGAAAAGCTCCCGATGAAGGCGGCAGCAGCGGCAGCAGCCACAACCGATAACAAAGCGAGGCCGGCACGATAGCACAATAAAAAGACAGTTTCTTCGAAGGAAGAGAGCGGGCGGGGGGTGACCCCGCCCGTTTCTTTTGGAATTTGGCTGAGTCCGTTTACACTGGGACTGAATTCGCCTAAGGAAGTGGTCGCTCCATAAAGGTCGCGATTTGCAAGAGAGAACCGCGAATCCTGGTTTGTTCCCAAGCGTTAACACCGGCGGCGTTTGACTGCAGCTTCGGTTTGCCTAAATTGGTTTCGCTCTGGCCGAAATCCGTTGGCCATCTCCCTAAAGAGGCCCCATTTCCGCAAATGGTTAAATAAAAACACGTTGTCGTGGCGGACCACGAAAAGGGGAATTGATATGGAAAGAAAACGGAGTCGTGCGGAGGGCGAAATGGATCGCCGGGAATTTCTCCGTCTCGCTACTGCGGGTTCGATGATGGCCATTGATGGACGTTCGGCAATAGCGGAAACCGAAAAAACGGTGGACGCAAAAGTGCAGTCGTACGCGGTGCTGCACGCGTTACCCCCCGGGGCGGTGCGACCCGAGGGTTGGCTGCGGCTATACCTGGAGAGGGAAGCGTCGCAACTGGCTTCGAAACTTCCGGAGGTTTCGTACCCCTTCAACAAGGCGTACTGGGCAGGCGAGGAAACCGCGGAATCCTGGTGGCCATGGGAACAGAAAGCCTATTGGGTGGACGGGGCTACGCGTCTAGCGTTGGTGCTTGACGACCAGTCGCTGATGGCGGAAGCGCGCACCTGCATTGACTACACCCTGACGCACGCGGCGGAGGATGGATATTTGGGGCCCAAGTTTATTCAGGATCCCAAGGGAGATTTCCATCGCTGGCCGCAGGCTTTGTTCTTTCGGGGGTTATCAGCGCTTTCCGATGCGGAGATGCTGCAAGGTGGGGCGATCAGCGAAGACATTGTGGCTGCGGTCAGGAAGCACTATTTGTCGGATAAGGCCGACTATGGAACACCCACACGGAATTTGATCAACATCGAATCGATCTTGTGGTGTTACCAGCGGAGCGGAGATCCTCGTTTGCTGGACATGGCGGAAACCGCGTGGAAGCAGTATCAGAAGGTGGCGGCGGACCCGGAGCACGGTGATCTCTCGGAGTTGCGAGTGTACGCGGCTACGCCCATCAATTGTCACGGGGTAACCTACATCGAGCAGGCGAAGCTTCCGGCGATTCTGTACTGCTACACCGGAAAAAAAGAGTATCTGCAGTTTGCCCTGGCGGCGCAGCGCCGGATTTTCGATCATCACATGCTGGTGGACGGAGTTCCTTCGACGTCCGAGGACTATCGCACAACAACGTCGCTGGATTCTCATGAGACTTGCGACATCGCGGATCATACTTGGTCATGGGGTTACGTTCTGATGGCCACCGGGCAGGGGGTTTGGGGAGATCATGTGGAGCGCGCGTGCTTCAACGCCGGTATGGGCGCGATTCGTAAAGACTGGAAGGCCCTGCAGTATTTTTCATGCCCCAATCAGTTTTTGGCGACGCTCGACTCCGACCACAACGTGATGGAACACGGCGGCTTCCTGATGGCTTTCCAGCCAAACCCTGGGAAAGAGGGCGCGTGTTGCGGTGGAAACGTACATCGCATCTTTTCGAACTACGCGATTCGCATGTGGATGAAGAGCAATGATGGAGGACTGGCGGCGGTGCTGTACGGTCCCTCGAAAGTCACGGCCACTGTGGGCACGAATCAGCAACTGATCACCATTGCACAGACAACCCGGTATCCGTTCGAAGAACAAATTCACTTTAGAATCGAGGGCGAGCGACCAGTATCTTTTCCTTTGTCTCTGAGAATACCAGAGTGGTGCGAGGCGCCGAGCGTGGCGGTGAATGGCGCGATGGCGCCGGCTGCGCGGAATGCCAACGGGTTCGTAGTCGTGGACCGCAAGTTTGTTCCGGGCGACACGGTGACCTTGACGCTTCCAATGCGGGTGAGCGTGACGCACTGGCCGCAGAACGGTTTGGCGGTAGAGCGCGGGCCACTGGTCTATTCGCTGCCGATCAAGGAGAAGTGGACGGCGGTGGTAGAAGACAAGTGGACTACTGCGGAATATCCGAGTTGGGAAGCTATGCCGGACAGTGCATGGAATTATGGAATCGCCGTTGATCCATCGCGCTTGGCCCAAGAGATTAAGCTCAAGCGAAACACGATACCGGCGGGCGAGGTCGACAATCCCTGGGAACATCCTCCGTTGGAATTGATCGTACCGGTAAGGAAGATCGAGAATTGGGAACTGCAGCGCAATCCAGACAATCCCCAGCAGGCATTCACGCCACCGTTACCGGAAATAGCTACCAGCAAAGTCAGCCGATCCATCGAACGCGCCGCACTCGTATGTTATGGGGCGACGCACTTGCGCTTAACGATTTTCACGGTGTGCGCGACGTAGTCCGCAGCGTTCGCCGGTACGTTGAAATGAACTGGCGCGAGTTAGTTGAGGTCAGTAGGAAGCGAACCCGTTTCTTTTTGACACTGGTGTCAACTCGTTGTGTCGGGATGTGACATCGCCCGAAATTTCGGCGAGAAAGGCTGGAACCTAGGGACAGGTGACAAAAAAGGGCTGGACGATGGGTCAGACGTTCAAAAAGAAGCACATAAAGCGTACTGGCCCTACTTAGCTATTGTCACGGTAGGACTAAAATCTGTAGACTACGTTTCAGTTTGAGAACCTCGTGGTGGCTTGGAAGTGAGAACGAGGTTGTGAGACAGTAGTAAGTACCGTGAAATCAAGGTGTGAAGGCAATGGAACACGGCATGCTGTCGTCGAACTCCTGACGGTGTGAAGAGTTAGACCTGTTAGGGCATAGGTGGTCGAGGTTAAGTTCTCTCTAGGGTTAGGGCCCGAATGATCAAGGACTTGGGAAAAACTGTAGCCACAGCGTTGCTGGTAGCGACGCTGGCTTTGCCGTTACCTGCGGCGGAGCCTGCTGGCAAACCAATCGTAAGCAGCACATCCAGTTCAAAAGCGAAGAAGGCCAAGGCGAAATCGAAGAAGAAACTCGCGCCTTCCAGCTATCGCGGCTACGCGCCGACCTACGCGGATTCGGTCAGCGCCGATGATCCGGCGTATGACGATCCGGTGGTGCGGCAAGCGGCCGTCGATGCGCTGGGGCGCTACAACGGGTCGGTGGTGGCGGTAGACCCGAACACGGGAAGAATCCTGACCGTAGTCAATCAGAAGGTAGCGTTTAGCGACGGGTACATCCCTTGCTCGACGATTAAGCCGACGATCGCCATTGCGGCGTTGGAAGAAAACGTCATCACCAACGACACCATGCTGAAAGTGGGTCGCCGGAAGTACATGAATTTGACGGAGGCGCTCGCGCACTCGAACAACGCTTTCTTCGAGGAACTTGGGCGACGCATGGGATTCGACACGGTCTCGAAGTATGGACGCCTGTTGGGTTTGGGCGAGCTGTCCGGATACAACCTACCCGATGAACATCCGGGCGCGTTCCCGACGGCACCTCCGGCGCTGGGCGGTGTGGCCAGGATGTCCAGCTTCGGCGAGGGTATCCAGATCACTCCGTTGCAATTGGCTGCGCTCGCTTCTGCTGTGGCCAATGGCGGCACGCTTTACTACTTGCAGTATCCGCACACACAGGAAGAAGTGCAGAATTTTGAACCAAAGGTAAAGCGCGACCTGAACATCGCGAGCGTGCTACCGGAAGTCCGCGAAGGCATGCTGGCGGCGGTGCTGTATGGCACGGCGAAGCTGAGCTACGACGCGGGCGGCGACGAGACCATGCTGGGCAAGACTGGCACCTGCGATGACCACACGAATCCTTCTCGCATTGGCTGGTTCGTAAGCTACGCCGACGAAACGCATCCCAAGATTGCTTTGGCGGTGCTGTTGCGCGGCAATACGCGGCGAGTGAAAGGCCCGACGGCGGCGCAAGTGGCGGGCGGAATCTATCGCCGGCTTCGCGAACAGAATTATTTTGGTGAGACCCCCAAGACGGCATCCGCGGTGCCCAGCGGATCCTCTGGTAAGTAAGATCCTATAAATTCGAAGCAAGACATCGACGGGGAGTTTCTGCGCTCCGAGGCAGCAAAACTCTCCGGTCGAAAAGACGAAGTTGGTGTGTTCGAAGCCGACAGGGGCCTTTTTCAGGATAAGAGCAGGAACGATGATCAAGAATTGGTGCGAGCGCCAAAGCGTTCTTACAACAGCGGAGAGTGGTGTGGGCGAACCTTAACGTGAATGCTGATGACCGGTTCAGTGAGGTGACGCGCGGTATCGAAGCAGTGGTCACAGAGGCTGACGCTAAGCTGATCTTCACACTTGGCGCGAAAACTGCGGTGGCATTCAAAGCACGTGGAGTACTCGGGCCGTTGAAACTGCTCACGAACATGAACTTCGGGATGAACTTCGAACGTAATCATAACAACTCCCCAAAGGGGGAGGGGCAAATGGTGTGCCAGACGGAAGTGCTCGGTTGCATTGAAGACACAGCACTTACGCGATCCGTGCACGCGTGCGTTGGGTGAATTGACGCAAACCCTTCGCGGAATCTCGCAAACCAGACCATTGCCGAGTTGAGCGCAAGTTAGCTCCGCACCATTGACGAAAGCAGAAGCTTGGGACAAAAGAGAAGCGTGCGGTATCCTGAGTAAGATGTACCGGGGACATCTCGGGGACCATTTGTCTGGGGGAAATATTGAGCCGGGGATTCTTGTGGGTGTTGGGGTTTGTTCTGGCAGTGGGCGCGGCTGTGGACGGCTACGCGCTGCGCCGACGGCAGGGAATCGAGCAGGAATTTCAGAACCAAGTGACGCTGGCGCACGCGGAAGCCGAACGCATACGCGCTCAAGTGGTATTGCCGATTGCGAGCAAATTGCCGGCGGGCCAAAATTTCGCGGCGGCTCTACAGAAAATCGGTTTGAGTTCAGCAGAAGCTGGGGAAGCCACTGCGGCGGCCCAGCGGGCATTTAATCTGAGGCAATTACGTGCCGGAAATGCGCTCGTAGTAGGGCGGTCAGTTGTCGGTGATCTGCGGGAAATCAATTACAAGATTGATCCGGACCGCATGCTGCACATTGTGCCGGCCACAGAAGGATTTTCCGCCGAGGTACAAACAATTCCGTCGCACATGGAAGTCAGTGTGGTGAGCGGCGAGTTGGAAGATTCGCTGTTCAATGCCGTGGAGGATGCGGGAGAGTCGCCGGAACTGGCGATGCGCCTGGCGCAGATCTTTGCTTACGACCTGGACTTTTATACCGATCCGCGCAAAGGCGATACGTTTCGCATGGTGATTGAAAAGAAGAAATACACCAACGGGCAAACCGCGGGCTACGGGCGAATCTTGGCGGCGGAGTACGACAACGGTGGTAAGAAGTATCAGGCATTGCTGTTCCACGACGACCTGGGGCAGACGGCGTATTATTCGGCGGACGGAAAATCGCTGCAGAAGGCGTTCTTGCGATCGCCCCTGAAATTTGCCGCGCCGATTACCTCGCATTTTAGTAAGGCGCGCTTTCACCCCATCTTGAAAGTGTACCGGCCGCATTTAGGGACGGATTATGCGGCACCGATTGGAACTCCGGTGCAGACGATTGGCAGCGGCCGCGTGGAGTTTGCCGGGCGTAAAGGTGGGGACGGCAATATGGTGAAGATTGCGCACTCCCAGGGCTACGAAACCATGTACCTGCATCTTTCGAAGATTTTAGTGCACGAGGGCCAGCACGTGGAGATTGGCCAGACCATTGGATTGGTGGGAATGACCGGATTGGCGACAGGCCCGCATCTGGATTTCCGCATCGAGCAGCGCGGGCAATTTCTGAATTTCGAGAGATTGGGACTGCCACCCTCGGACCCGGTATCCAAGAAAAATTGGGCGGCGTTTGCGTCGTTGCGCGAGCAATGGTTGCCGATGTTGGAAGACGCCGAGCCTTTGCAGGCGCAGGCCACTAACTCGGCCGGAAAACGGTAAACTATTGGTCAGGGTTGATGGGCCATAATCCTGGGTCACGCGACCAAGGAATGGCCAATAGTGCTGCAGCGGGTGTGGTCAGGAAATGGGGCTGCGGGTGGAACCTGCCTGAAACGTCGGGCTGAGGATCTTCCAATCGTAGAGACTCGCTCCAAGACAGCGGACAACGCAAAGGGCAGGAAGGCGATTCCAATGCGTGTGTCCAGTTAGATCGACCATTGGATCGCTGCTTCTGTAGAAAAGGGGTAGGGCGGGCATGCGTGCGTTTGCGCGGTCGCTGGCTAGCCCTAAGTGCTCTCCGCGAAGGACGAGATTTTGTGTAGGTAAGCCTGAGGAGGCTGAATGGATCGCCGTTACGGACTTGCGTGGTTCGCGGCTGTTTTGATCGCCTGCGTGGGGTTTTTGGGTTGCGGAGGTGGAGGCACCCCGGCGCTGCTGATAACCACCACATCGCTGCCGGATGGCACGGTGAATACACCGTACTCCTTTACGCTGGTGCCGAGCGGAGGAACCGCTCCCTATACGTGGTCGCAAGCCAGTGGAGGCACTATGCCGCCGGGCATCACCTTTTCCAGTGGTGGAGTGTTTACCGGCGTACCGACGACCGCGGGTTCCTATGGTCCGTATACGTTGAAGGTGACGGACGCGAACAGCAATACCGCAACGTCGGTGGGCCTCAGCATCAAGATTTCCGCAAGCACGCTGTCGGTGACCACGACATCATTTCCGGATGGCGTGATTGGCACGGCGTATTCGGCGACACTGGCGGCGACCGGTGGCAAGACGCCCTATAGCTGGTCCGAGATTTCCGGCGGAGCGTTGCCACCGGGGCTGACGAC
The DNA here is from genome assembly GCA_035506955.1 of Verrucomicrobiia bacterium. Classification (GTDB taxonomy): domain Bacteria; phylum Acidobacteriota; class Terriglobia; order Acidiferrales; family UBA7541; genus Acidiferrum. Next base: position 62,401 of record DATJOO010000089.1, read on the forward strand.
GGCGAGCGGCACGGGCATGATTACCGGGACCCCCACCAGTGCGGGCACCTACGGTCCGTATGTGTTTCAGGTGACGGACGAAAATACCACGACCGCGACATCGAATCCCCTCACGATCGTCATCAGTGGAACCGCAACAGCGGTCTGCGCGCCTGCGGGCAGCGAGGGAGCGCTGACCGCCGCGACGCCTTACGCTTTCTTGCTGCAAGGGACCGACAAGTCGGGCAACCCACTGGATATCGCCGGCAGTTTCATTCCGGATGGGAGCGGTGGACTTTCGAATGCCGTAGCCGATTTCAACGGAACAACCGACGGACCACAACAATTGGAAGTGAATCTGGCAGGAAGTTCGTATTCGTTTAATGCGTCGGGGCAAGGTTGCTTGTACCTGGCGTTTTCGGGACTGGCATCAAGCAGCAGTGTGCGGAAAGCCAGCGAGGAACCAGCGCAACTTGCATCCAGCGGTGCGGCCCACGCGCGGAAAATGGCGAAACCAGCCATCGTCGCGGTCCCCGTTTCCAACGTGCAGTTCAGCTTCTACCTGGGCGGATTGAGCAACAGTGTTTACTCAACGGGAAGGATCATCGAGTCTGATACCGCGACGAGCGGAACAAACGCTGCGGGAATGATCCACGTGCAAGATCCAACCGCATTTAACCTGTCTGCGCTGCAGACGAATTATGCCTTTGGCGTCGATGGTTGGACGACCACCGCGACGGGACTTCTGCGCACGGCCATCGCCGGATCGTTTACGAACACTGCGGGCACGGTGTCAGCGGGGTTTGCGGACGTCAATGCAGGCGGCACCGCCTCGGGTGAAGTTACGGGCGGCTATGGCACGCTGGGCGACATCGACCAGAGTACTGGTCGAGGTACTGGAAGTCATTTCCTGAGCACGCCAACGGGGCTGTTGACCTACGATTTCGCGTATTACGTATTGAACGCCTCCGACCTCCTGCTGATTTCCACCGCGTATACGCAAAACACCAGCACGACTCCATTGCTGGCTGGCCGGGCGCTCGCTTCCACTACCGGCTATGCGGCTGCGCCATTGAACGGTTATTACCTGCTGGCGTCGCAGGGCTACCAGTCGCTTGGCACGAACATCGGGAACATCGCGCAAATCGGCACGCTGAACGCCACCAGTTCCGGAACAATCCCCACCGCGACCATCTATTCGAATTATGCGGGCACATCGAACAGCCATCAGTATCCAGGCAGCAGCTACAGCGTGGAAGCGGCGTCCGGACGGACGTCACTTTCCGGCGTTTTGACGAATTCGCCCATCGTTTATCTTACAAACACGACGCCAGATGACGGCATTGTGGGCTTTCTGGTGGGCACGGATAACCAAGCTAGCTCGGGCCTATTGGTGAACCAGACTGCGACGCCACCGAGTTATTCGTTGACCAGCATCAGCGGAGACTATCCAGTTGGCACAGCGGAAGACGTAGACGGCAAGAACGGGTCCTTCCTGGGCAATTTTTCGTTCAATGGAGCGGGAGCTTATACCGTTGTGTTCTCGCAGACGACGGTAACGCTGACGAACGTGCCGAAGGCTGGCGCTATCGCGATCAACGCTGACGGCTCGGGAAACCTCGACGGAGGGAACTTCCCGCTGGTTACCAACGGTCAGGTGATCTACGCCATCTCCAACTCCGGCGACCCATTGCTGTTCGTCTTTGAAGAAGGTACCCTCCCGTAAGGCTAAGCGCAAAAGAGCGGTTGACCGTTGATCATCGACGCCGTCTAAATACCGGGGAGTATCCATGAACAAGCACATTGATGGTTTGGGCGTACGAGTGTGTTTGCTGTTTGTCTTGGCTGCGCTCCTGACGGGCGCGCAAGCGCCAAATCCAGGTGCTACGGCCGAGCAGAGGGCGCAAGCATGGCTCGCTGCGTTTAATTCTGGCGACCGTACGACTTTACTGGAGTATCTAAAGGCCAATGATCCGACGCGTACCGAACACATCGACGATGAGATGCGATTCCGCCAGATGACCGGAGGCTTCGACCTGGAAAAGGTCGAGGAGAGCACGCCAACGCATTTCGTAGCGCTGCTGAAGGAAAAAGGAAGCGACCAGTTCGGCCGGCTGACTCTCAATGTGGAGGATGAAGCCCCGAACAAGGTTACGAAATTCGAACTGTGGGCGATTCCGCGACCCGCCGAGTTCGCCATTCCGCGCTTGAGCCAGCCAGAGGCGATGGAGGCACTGAAGAAAGATTTGGAGCACGACTCGGCCCCGGATCGCTTTTCCGGCGCAGCACTGGTGGGGAAAGACGGAAAAGTAGTGTTTGAGCAGGCTTATGGAATGGCAGATCGCGAGAAAAAGATTCCTAATACGGTGAACACGAAATTTCGCATTGGATCGATGAACAAGATGTTCACCGCGGTGTCGATTCTGCAGTTGGTGCAGGCGGGAAAGATTCAATTGACGGATCCGCTGGGCAAATACCTGCCGGATTATGCGAACAAGAATGTCGCGACCAAGGTTACTATTCACGAGCTGCTGACACACACCGGTGGCACTGGCGATTTCTTCGGGCCGGAATTCGATGCGCACCGCGAGGAATTGAAGACGCTGCAAGATTACGTGAAGCTGTATGAGAAGCGCGACCTCAAGTTCGATCCAGGTTCGAAGTGGGAATACAGCAACTACGGATTCCTGCTGCTGGGCGTGGTGATCGAGAAGGTGAGTGGGCAAAGTTATTACGATTACGTCCAGGAACATGTGTTCAAGCCGGCGGGGATGGAATCCACGGGATCGCTGCCCGAGAACCAAACTGTGGCGGATCGATCGGTGGGGTACATGGAACCCAAGCCCGGCACGTGGGAGCCGAATACGAATACGCTGCCGTATCGAGGTACTTCGGCCGGCGGTGGCTACTCGACAGTGGGCGACCTTTTCCGTTTTGCCACCGCGCTGACAGAACACAAGCTGCTCGACGCAAAGCACACGGATCTGCTGATTAGCGGCAAAGTGGATACGGGACGAGGGGGCGACAAGTACGCCTACGGCTTCTTCGATAGCACCGAAAATGGCATGAAGTGTTTTGGCCATGGCGGCGGCGCACCGGGAATGAATGGGGATCTGAAGATTTGTCCGGAGGCGGGCTACGTCATTGCGGTCCTGGCGAATCTGGATCCGCCAGCGGCGCAGCGTGTGTCGGATTTCGTGGCAGCGCGCTTGCCGTTGAAATAGATGCGCTTCCGGATTCAGGCATTCGGCGAGGCGTATTTCTGGATCAATTGTCCGGCGAGCTTGCCTCCCTCGAATTCGGGGATCACCACCGCATCGGCGCCGGAAGTACGCATGGCTTCGGCATAGCGTTCCTGCCCGGCACGGGTAATCACTTTTAATTGGGGATTGAGAGCTTTGGCGGTCACGGTGATGTAGAGATTGTCGGCGTCGTTGTCGATGACCACGCAAAGGCCACGGGCGCGCGCGATGCCGGCTTCCTGAAGGACGGTGTGACGTTTGGCATCACCGTGCAAAACCAACGCTCCTTCGTGGAGCAACTGACGATAGAGTCCCTCATTCGTTTCGATCAGCACGTAGGGAATTTGCGAACGATTGAGTTGGTCGATCACCGTGCGGCCGACTTGGCCATAGCCGCAAATAATGAAGTGATCGCGCACGCGCTCCAGGTTCATTTCGTTGATCATGGATTTCCATACCTCCCGGCCCTGATGTCCGATGAAAGTGAGCAGGATGCGTTCGGCAAACCAGATCTCGAAAGCAAAGATGCCGATGGCCACGAGCAGCGAGAAATATTTTGTCGCAGTGGAGGCCCGGACGTATTCGATGGCGTGGGGATGAGCGACCCAGAATAGCGCGTCGACAAAGCGCAGATGCTCCAGGCGCATGTAAGCGGCGACACAAAAAAGAATGAAGACCAGGAACAGGGCGAAGGGGCCGACAAGACGGCGAACCAGAATCAACACGGCGCGATCAAACAACAGCAGTCCGTTGCTAGGCCGGATGCGCGGCGGCGCGGGGCGGAGGTATGCATTGGCGATCATACGGGCATAAAGAGAACCAATGATAATACAAAATAAGATAAAAGAAAGTAGGAGTTGAGCCGGCGAAGCATTTATATCCGTGACGCCCGGGAAGCCATCTAGTGGATTGACGGCCGAGGTGATTGGCGACAGACTGGCGCGGCCGGGAGGATGCATGTCCATACGACCTGTGAAGAAGCTGATTCGTTCGAAGCCAACGCGAGAGGGAGCGGGAGTTCACCTGCGGCGCGCCTTTGGTTTCGGGAATACCTCGGACTTCGATCCGTTTCTGTTGTTGGATGATTTTCGCAACGACGTGCCGGAAGACTATTTGGCGGGATTTCCGTGGCACCCGCACCGCGGAATCGAGACCATTACTTATGTTCTGGCCGGTACGGTGGAACACGGCGACAGCCTGGGGAATCGCGGCGCGATTGCTTCCGGCGATGTGCAATGGATGACCGCGGGAAGCGGCATCATCCACCAGGAAATGCCGAAAGGCGACCCGGCCGGGCGTATGCACGGCTTTCAATTGTGGGCGAACCTCCCGTCATCGTTGAAGATGACAGCGCCACGCTACCAGGAAGTGAAGTCGCCGGATATTCCGGAAGTGACTGACGACGATGGAACGCGGGCGCGCGTCGTGTGCGGAAAGTTCTGGGGCACCAAAGGCCCGGTGGACGGAATCGCCGCGGATCCCATCTATGTAGATGTGTCGGTGCCACCAGGGAAGCGCAAGGTGCTTCCGATCGAAACCACTCGGCACGCGTTTGCCTATGTGTTCGCAGGAGCAGGAAAATTCTGCAACGCCTCGGATCCGCTGGCGGTGCCTACCGAGCCGGTGAGCTGGGCGGATACAAACCCGCCATCGGAAGCGGAGAATCGTTCGCTGGTGCTGTTTGACCGCGGAGACGAAGTGGCGGTGCAGGCAGGAGATGACGGCATCCGGTTTTTACTGGTGTCCGGAAAGCCGCTGGAGGAACCGGTGGCGTGGTATGGACCGATTGTGATGAATACACAGGAACAACTGCGCGAAGCGTTCCGGGACCTGGATAAAGGGACGTTTCTCAAGACAAAGTGAGGCTAGGCTTCCACTCGAGCCAAAACCGGTTCGGGAAGCGATTGTTTGCCTAACTGGTTCCAAATCCTTTGAATCATGGCGAAAAGGAAAGCAGTCGAGAGTCCGAACAAGATCAGGCCATTCAAGGCTTCGAGCGCCCCCATCAGTTGCCAGTGACTCTCCAGGCTACTGCCGGAATGGCCAAAAGTGGTCATGGCGTTCAGAGAATAAAGCATGGCGGATTTGTTGTCGGGCAAAGCATGGAGCCAGCGAAAAGCGGCGGCCCAAATCATGGCTTCCGCACCGTGCAACAACGTCACAGACACAGTGGTCACGGCCATAAAGACCATAGCGGCGATTCTCATTTTGAACTGAGCGGCCTCCAGCAGCAGGTGGTCGAACCGCTGCTTGATGAGGTAGAGCCCCACAACGTGGATGACCACGCAGATTACGCTCAAAGGCAAACTCCACAGCCAGTCGGAGCTCCAAGGCACCATATTCACTGGATCAAGATTCACGGGACCTCCTTCCAAGCAAACGCGCAGATAGTCCCTAGACCAAGCCTCGGGTTCTACTGCACAAGGACACGAATGACTTGGGCAAAATCATAGCGCACAAAATCTGGAGAGGCACAAATTAGGATAGAGCTGGCTGCTAATAGATAATGGGCAGTTTTGAGAAGTCCGACTCGGATTCTTCCGTCACGCGCAGCACCAGCAAGGTCCGGTCGTCGTGGGGCGGGCGGCCCACGCCGGTATGTTCGTCGGTGGCCTTTACGATGCGCTGGGCCACGGTGTAGCCCGGATCATCGCTGGCCACGTTGGAGAGCAAGGCCTTGAGGCGATCGATGCCAAACTCCTCCTGCTCTTTGTTCATGGATTCCTGAATGCCGTCGGAGGCGAATACCACAATGTCGCCAGGCACCAGTTCGAGGGTTTGCTCGTCAAATTCGGCCTCGGGGAGCAGTCCCAGCGGCATGCCGGTTATCTTAATTTCGGTTACCTCGCCGTTGTGAATCAGAAGGGGAAACGTGCCGCCGGCGTTGGCGACATTCAAGGTGCGGCGCGCGGCGTCGTAAATGCCGAATTGCATGGCGATGAACTTGGCGTCGAGCCTGGCCGCGAGCAAACGACTGTTCAGTTGTTGAAGCATGTCCGCGGCAGAAGCTTCGCTGTCATGGACCAGCTCACGGAGAATGCCGATCGCCAGTGAGCCGTACAACGCGGCTGCGGTACCTTTACCGGACACGTCGCCGTTCACTACAGCGAGACGGCCGACTCCGTAGGGAAGCAAGTCATAGAAATCGCCGCCCAGTTCGCGCGCCGGCACATAAGCAGTGGCCAAATCGAGCCCCGGAACTTCGCGCGCGCCGGAAGGCAGCAGTTGGCGCTGGATCTCCCGCGCGGTTTCCAGATCATTTTGCAGGCGGGTCTGATTTTCGCGCGACTCTTCGTAGAGGCGCGAATTCTCGAGCGCCACGGCGATGTAAGAAGCAAGAATGTTCAACAGGCGCTCGTGCTCGGCGGTGAAAGCGTGCGGTTGAGTGCTTTCGAGGTCAAGCACACCGATCAGGCGGTCTTGCAGCAGGAGGGGGACGACGAGTTCCGAGCGCACTTCCACTTCCTTACTACACTGCATGTAGCGAGGGTCCAAGCGAACATCCACCACACGAATGGTTCGGCGCTCCGCGGCGGCCGCACCGGTGATGCCCTGATTCAGACTCATTCGGAAGCGCGACGGCAGCGTATGGTCGAAGTGCATAGCGAAAACGCTCTCGAGCGCTTGTTCCTGCTCGTCCCAGACCATCACCGTAAAGACGTGGTAATCGACCAGCTTTTTCACGCGTTCGGCGATGCGGCGGAGGAGTTCCTCGCGATCCAGGATGGCTGTGAGCTCATGGCTCATCTCATAAAGAAGGCTCAGAGTCTGGATCTGCTCCGGTTGTTCGACGTAGGCCTGGGGAGGAACAGGGTCGGCGTCGCCAAGGAGCGAGAACGGAATCAGTTTAGGATTGGAATCCATGAGCAATGATTCTAACTGCTTCTGATTGGATGTCATGAGCGAAAGTTGGTTTCATGACAAAAAAGAAATCAATACTCGAAAGGGTGGCGCGACCCGCACAGGCCCGCCCCAATAATCTGCAAATCCCAAAACGACTCTAATGGATTTTGGTATCCGCGTCCCCCGTTTCCAGAAACTCAAAGCCAGGTCGACCGAGGCGGATCCTGCGCGAAAAGTCGGGAGAATCGCCAGCTTCGCGGGCGGCGGCGTTAATGTGGGCGGATTCTTTCAACTCCGGAAACGGCAGACTGCCTTCGAGATTGCCCCCTTGGTAGAGCATTTCGTCGCCACGGCCATTGAGAATGACGTGCCAGTTGTGCAACGAGGTGCCCGGGGGAAGCCGCCCAATGTCAGCCATGGAGTGGAAAATGACCGTGGTGCAGTTCCGCGTCAACGCGTTGTACCACTTGGGATGAGTCCGAAGCCGGTTGGCACGCTGCAGATACTCGAGAAAAAGTTGACGAGCCCACTCTGGACCGGCCGTCGTGTGGAATAGGTACACCTCCTCGTCTTTGCGATAATTGGTGCGCAATCGAATTAGGTCGCGTTCGTCAGCGAACACGTAAATCAACTCATACTGGCGGAAGAACCCGAGAATCGCCGAATAACCCTCGCCGGCTTCCTTGCGCGTTTCAATGGACGCAGCCACGTACTGATCGTCTCCGAACCAGAAACTGAGGATCGGGTGAGCGATATACGGCGAGCCCCAATAGGTGATCGCCAGATCGACTCCCCGAAGCTGTGACAGGTCTAAGGATTTCGTGAGCCAATCGCAGGTGTAATCGAACTCGGCACGATAGTGGCAGAAGCGGAAGTTGTGCAGCGTGATGTGATCGCCCTGGATTTCGGCCCACGGCGTGTTGGCCACATCAGGCTGCCAAGGGCGGTCATTCGAAGGCTTCAGGTGCAGCCACCAAATCAAAACCAGCGCAAATGCGGCGGCGCAGATCAGCATACGCTGCAGGTGCGTGGAAGCCCGCGCGGCCAGAAAGATCACCAGTACGGCATAGGAAATACCGGCGAGGTGTTTGACCGATGGAATGCGCAGGTCGATATAAAGTGCGGCAGAGGCCCAGAGAGTGAGCAATATGGCGAGGGCGTAAAGGAGGAAGAGTCCCACGACGCGAAGGGTTCGGCGCCAACGAGGTTTCGGTGTCGGCAGTAGGTCTGGGATGAAGATATCGTAGTGCGGGCGCGCAGGCCGGTCAAGACAAGGATTGTTTGCGCGTTGGAACTTGGCCCATAGATCGAACGAGCAGGTTTTTCCAGCGGCTTTGAGTCCTGGATTTAGAGCTTGTCTCTCGGTACGCCTTCAGTGGGGGGCTGGGCTGGAAGCCCCCCACCAGCCGAAAAGGCGATGTCAGGCGCGGCGCAACTTCAACAACGAGACGCCTGCCGCACCCACGAGCAACAAAAGAAGCGTGGAAGGCTCGGGTGTAGCGACCGGCGGCGTAGGCGGCGCAACCGGCGGCGACACCACGGGCGGCGGTTGCGGCAATGGTCCCGAGGAAGGTGGCGGCGTAGGAAGGGGGCCAATTGGCGGCACCGGCGGAGTTGGATGCGCCCCGCTTGAGGTCGTGGTACCAGTCACGCAGCAAGGAAAGACGGGCAGATACGGATAGCCACCCGAGTTAACCGTTTGCGGAGTTGGCGCGAGAGCCAGGAGGAATGGAGCGCTGCCGTCGGGCCAAATCGGCGGTGCGGGGAGCATGTCGCCGGTAACCTCCGGCGGATGCGGAAATGTCGGACGATCGATAACTTCCACCGGCGGTTCCGCGGGCGACGTGGGACCCCCGGGAACGTCAGCGATGCGATTGCCGCAGCGGGTACGAGCGAGATGCGTGCCATCCGTCAAAAGGGTCTCGCCCGCGTGTAGGATGATTTCCTTCCGCGTCCAATAGATTTTGTCTCCGATGCGATACGAGACATGGGCTCTCCGCTCGGTTGTTAAGCGAATTAGGCGTGCGTCTTGGACGCGGAAACCAACGTAGTGCGCGGCCGCAATCGGATCGCGATGAAGGGCCGCCCGCAGACTGTGCGCGCTGCTGACTCCGCCGGGAATCACGGAGTAGGAATAGACAGGAGCGTTTGCGGCTGCGGGTCCGTCAACATCGGACGAGAAGTCGGAATAATCCCAGAAGGACAGCTGAGAAAAAATGGTCGCGTCAGTCGCTGTTGAAGCCGAGTTAGCGCGCGAAGTGTGCGAATGCCAAGCAAAATGCGCAGAGAAGGAGGCAAGCCCGCCAAGCAGTACTAGAACTATTATGCTCGATGGCGAAAAATACGATGTAAATTTTTCGTGTTTCTTTGAATTCGTGAGCCCGTAGACCATCTACTAGAGTGACCCCCGCCACTCTACAAACATCCCCGTATAATCGATTTAGCACGTCTAGTACCAAATGAAAAAAAACGCAAATTTGGCCGAAAAATACGCGTTTTCGCCTATCGGAATGGTCAATAGCCGCTGGGCCACCGTTCCACAAATGGGAACTGATTTACTATTCATGGCAAGCAGTGGCTGTGATCGGTGAACACGCGGGGCGCACCGTAGGTTTTGTGCGATTGTCAATAGCCCACGCCGTCGGATTACAGGCACGCTGCAGAGAGCCCGACGGAGGCGGAAGACCCTACGGGAGAACTAACAAATAAACCCTCGGCGGCTACAGCTTATGAGTTGCAGCGCGGCTGAAGCCGTGCCCAGACGAGAAACACGGGTTCGCAGCTAAAGTAGTTTTTCGCGATTCGCGGAGTGGGTTCTACTTAACTTCCCAAGTGTCGCCGGCGGTAAGCAGTTTGCCCAAATCGCCCGGACCTTTTTTCTGGATCACTTCTTTGAGCTGATCGTTCATCACGTCTTCGTATCGGGGCAAGTCATCCCAGGAACGCAAAACACCGATCGGTGTCGGGAATCCTGGCCGGCCTTCCATGTGCGAGAGCAAGAAAGCGTAAGACGGGCGAGGATGATGCGCGTCGTGGACCACGAGGTCGGATTCGGAAATGCCGTTACCAAGCTGAACGACTTCGATGTCGCCGTCCGGCTTGCGGCGGATACCCTTGTCTCGATTCTTGCCGTACACCAAGGGCTTGCCGTGCTCTAGCTGCAGGACGTGTTCGCCGCGTGCATCCTTCTCGGTCAAGCCGACCCACGCGCCGTCATTGAAGATATTGCAATTTTGCAGGATCTCGATGAAGGCGGAACCTCTGTGAGCCGCGGCGGCCTTGAGCGTGTCTTTCAGGTGCGCCTGGAAAATGTCCACGGAACGAGCCACGAAGGTCGCTTCCGCGCCAATGGCTAACGAGACGGGATTGAACGGCCGATCGGGTGAACCGAATGGCGTCGATTTGGTCACTTTGTGGAACTCGGAAGTCGGCGAATATTGTCCCTTGGTCAGACCGTAGATGCGATTGTTGAACAACAGCACCTTGACGCCGACGTTGCGCCGCAGCATGTGAATGGTGTGATTGCCGCCGATGGCAAGCGAGTCACCGTCGCCGGTGGCCACCCAGACTTCCAATTCCGGATGAGCAATCTTGATCCCGGAAGCCACGGCGGGAGCGCGGCCGTGAATGCTGTGGAAGCCATAAGTGTTCATGTAGTACGGAAAACGGCTGGAGCAGCCAATGCCGGACACCACTACGAAGTTTTCGCGGCGAACGCCCAGTTCGGGGAATACCGACTGAACGGCCGAGAGAATCGCGTAGTCGCCGCAACCCGGGCACCAGCGCACTTCCTGATCGGTCTGAAAGTCTTTTTTGGTCAGTGGCGGAAGCGCAGTTGTGGTCATGGCGTTCTCCTAGAGCCCCAGCATTTCTTCGATCTTCAGATCGAGTTCGGATTGCTTGAAAGGCCGGCCTTGAATTTTGTTGAGGCCGACAGCATTAACGAGATACTTGGCGCGCAGAACCCAAAGTAACTGGCCCATGTTGAGTTCGGGCACGAGCACTTGCTTGTAGCGTTTCAGAATGTCTCCGAGGTTCGCGGGCAGTGGATTCAAATAACGCAGGTGCAGGTGGCCGATCTTGCGGCCCTTATTGCGTTGACCTTTGACCGCCTGGGTGATGGAGCCAAACGTGGAACCCCACGAAATGATCAGCAGATCGCCTTCGGGATCGCCACTGGGCAAAACGTTCGGCACGTCTTGCACGATGGCATCGATCTTCGCGGCGCGGATGCGCACCATATTTTCGTGGTTCAGCGGCTCATAATTCACGTTGCCCGTGACGTCTTGCTTCTCCAATCCACCGATGCGGTGCTCGAGTCCAGGTGTGCCTGGAATCGCCCAGGGGCGCGCCAGTGTGTCCGGATTGCGCTTGTAGGGCTGAAAATCGTCGGCCTTCGTGGTGAATTGCACGGGGAACGACGGAATTTCGTCGAGGCTTGGAATACGCCACGGCTCCGCCCCGTTGGCGAGATAACCGTCGGACAACACGATGACCGGGACCATGTACTTCAACGCGATGCGGCTGGCTTCGACGGCGATCCAGAAGCAATCCGCGGACGAGGCCGCGGCGAGCACTGGGATCGGCGCTTCGGAATTGCGGCCGAATAAGGCTTGCAACAAGTCGGCCTGTTCGGTTTTGGTCGGCAGACCGGTGGACGGACCGCCGCGCTGAATGTCGCAAATCACCAAAGGAAGTTCGGTCATAACGGCCAAGCCAAGCGCTTCGGTTTTCAGCGCCATGCCGGGACCCGAAGTGGTGGTGATGGCCAGCGCTCCCGCATAGGAAGCGCCAATCGACGAGGTGATGGCGGCGATTTCGTCTTCGGCCTGGAAGGTCAGCACGCCGAAATCCTTGTACTGCGAAAGCTCGTGAAGAATGTCGGACGCGGGAGTAATCGGATAGCTGCCGAGGAACAGCTTCAGTCCGGACTTTTGCGCCGCAGTAACAAAGCCAAGCGCGAGCGCCTGGTTGCCGCTCAAGTTGCGATAGAGCCCCGGGCTCAGTTGCGCCGGAGGAATTTCGTAGCTGGTCTGAAACGCTTCGGTAGCTTCACAGTAGGAATAGCCGGCTTTCAGAGCCAGCTTGTTGGCTTCGACCAGAAGCGGCTTCTTCTTGAACTTGTCTTCAATCCAGCGAACCGTGGATTCCATCGAGCGGTTGTAGAGCCAATAGCACATGCCGAGGGCAAAGAAGTTTTTGCAACGGTCCATGGCTTTGGCGTCGAGGCCAAGGTGCTGTAGCGCAGCACGCGTCAGACGCTGCAACTCCACAGGGAACACGCGGAACTTATCGAGCGAGTGGTCCTCCATGGGATTCGCGGTGAGATGCGCCTTGCGCAGGTCGGCTTCCTTGAAGCTGTCAGAATTTATGATTAGGATGCCGTTGGACTTCAAGTCGCCAAGATTTACCTTCAGCGCCGCGGGATTCATGGCAATCAGCACATCGACCGTGTCGCCCGGGGTATGCACTTCACCTGAAGAAAAGTTCAACTGGAAACCGCTGACGCCCGGCACCGTGCCCGCAGGGGCGCGAATTTCCGCCGGGTAGTCGGGGAACGTGGCGATGTCATTTCCGTAAAGGGCCACGGTATTCGTGAATTGGCTTCCGGTGACTTGCATGCCGTCGCCGGAGTCTCCGGCGAAGCGGATCACTGCCTGTTCGATTATTTCGCGCTTGGTTTTACCAGCAGGAACTTCGGTAAGTGTGGACATCTTACTTATTCAAACCCCCGTTATGTGGCAACTCCTCACCGGTGAGCCGAGGAGAGCAGCCTCGCGAGCGCGGCGGTGCTAATTCGGATCTGGAACGCACTGGGCGCCTGGAGTTAACAGGCTAAGAATAACATAGGGGGAAAGGGGAAATGGCAGGCAACAGGGAAGTTAGCCGGAGAGTGTAAGAAAAGGAAGGCAAACCTGTGTGATGAAGAGCACAGACGGGTGTTCGAATTTCTATATCCTGCGACTTGGTTCGTCACGTCGCGCTTGTGACTGCCGTTGCCGTCCGCCGCATTTCTTCTCTTTCCCGACCGAACTGCGCCTTTACGCTTTTCAGCCGGAACAGGAACAGCCACCAGATACTGCTGGGCATCAGCAGAATCAGCAACGCGATGGCGATCAGTTGCTTCATGGACTCCAAAGGGCCCACAAAGCGCTCCGGAATGAAGAAAGTCTCGAACGGCCGGAACGCAATCAGCGCCAGACAAAATACTAAGGTCACGGACGCCCAAACGAGGGCAGAGATTCGGGCCCATGCACGCAATTGGAACAAGCCGATGCCGGTGCGAATGCCCAACGCGATTACCGCTGGGGGCACGATAGCGACCAACAGGAACAAGCCTGGTTGCAGTTCGTAAAGATGGCGGCCGTTCTGGAGAGGGGGAGCATTGAGCAGCGCCAGAATGAAATAACCCCAAAACAGCAGCGCGCCACTGCAACCCAACAGACTTAACGTAGCCGCAGCCGTAACCGCCGCGGAACGAGGATGCGCATTCGCCATGCTCACACAATGACAGGGTAGGCAGGCCCGAGTGAATAGTACGAGTCGAGTAGTACCAGTCGGCCAGAAGTGAGAAGCGACCTAAAACATGTTAAGGCTGACGGTCAGTTTCCGTTTACCGGACATCTCTAACAATGTCGGCCCTGTCAATCGTTTTTTGAGCGCACTTCTCCGATCACTCTCCTGAGTGGTCTTCGTTGCTCTGTTTCGCTTCTCGCTTAACGACCACGGCTCGCTCGTAATCTCTCGGTCGGCT
>DATJOO010000090.1:0-5458 GCA_035506955.1 Verrucomicrobiia bacterium
CCATTTCCGAGGAGGCGGACACCATCGAAGAGGTCTACGAGCCGTACCTGATTCAGCTTGGGTTCCTGAACCGTACGCCTCGGGGACGCGTGGCAACCGACCTGGCTTTCGATTACTTCAAGGTGAAGCGCAAGCTGCGGAATGAAGATCAGCCGGGCTTGTTTTGAATTTGCCAGCCGGTGAGGGCGTCTCGTGAAAACCGTTTACTTCAGTCTCGGCTCGAATATTGGTGACCGTCACGCCCACTTGCGGGCGGCGTTGGAAAAGCTCGCCGCACCGGACCTCCGCATTCTGCGCGTTTCGCCGGTTTACGAGACCGAGCCCGTCGATTTTGCGCGGCAGCCCTGGTTTCTCAACCTTGTGGCGGAAGCCGAAACCAGTATGTTCCCTTTGCAACTCCTGGCCTGGACGCAGCGCATCGAGCGGGCCCTCGGGCGCGTGCGCACTGTCCCCAAGGGCCCTCGTACTATCGACATTGACATCCTGCTCTACGGCAATGCCGTCACCCGAACGCCAACGCTGGAAATTCCCCATGCCCGCATGGCCGAACGTCGGTTCGTGCTGGCGCCGCTGGCCGACCTTGTTGCGGACCTGCGGCATCCGGTTACGCACCGCAGTGTGCGGGAGATGCTGGAGGCGGCGCCTCCGCAAACGGTGCGGCCGGCCGGGGGCGGCGAAGGCCGATTCCTTCCCGCCGAGTGTTGAGGAAATGGGGGTGGTCTACGTGCACGCTCATCCTGAGGCGAGTCCCGCGGAGGCACCGCAGTCTCAAAGCGCAGAGATCAAGCCTGAGAGCTAATTCGCAGTAAGCTGATTACAGATGCAGGATGGCCAAGGATCGCTGGATTTTTCAGCTTTGCAATCGTCCCTGTTTTTTGAAACCCCGGAAGAAATTTATGCCCGGGTCTTCCGGATATTGAAGCCTCGGACTCCAGTGCCCGGTCTGCGCATCGAGTTTTGCCGCTTTGCCAATCCGGACAGCTTCATCCGGCTGGAGAACGGGCAACTCCACGTCCGGATCTCAGACCTGCTGCAGGGTGCGCCGGCTCCCGTGACCGAAGCTCTGGCGTTCATCCTGTTGGGCAAGCTGTACCGAAAGACGGTTCCACGCATTTATGCGCACCGTTATCGCCTATACCTGAACCGGCGCGATTTCCGCCGCCAGGCGCACCTGGTTCGCCAGGTTCGGGGCCGCAAATTCGTTTCGGGGCCGGAAGGCAAGCTGCACAATCTGGAAGAGATATTTGACCGGCTGAACCGAACCTATTTCGACGGGCTGCTGGGGAGGCCGCAGCTCGGCTGGAGCCGGCAGGCGTCGCGCAGCATGTTGGGCCACTTCGATCCCTCGCACAATGCCATTATTATCAGCCGCATCTTTGACAATCCGGACACTCCTCCGCTGGCGCTGGAATATGTGATGTTCCACGAGATGCTGCACCTGCGGTACCCGGTGGACCATAGCGGTGCCAGACGGCGGGTGCATACGCGCGAATTTCGCGAGGAGGAGAAGAAATTTCCGGGCTGGAAAGAAGCGAAAGAAATTCTAAAAAAGCTCTGAGGGAGTGCCGTACATCCGGCAGCGAAATCCTATAGTTCCGCAGGTACCAGGTTCTTTAGCTCCAGGCGAGCGAAGTCGAAGAGCCGGATCAGGCTGCTGACATTAACGGCGCACACGCCCCACCGGTAAAGCTGGAGCGAAAACTGCACCTGGATGTAGGCCAGTCCGAAGAAAACCTGTTGCTGTATGAGTGCGGCAGCCAATTCCGGGCGGTCGTTCTTTGAATATAGAATGACCAGCTTGATGGCGGCGCAAACCCTTCGAAAATCGAGACTTAGAGCGCGCAGATAACCCTGAAAGATCTGGCACCGCTGGCGGCGCAACTGGGTCTCCATGCGGGGCGTAAAGCCGGGCTGGATACGCAGGAAGGCCAAATCCTTACCGTCGAGCAGTCTCAACATCGGCCGGTAGCGCTCGACGGATAGATCGTCGATCCACTCGGCCGTGACGGGCAGGTCGCCGCTCGCGAATGCGACTTTTCGGATGATCACGCTCAGCAAAGTCGCGAGACCCAGTACGACCAGCGTGAATATTCCCATTACGATTTCCATTGCGTGCTTCTCGTACTGAAATGATATGTGATTGTGTCGCGAAATTCAATGGGAATTCTGTAAGTGATGGTACCAGATTAACCTAAGATATCACCTTAACTTTATTGCTTTTTAACAGGGCTTGGTTGATGGCCGCAAGTTGTTCGAGGGCGCGCTTCTCATACTCCGGGGAAAAGCTGAGGCGTTTGGCGGGAACTTCTTCACCTTTGGGGGTAAGGAGGAAGAACCAGGCGAGCGTGCAAGCTGCGGCGATGGCTTGGAAAGTCAGATCCACCTCGCTGCGAGCTTTTAGACCCAACACGCGCAAGAGCAGACCGTACATGCTGCTGCTCAGAAAGTAAATGGAGTAAAGCGAGGCATGGATGACCACGTTGCGACTGAGTTTAATAGGGAAGCGGCTCAGAAATGCCAGCATGAGAATGATTATGATCACCAGGCTGAAATCGACGCCACGGCAAAATCCTGTGACGTAGCCCATTATCTTTGTGGCTTGAGGCATCGCCGGCTTGATCTTTGGCAGGAGCGTCAAGATAGAGATAACCGCGGCCACCGCGCTCGCGGCGTAAAGGACCCATTTGCCCAATGAATATATCCCCTTATACTGATCCAGAATTAGACGGAAAAGTTCGATCACAACCAGGACATAGAGGACGCGGAACAGTGGCTCTGTAATGGACCAGAGGTGGAGATAGAGACTTGAGGATGTGGCCAGAAAAAGTGGCCAGATATGGTTGATTATCCTAAGCGAAAAGAAGGAAGTAAAGACGGGATATCGCCGAGACAGACCCGACGCCAGGAGTTTTACTACGGTTAATGAGCACCCAAGGATCGAGATGCAGAGAAAAAACTGCGTGATCGTGGTGCTCGGCATAACGCGATTCTATCACCGGGCACCACGGAATTTGGTATTAACGTTCGACCTATCGAACCCAGTCGCAGGGGTTGCAAGTGGGGGCCGGGTTCTCCTTTTGCGTCGGGCGAGCGACGAAAAGAGAAAGCGCGATGAGGGCAGTGAACATGAGCTTTTTCATTTTGGAGAGTCCTTTCGAGCTAACTTAAGCTAAGTTACTCGAGTACTAGACTAGACCGGACCCTACCGAAGTAAGGGATTCTTCTCACATTTATTCTAAAGCTGGAACGTTAACCTTCGTGCGGTTTTGGTGGTACGTACTAAAGGCAGGACATTGATCCGGGGGGCTTCCCTATTTCTGCGCTGCTCTCGCGTGGCGCTTTTTGTGCCGGAGCATCATGGCCACTCCCACCACCTGGCCCACTACTTCGATTTCGCGCGGCCACTCGAAAACCGCCGCGAGCTGTTGCGAAGCGGGATGAGGCTCCAGGATTAACCGCGACCCATCCAACGTGCACCAGCCGCAACGAAAGCCCTCGCGCAGTTCGAAAAAATAAATCGGCCGGTCGTGTTCGCTCGTCCATCCGCCGTTGACGATTTTGCGCTGACCATCATCGATCGCTACCACCGAACCGGGATGCAGTAGGGGGAACATCGACCAGTCTTCCATACCAATCCAACCGTACCGGAATTCGCGCATTTCAAATCCATTCAGGTAAGTGAATGGCATTTTTCCCCAGCGCCGAATGATTTGGCTCAAGTAGCTGGTGGAATCGGCGTTGAGCGGCGCCTCAGGCGGTTGTGGCACCGTCACGATAGAGGCATCGCCGTAGTCGAGCGGAAGAGTAACGGCAAGCCCGGTCTGCAGCGCGTCGGAAGGAAGTTGTTCGCTGGGCACTCCGTACCACCGCAAGACTTCCTGCAATTCCAGTTTGTAAATCGCGCACAGCGAATACAGGCGATACATGTTGGGCAGCTTGCCCTGATTTTCGAAATCCGCCAGGCGGCTGATACCGATATTAAACTCGCGGCTGCCGCGCCGCTCGGCGACTTTCCTGCTGGCTTCGGCAACCTGCCGGTATGTCATTCCGAGGCTCTCTCGTTTGCGCCGTAGTCGCTCCCCCGGAGTGTCCATGTTATGATCCTCGCAGTATTGGTGTGCCACTTCCGGCGGTTCGTTTCGAGCCCCGTTCAGCGGCGCGGTTAGTATACCAAAAAAAGCCAATTCTGTTCCAAAATCGGAACAACATGGGTTTTGTGACTTTTTGTATTTGTGCGGGGCGCGAATAGTTTCGATGCGAATCATCATTGGAATCACAGGGGCCAGCGGAGCCATTTATGGGCTTCGGCTACTCGAACGCCTATATTCAATTGAGAATGTGGAAATTAACCTCATTTTCACCCGTTCCGGCGAAAAGACGCTGTTTCTCGAGACCGGCAAACTGGCGGCGGACGCGAAAGCTCTGAGCCATTTCTCGTATTCCATAGAGGATATTGGCTGCCGGCTGGCCAGTGGTTCATTTCCGGTGGACGCTATGGTGGTAGCGCCCTGCTCCATCCACACCATGTCTGCTATCGCGCAGGGCATCAGTTCCAACCTGCTGATTCGGGCTGCCGACGTCACCCTAAAAGAACGCCGCAAGTTGATTCTGCTGGTCCGGGAAACGCCGTTTCACCTGGGGCACCTGCGGAACATGACGGCGCTGGCGGAAATGGGAGCCATTATCGCGCCGCCAATTCCCGGCTTTTACCATCGCCCGGAGACCGTGATGGACATTGTGGACCACACTGTCGACAGGGTTTTGGACTTGGTTGGAGTGACGGATGCGAGCATCCGCCGCTGGGAGGGGAAATGAAAAAACGTGCGCCTTCCCGGCTCCCGATCGCCTTTCAGGGCGAACGGGGGGCTTTCAGCGAAGAGGCTGCCCGCCGCCTGGCCGGGTCCGCAACGCCGGTACTGCCTTGCGCCCGCTTCGAAGATATCTTCCGCAGTTTGCAGGAAGGGCACGCTTCCGGTGCCATCGTGCCCATCGAGAACACGCTGGCTGGCTCAGTCCACGAAAACTACGACCACCTTCAGAGGTACGAGTTTCGGATCGTGGGAGAAACCAGTGTACGGATCGTACATAATTTGATCGCACCCAAAGGGGTGAGATTTGCGAAGATCCGGCGGGTCTATTCACATCCGGTGGCGCTCAATCAATGTCTGGACTTTTTCGAGCGCCACCCCGAAATCGAAAGAATTCCCTTTTATGACACCGCCGGCAGTGTGAAAATGGTGATGCAGGAAGGGCTTACGGATGCTGCGGCGATCGCCTCGGCAGTCGCGGCGGAAATCTATGGCGGCCGTATCCTGCGCCGGTCGATTGAAAGCGACCGGCAGAATTTCACCCGATTCTTTTTGCTGCGCACGTCCGATTATGCCCGGCGCCACCCGGTGCGCGCGCCGCGAAACACGGCCTGGAAAACCTCTTTGGTCTTCAGCACGCGCAATACGCC
>DATJOO010000091.1:0-11952 GCA_035506955.1 Verrucomicrobiia bacterium
TTTCTCACGGCGGCTCTCTCCTTTAAAAAGGGATTCTCAACCCGAACTCTATCTGAGTTCGGGCGAGAGCCGCTGCTTCTTGTTCTCAAGTTTCAACTAAACGCGGGGCATCCTCCTACGGCATGGGTTTTTGGTATCCCGCCGATAGTGCTCTCACTATCTGTTTTGGATAGGGGAACCGATTTTCAAACATGTGTTATCAACGTCTTACTGGCCATCGATGAGTTGGCTTTATTACGCTTGCGTCAGACCTTTTAGCATCTCAGCGGTTAATTTCTAATCCCGGGTCAAAATTCTAAGATTTTCTTAGATTTCCCAATCGACCCGCAGGGGCCAACCGACCCGAGACAGCCGCTGTCCGAGCTTCGTATTGCGACGTTTTGTTGTAGAATGCGGCTGATTTCTCCGGGGAGGGTCGATGGACTTGGTCAAAATGCTGCAGAAAGAGGAACGTGCCGTCGAGAAGCAGGTACAGCAATTATCGGCACGACTGGAAGCAGTCAGAAAGGCGCTAGCGGCTTTAAGCGGAAAAGCGAAGAAGCCGAAAAAGCACTGGAGTCAGATTCCCGCCAACAAGGCGAAGCTCCGGAGGGTACAACGTGCGGCGTTACGGGCTCGGCAGCAGAAAATAAGGGCGAGAGCGAAATGACCCCGCTAAGCAGGCGAAGACAAACTCAAAGTGATATCTTGGGTGATATCTCGGGAACGCAGTGAAACGAAGCCTCTGGTCAGCCAGAGGCTTTCTTCTTTTTGGGTGCCGTTGCACTTCATTTGCACTTTTATAGGGTATTTCACTCCGTTTCAGTCCGTGTCAGTACGCTCCAAATTGTTGATTTCACTGCTAAAGCCTGTGTTTGTAACCCTGAATTTGGCTGTTTTCGGAACATATAGGGCCGGGTGCCCCACCCTCGCCTTCTGAGGGTGGGTCTTGGTTTTTCTGAATACCGATTATTGATTACCGATTACCAACCGCTTTTATCGATCGCCGATCGTTGTTCGCCAATCACTCGCCCCTCACAACCCCGCCCCTGCCGACCGGCTACTCCGCGGCTCTTCCACACGCATCACCACCGATGCCACTTTCTTCCGCACCCGCAACTCCGGATGCATCGCCTTCGCCATCGCCTCAATCCCCGTCACCAAGCGCCCCGCCGGCCGCGATACCACTCCATTCGCATCCAACGCAAACACCCGGCCATCTCGCACCGCTGGCAGACTGTGCCACGCCTCGGGAAACTCCATCGACATATATTCTTTCTTCGCCTGCTCTGCGTTATATCCGCACGGCCCGATGAACAGTACTTCCGGCGCCGCTGCCACAATTTCTTCCAGCGTCACACGATACGACGGCGTCTTTGTCTTCCCCAACACGTTCACTCCGCCCGCATGCGCGACCATCTCCGGCACCCAATGCCCGCCTACATAAAACGGACTCAGCCATTCCAGCATTAGCGCTCGCGGCCGCTCCTTGCTTTGCGCCACACCCGCCTCAATCTGTGCCAGGCGCGCCCCAATCTTCTCCACAAACTCCTGCGCCCGTTCTCTCCGCCCGGTGGTTTCGCCGATCCACAAAATGTCGCGCCACACGTCGCCCAAATCCAGCGGATCCAGGCTCAGCACCTGCGGCTGCTTTCGCATGTGCGCCAGCGCTGCGCCCAACTCATCCGGCGTCGCTGCGCAAACGTGGCACAGATCCTGCGTGACAATCAGGTCCGGCTTCAGCGATTTCAATACATCGCGGTCCACCCCATAAATCGATTCGCTCCGCTCCACGTACTGTCGTACCAAACGGTCCGTCTCTGCAGGAGATAAATCCTTCGGCAGCCGCGAATACACCACACAGGTTTTTGTTTTAGCTTTCGGCGGGAAATCGCACTCGTGGCTCACGCCCACAATTTCGTCGTCAAAACCCAACGCAAACAGGGTTTCCGTGGCCGAGGGCAACAAAGACACAATCCGCATCCCGGGACTCTAACACATTCCCCTGATCACGGCTTTAGATTAGATTCTGTACTCAGTCTTTGTAGCGGCGGCTTTATCCCGCCGCCCGGCTTAGCCTGCGATTTCGTGACGACCCTGTCCGAACCATCCCTGTAGCACAATTCCGGCCAGCAACGCTATCCCCGGCAGGATTACCCAATTCAGTGTCATCAGCACCAATCCGAACCACGAGAATTCGTGACCCTCATGTGTCTCAATAAACAGCCCCCACGGAAAAACAACCAGCAGCACGCACGCAATCGCGAATGCCGGAAACAGCCCCGCCAAGTACACCTGCCAACCGCACGCTCGCGCCTGCCGCGATAAATATGCCCCGATCGCGCCAACCGCCGGCAGCATTACCAACCACGGCCAATAGATAACCATATACATCGACGACCGCGGATTTCCTGGATGCCATAGGATCGGTTCCATCCTTTGCCAAATCATCAACGCCAACACTCCCCACCCCACAAACAGAGTCACCAGGCTTGGAATCCAGATCTGCTTAACACGATCGCTCATCCTGCCCTCCTTGGCCAAAATCACACCACGGCGCAAATCGGCCCAGTTCCCTGCCTCCGCGCAAGTCCGCGAAAACGCCTCTTCTTCACTCACTCCTTGCGCACGCAGCGCTTCGTAGCACTCTTCCAGATGACCCGCCAATTCCCGCACCACTTCGTCCGCTGCAACTCGCTCCATCCGAAGCGCACCCAACCGGCCCTCCACGTATGCTCGCCAATCACGCATGAGTCACCTTCGCCACGCGCCGCAGCGCCCGAAACAAGTCCTCCCATTCCGCCCGCATCGGCTTCAGCATTTTTCGCCCGCGCGGCAGCAACCGGTAACACCGCCTGCGTTTTCCGCTCGCACCCGTTCCCCATTCCCCGCGTAGCCACCCCCGTTGCTCCATCCGGTACAACAACGGGTATAGCGCCGCCAAGGTATACCGCAGCGCTCCCTCCGACTGCTCCGCAATCCTCCGCCCAATCTCGTAGCCATGCAGCGGCCCCGCTTCCAATACGCTCAGCACCGCCAGTTCCGCTGTTCCCCGCTTCAGTTCGGTGCGAATCATACTTTACCCTCTTATATGTAAGAGTCTTATATATAGACGCCAGAAGTCAATAGTACTCGCCGAAAGATGCACCTACATTGCTGCTGATATTCCGTGGATTCTCATCCTGAGGACCGCCCATCCGCCCTGGCGCGATGCGTGTCGGCGGATGCGGCGAAGGATCTCAACCGTTGCGTCCTGCCCCGCCCCAAAACTATGTCATTCCGAGTGCAGCGAGGAATCGCTCTTCGATCTCAGTGTCTTCGCTTTGGCTTGGCCCGGCCCGACGCCCCTACTATTTATACAGAAAATACTTCTTCCGCACCGCATCAAACACCGCCAACTCCGGCCCCCAACTCGCGATGATCTGCTCCACCGGGGTCCCCGCCTTCAACGCGTCCACCGTCTCCTGATTCCCCAACAACGTGATGGTCTTGCTCACGTCAAAATGTTCCGGATACTTCTTCAGCAGCACCGCCGCAATCTCCAAGCCCATCTGCACGCTGCGCACCGCCGCGCGATCCGTCACGCGGATACTCACGCCCCCACAGTGCTTTCCCGCATGCAATCCACTCACCGGAATGTACGGCTGGTTCGTAAAACGCAGCCCCGCCAGGTTTCGTGCGTTCAACGCCGCCGCCACTTCTTCGCCATCCATCCACGGCGCGCCGAATTCCTCAAAAGGCGCCTCCGTTCCACGCCCCACTGACACCCCCGCGCTCTGCAGAATTTCCAGGCCCGGATAAAGAATCGTGCCCTTAAGTGTCCGCAAATTCGGCGATGGGGGAACCCAGCGCACTCCGGTGCTTTCCAGAAAATAGTTGCGATGCCAGTTCTTCATCTCCACCACGTGCAAGTCGCAGTTAATGTGATTCTCCGTGTTGAACAGTTGCGCCAATTCCGCGATGGTTAGCCCGTAGCGCACCGGCAGCGGGTAGTACGCCACAAACGAAGTCTTATCCGCATCCAGCATCGGCCCTTCCACAATTTCGCCGCCAATCGGGTTTGGCCGGTCCAACACGTAAAACGGGATCCCCCGTTTGGCCGCCTCCTCCATGCAATACCCCATCGTGGTCGTGTAGGTGTAGAAGCGCACTCCGGCATCCTGCACATCGAACACCAGCGCGTCGATCCCCTTCATCATTTCGTCCGTCGGACGCTTCGTCTCCCCGTACAAGCTGAAAATCGGCAATCCCGTCGACGCATCCTTCGAAGATGCGACGTTTTCGTCCGCGTGGCCCGCGATGCCGTGTTCCGGACTGAACAACGCCACCAACTCCACGCCCGGCGCGTGTGCCAGTAGCTCAATCGTCGTCCGCCCCTGAAAGTCCAGCCCAGTGTGATTGGTGATCAATCCCACGTGCTTGCCCTTCAGCGGCGCGAACTTTTCCGCCTCCAGCACATCGAGCCCCGTCTGCACTCGTCCGCCGTGGCCACCTGACGATTTATGCTTTTGCGTGCCTTGGGCCCAGGCGCGCGGCCAAGAAACCAGCATCCACACGAACGCCATCGCTACCATTCCCACTGCCAAAACTCTTCTTCGATCCATCTTCAAACTGGGCGGTGTTTTCATAATTTCCAATGATATTCTGGAACCTGCCGTTCGCACCTTCATTGTGAGCGCTCGGTGTGCGTGCTATATACACTCAGGGGCGCAGGGCGAGCGGCCGGGAGAACCCCCTAAAAATGAACAGGCGCTACGCCGCACTTCTGCTTTTGCCCATTTTACTTTTATCGATTATGACAGCTAAGGCTCGTAGCCGCACTCGCCCCAACAAGTCCTTCACCGCCACTGCTCCCAAAGTGGATACACAATCCACTTCCCCGCTCACGCCCCTCACTTCCGAACAAAATAAATGGGTCGAGAGCACGCTGCGCCAGATGACCCTCGAAGAAAAGGTCGGCCAGCTTCTCTTCACCACCTATCACGGCAGCTTCACTGCCACGGACTCCGACACTTACGCCCAGATGATGCACGACATCAACGACCTGCACGTGGGTGGTTTCATCACCATCACCCACGGCTCGCCCCTCGGTATCGTTAAGGATCAGGCCTATCCCACGGCCGTGCTCGCCAATCAGCTCCAGTCCAAATCCAAACTTCCGCTTCTGATTGGTGCTGATTACGAGCGTGGCACCGCCATGCGTCAGGATGAAGGCACTTCCTTCCCCACCGCCATGGCCGTAGCTGCCGCTGGCAATCCCAAAGATGCCTACACCATGGGCAAAATCACCGCCCTGGAAGCGCGCGCCGTTGGCGTGCAGTGGATTTACGCCCCAGTCTGCGATGTCAACAACAATCCCGGTAATCCCATCATCAACACCCGTTCGTTCGGCGAAGACCCCCAGCGCGTGGCCCAATACGTCTCCGAATTTATCCACGGCGTCGAAGATAACGGTGCCTTAGCCACCGCCAAGCATTTCCCCGGTCACGGCGATACCGCCATGGATTCGCACATCGACCTGCCCACCATCACCGCCAGCCGCGACCGCCTGGAGCATCTCGAACTTGTGCCTTTTCGCGCCGCCATTGCCGCGGGCGTCGGCAGCATCATGACCGGCCATCTCAACGTTCCCGCGTTTGAGCCCGATCCTAGCACCCCGGCCACTCTTTCTTCGAATATCCTCACGGATCTGCTCCGCAAACAACTCGGCTTCCAGGGCCTGGTCATCACCGATGCGCTCGACATGGGCGGTATCACCGTCCGCTATGCCCCCGGTGACGCAGCCGTGCGTGCCTTCCTCGCCGGTGCCGACGCGCTGCTGATGCCTCCTGTTCCCGACGCGGCCTACGAAGCGGTGCTCGCCGCCGCGAAATCCGGCAAGATTCCCCAGGATCGTCTCGACGCCTCTCTTCGCCGCATCCTGCAAGCCAAAGCGCGCCTTGGCCTCAACAAGAACCGCCTCGTGGACATTACCGACCTGAACCAGAAATTTGGCACCACCGCCTGGCAGCAAACCGCACAGGAAATCTCCGATCGTGGCATCACACTCCTTCGCGATCAGCAGCACTTGCTTCCCCTCGACGCCACCAAGCCCACGCGCGCCTTGCTGGTTAATCTCTATTCCGACCCCGAGCCTTATCCCGGCGAAGATCTTGAGCCCCAACTCCGTTCCCGCTTCGATTCGCTGGTCTCCTTGCGCGCCGACACCAAATTCGTCCACGCCGACACCCTGAAACTTCCTTCCCCCGATACCTACGACGTGGCCATTCTCGCCCTCTTCGTGCGCGTCAGCGACCGCAAGGGCACCATCGACCTTCCCGCCGATCAGGTTCCCCTGGTCGCCCAGATCTACAAATCTGGCAAGCCGGTCATTACCCTCGGTTTTGGCAGTCCTTATCTGATTGAACGCTTCCCGCAATCACAAACCTGGCTTTCCGCCTTTGGCATTAGCGATGTCGCACAAATCTCCATGGCCCGCGCGCTGTTCGGTGAAATCCCCGTCCAGGGCCACCTGCCCGTCACCATCCCTGGGGTCGATCTGAAGGCCGGCTATGGCATCGACCTCCCCGCCAACCCCATGAAGCTCGAACCGATGGATGTGCGTGGTGAAGCACAGCTTCAGCCCGCCTTCACCGTCATCGAAAACGCCATTGCCGACAAAGCCTTCCCCGGCGCCACCATCGCCATCGGCTATAAGGGCAAAGTCTCTTTGCACGCCTTCGGCAAGCTCAGCTACGATAAGGACGCCGCTCCCGTCAAACTCGACACCATGTACGACATGGCCTCCCTTACCAAGGTCGTCGTCACCACAACCCTCGTCGAAAAGCTGGTCGAAGGCGATTTTCCCTCGCCCCTCGACCTCGACGCCCCGGTCGAGCGCTATCTCCCCGAGTGGGGCACTGGTCCGCAGCCGGAATGGCGCCATCGTGTCACCGTGCGCAATCTGATGACCCACACTTCCGGTCTGCCGCCCTTCAAGGAATACTGGCGCACCTCGAAGGGCAAGGAAGATACCCTGCGCATGATTTTCGCTGAGCCGCTCGAGTACGAGCCCGGCACCAAAGTCGTCTACTCCGACCTCGGCATCATCCTCACCGCCGAAATTATTCACCGCCTCACCGGCAAGACTCTCGATCAGCTCGCCCAGGAATATATTTTCGAGCCGTTGGGCATGAACCACTCCATGTTTAATCCTCCCAAGAATCTGTGGCCCGAAATCGCTCCAACCGAGTTCGACGACCGCTACCGCCACCGCTTGATTCAGGGTGAAGTTCACGACGAGAACGCTTATGCCATCGGCGGCGTCTCCGGCCATGCCGGGCTTTTCAGCACTTCCCCTGACGTAGCCGCCTTCTGCCAAATGTACCTCAATGGCGGTGTCTACGCGCACCATCGCATCGTCGAGCGCGCCACCATCGCCGAATTCACCCAGCCGCAAGCCATCGCCAAGGGCGAACGCACGTTAGGCTGGGTCGCTCATCCCGAAAGCGGAAACGGCTTCAGCGGCCACTACTTCTCCGTACACAGCTTCGGCCACACCGGCTTCACCGGCACCTCCATCTGGATTGACCCCGATAAGGATGTTTTCGTGGTCCTGTTGACCAATCGCGTCAACCCCACCCGCGAAAACATGAAAATCGCCCAAGTCCGCCCCGCCTTCCACGACGCCGTAATGAAGGCCCTTGGTCTGGCGCAGGATCAACCGCACTGATCGCGCACTGCTTGCTGCGGAGGTTTGCCAGCCTTGCTTCAAAGCGACAGGGCGTCGAGATCACGTCTGTGCTGGCCAAAACCACAGAACGACGAGTTGCTCAGTTGGCCTAACTTCCACAAAATAATGCGGTTGGCGGAGTTCGTTTTGTAATTTTGACCAAAGCCGTGCGAAGCTCCTGTTCGGTAAGATCGAAGCCGACCGAGCAAATCACGTCGAGAGGGATACATTGAGTGTCGGGGGCAGCGCCTGTCCCAGGCGAAGCTGCTGCCTGCGTTCGAGCTGACTCAGTGTGCGGGCGAAAGCTCGCTCCAAACTCGCTTCATACCGGAGCAGTCGGTCCGACTGGGGCGTGTACGGGACGTTCGCGCGAGAGCATTCTATTTCAATTCTCATACTTTCCTCCAGGATTTGACCGCATTGGAGTAACTTGAAACGTCTAATTTCTTCATCGAGCAAATCGAGAACAATGTGCTTATATTTTCCTAGGTCGGCCAAATCAATTTCGCGACCGACGGTAATTTCGGAGTGAGCAACATTTTGAGTCCTGAGATATTGGAGCAGGAACATTAACGGAGTCGATGGTCCATCTCCGTAGATCATTCTCCCCATGCACTCAGCAGTCTTTTCATCAATACTTTCTTCCTCAGTCCACTCCTTTAATATTTCCAGCGTGGTGATACATGTGTTGAGAATTCTGGCATTTTCTGTATGCCGGACAAGTGGAAAACCTGCTTGCACAATATCCGCTTCCTTCTCATTCGTGCGGCGTTGTATGTCGGAATCGACAAACTCATTGCCCTTCCGGATCTCTGCCCCCTCCGCAACGAGCAGCCTGCGTTTGCGCCACACGATAGCAGCAAGCTTGTCGACAAGAAGTTCTTCCAGCGATCCCTTTGGCTGAAGATCCTTTTGAAGGCTGCTCAACAGAGAATAAAATTCGGTTCGAGGCTCCTCCTTTAACAAAACCACGCGAGAAAAGATTCCATGTTTCAGAGCATTGTGTTTACTTTTCTGTTTTCCCTGTCTCGTCCGCGGCCCCGTCGCTCTCCGGGGCACTAAAGCAGAAGTAGCCGAGTGCGGTCCCAACAGTTCGCTGTTCCCGATTTGATCTGCAATTTCCATCGAGGCCTCTTTGCTAACTTTCGACATCGCTATTCGAACCTTGAGCAGTTTTCCGCTTTGCTGCTCCTATGACCTTGCATACCAAGTTGTAGCGTATTCGCTTTATTTTCGCCATAGTATCATTTTTGTTAAATTTGTCCAAACCGGCTTCGACGGGATGTCGCTCATACCGTTATGACTAAGTTTGTTGCTTGTCGCCCTGCCGTTTTGCCGACCATCGAGTCTTCGCGGCCTTACTGGCTATCTGCTTTCGTTGTTCAGGCGATAACTTATTGCGACGAGCCTTTCCGCCTTTTCGTCCCAACGCTACCGCGTTTAAGTCCTTCTCTTTCTTCGCCATGTTCTGAAGTTATCTCGACTCCTGTCTAGAAAGCAATGACGAAGGAAATGCCTTGACAATGCTTAGCGCTATGCATATGCTTAGCGGTAAGCATAGACTGAGGGAGGCCCTCCAAATGAAATGCTCATCAAAATCAATCCGCATAGAGATGAGAGTCGCAAGACAGACGTGGAGTGATCTAGAAGCAACTAAATTGAAAGAGCTTAGATGGCTGTTACTGAAATACAAGCTTTCTGTTGTACGAGGGGAGATCACGCGAATAGACAATCATTGGTATGTGACGCATTCTGGCCTACTTCAACTCGCCTCGCGGCGTCAATGCTGTGGGATCAAAACGTTCTTGCAAGAACGACTCAGTGATCCAGACGCGAATCGATGGGTATTTCGCGCTGTGGTTTACAAAGACCAGAACTCCAAGAGCTTTGTGGGCTATGGAGACGCGGATCCTTCAAACGTGTCCTTGGTGGTGCAGGGCGCCGAAATGCGTATCGCCGAGACTCGGGCCGTCAATCGAGCTCTGCGCAAGGCCTATGGGATCGGCCTATGTTCGGTTGAGGAGTTGGGCACCTTTTCGAGCTCGCCCAGAGCATCCGCTGCTCCCCCACCATCGAACGGACATCCTTCCTCCAATGGTTCCGGCAACGGCCAACCCCGACTTCGGGATCAACTTTGCCTTTTGATCCGCCAGTACAACCTAGATGCCAACCTCGTGAAAGCCTATGCGGCAGATTTTTGCGGCACCGCGACTCTCAGCGGCGCGAGCCGTGAACTGGTCGAGTCCTTTATCTCCCATCTCTCGGGGGCTGCAAAACAGAACCGAGATGCCTTGGTCTGCAAGTTGAATTCCTATGCTCAGCCAGTGGAGGTACGGTCATGAGGCGGCACATTCCCGGTCTGCATTCCGGCCAGCAGGATCTGGTCAGTAATCTTGATGGGCTCTTTCTGGTCCGGGTCGAACGGGCTTCCTATCGCTGGCATCCGCAGAAGCCGTATTTTGTTCTGCGTTTCGGCATCCTGGAACCCGTCTCGCATGAAGCAATTTCCTTCTCGGGTCGCCTCTATTGCACCGAGCGTGCCCTTTGGAAGCTCAGCTGGTTCCTGCGCGATTTTGGCTACGACTCCGAACTCCTTACTCGAGACCAGGTCGATGAAAAAAAGCTCCTGAACCTTCGCGGTGTCGTGCGGACTAGCTTTACCAGTCTCAACGGACATTCCTACCAAAATCTCGACGCGTTTGCCCCGGCAGCAGAATGGGAGGCGCTTTCCTGCACGCTGACGAGCCCGGGCGAGACGGAGAGTAGCCACGATGACCTTTAGCTACACCCAAATCGCCCAGTACCTCCGCTGCCCGCGCAGCTATCGCCATCGCTATTTGGATGGCTGGCGCGAAAAGGAGACTCGTGCTGCCATGCTCTTCGGCCGTTGCTTTGAAAAGGCACTGGAATCGTATTTCTGCGGCGACGATTGTGCCGCGGCACTCCATCGGGAGTGGGGTGCTTTCCGGGACACTCCGTTCGAGTACAAAAGAGGGGAGAGTTGGGATCGCCTGGCCCACCAGGGCGTGCATCTCCTCGAATGCTTTGCCCGGGACAACCGGATTCGCATTTCCCAACCGCAACAGAATCTTCAAATCAAGGTGGTCCGGGAACTCCCCAACGCCAATGAATTTGTTGCCTACATCGACGCCATCGGTGAGCTCGATGGCGCACATTGCCTGATGGACTGGAAGACGACCACGAGCCGTTATCCCGAGGAACCCGCCGGGTTGTTGTCGCTCGATCCCCAGTTGATCTGCTATTCCTGGATCACCGGGATCTCGGAAGTGGCTCTCGTCGTGTTCGTACGGAAGCATCAGCCAGAGATCCAATATCTGAGGACATCGATTTCAGAGGACCAGCGCGTGGAATTCGGCCGCCTTGTCGGAGCAACGATCCGCCAGATCGAGGCCGCCCAATTCCCTGCGCACAGCGGGATCCGCTTCCCGCAGAACGGCTGTACGAGCTGCTCCCATCTCGGGCTCTGTCTCGACGATCAAAAGCTAGTCGAATCCAGTCTTATCCGTAGTGCCGGAGCGAACGATCTTGCATGGCTTGACGAGCTTGTGGATTAACAAGGGGCTGATGGTGACTCCCGAAACCAATCGACGGCGGGCCACATTCGTACTCGGCCGAATCGATGAGATTTTGTCTTGGGAGAAGACCAAGGAACAGGAAAAGGATGTGCGGTTTGTCGAGCTGGGGGAATACCTGTGCGAGGTGCGAGCTAAGCAGTATTGGAGGTTAGAGCATCTGAAGTCATTTGATGAGTTTCTGGAGAAACGCTTTGCCGACTCCCGGCGAAAAGCCTATTACCTAATGGCAATTCACGAGAATTTGACGCGGATCCCCAAGCACGATCTGCAGCAGGTGGGCTGGAGCAAAGCAACCGAACTCGTTAAGGTCGTTCGCAGAGATGGCGACAACTTCGACTGTGCAACCTGGTTGCACAAAGCCAAAGAGATGCCGAAGGATGGATTCAAGGTGGCGGTGGAACGACACCTCACCGGCAAGGAGACAGAACCGTGGGAGCTCCTCTATTTCAAGGTCTATAAGAGTCAGTTGGCCGTCGTTGAGAAAGCTCTCGAGACCGCTGCCCTGATGCTGGGAACGGATAAGTCCAGGGGCTATTGCCTCGAGATGATTTGTGCGGACTTTCTGGCAGGGGCAGCTCTTGCAGAGGATCGAGCAACCGATGCCGCACTCGGTTTACAAAATGGATCGACTGCTCCGTAAAAAACCTCGACTAAGGCTTGATCCCA
>DATJOO010000092.1:0-45929 GCA_035506955.1 Verrucomicrobiia bacterium
GTACACACAAGATGAATGGCGAAAAGCGCTGCGCGAGGCGGTGGAACGGGCGGCGGACTTGGAAGTCAAGCTAGAGAGTGCGAGAGCGGGAATGTCGAAAAAAGGAAAGGACCAAGGCTAGCTTCTCCCATGTTCAGGTTAATTCTTTCTTACGTCCTGTATGGGTTTCACTTCGGAATTTCGTCGGCGCAAAACACAAAACACGTTATCGACGAAGCTGGCAGACGAACCCTGTGAAACCACTGATCGGAAGGCACCCACGAGCAGGCCTGGACAAGCCACGTGTTTGTGTATTGGCGTCGGGGTGGATGTACAGGAAGGAACTTGCTGGTATCATGGGGCAACGTTTCTCGGCATATAGCAGGTTTTTTGTACAAGTACGGCCCTGAATCCGGAGGTGCTTTGTGTCCGAGCGCCCTCTTACGATTTCGAATGTGGTGATGCGCTATGCTCCGGTTGTGACGAAATTGCGTCGAATGCCGGTGCTTGGCAAATTGGTTCACTTGGCTGCGAAGGTGGCCGTTCCCGGCGAGGCGCTGGTTTGGAGTTGCGTAGACTTGGGGCCGGTACAAAACACCTGGATCGCTCTAAACCCACGAACGGGCACAACGACCGTGCCGCAGAAGGACAGCGTAGAACTTCACGCGCTGCTCGAACAGTTAAAGCCGGGTATGACGTTTTATGACCTGGGTGCAAATTTTGGATGCTATTCGTTGCTGGCCGCTCGCCTGGTCGGCTCCGGCGGGGCGGTCTTTTCGTTTGAGCCGGACCCGTAAATTATCAGCGTCTGGTAGCGAATCTGGAACGCAACGGATTCGGGCACGTGCGCGCGGAACGCAAAGCGGTGTCCGACAAAACCGGAACGATTCGCTTTCGAATGGCTGAGAAAACGCAGTCCCTGGATTTGACAGGCCACATTTCGTGTGAACGTCCGGAAGAGGATGGAGGCTGCATCGAGGTTGAGTCCATCACGCTGGACGAATTCTGCGCGACTCACCCGCGTCCCGACGTAATCAAGTGCGATGTGGAGGGCGCGGAATTGAAGGCACTTCTAGGGGCCGACAATTTGTTGCGCACCTGGCATCCCGTGATCCTTTGCGAACTGCACAGCGCCGCCTTGCACGATAGCGTGATCGAATACCTGCAGGGACTCGGATACGGTTGCCGTGTGGTCGATCAGAATCACATTTTGGCTGGATTCGAATGAGTGCTGACCGCCGAGAGTGTTTCAGGCGACCGATTTGAAGAGCACGTCTATATCGACGCCTGCTAACCCG
Source organism: Verrucomicrobiia bacterium (assembly GCA_035506955.1). Lineage (GTDB taxonomy): Bacteria > Acidobacteriota > Terriglobia > Acidiferrales > UBA7541 > Acidiferrum. Next base: position 1,278 of record DATJOO010000092.1, read on the forward strand.
CCGTCGCGCAGCAATTCCCGCAAGTTTTCTTCGGTTCCGTAGACCACCGTCCGGCCCGGGGCGCCGACGCCATCATATTTGACCGCAAGTTCGAAGAACTGGGGTTGTTCGGAGCCGTCTTTTTGCAGCGTAATTACTGTTGCAATCACGATTTCTCCTCGTTTGGGCACGGAATCGTTCGGTTTTTTTCATTCGCGCCGATAGGCCAACTCATTTTGCTGAAACAATGAAGTCTTTTTGCAATTGGGGCATTCGATCGTGAGGCCGCCAGAAGGAAATGTAGGTCTAAGAGGAAGGTAGTAGTCCTCTAGAGTCGATCCAATCTCGCTATGCGTAAATTCCGTGTTGCATAACGGGCAATTGAGCACCCAGCGCGCCATGTCCGCCAACCTTTTACGAATCTAGCCCTCGAGTGCAGGTTACCTTTTGCATTGGAAGCGGCAATACGTTCGATACCTTAGGGTTATCTCGCCAGCATGTGGCGCTTGGGCGTTAAGATTGAACAAGGCGCACTGAGTTTTTGACACGCGCGCGACCCTCAAAGAGTGGCAAACTACAGCAGTCCAAACGCTAAAACTCGGTGAAATCGCGCATGGAATCCAGGTGCGCGGTCACTTTTCTCTGCAGGAAGTGCAGGTTCCAACTCGCGAAATGGGATTCCTTGTACGGCACCGGCAACCGGTGGATCGCGGAACGAGTGGTGTAGAAGTCGTGGCGGATTTTCATGATGCGTTGCACCAATTGCTCGGGACTCCAGTGCATCGGCTTGAAATGGCAGGAGAGGCCAGGCCAGCGCTCCATGTTGGGCTCGTCCAGCAGACGGCCTTCTTCCTTGAATTTCTGGTGCATGGCGGTGCCGCGCAGAGGCACCAGAATATTGAAATAGGCAGTGTGCACCTTATAGTCATGCAGGAGACGAAGAGTGGCGTCGAAGACGGTGTCATCGTCGGAGTCGGAGCCGAAGACGAAGTTGAGCGAGTAGCTGATGTCGCGCTTGTGCAGGTTGTGAATCACGCGAGAGTATTCGGACGCTTTATTGAAATTTTTGTGCATAGTGGCCAGCGTTTGCTGGCTGATGCTCTCGACCCCGGTGTTCACATGCAGCAACCCCGAGCGCTTGGCCAGGTCCATGAACTTTTCGTCGAGGCAATAGTGCGCCGAGAACAGCGTGGACCAGCGGACCTTCAACGGGATCAACGCTTCCATGAGTTCCATAGCGCGCTCGACGTTGCCGGCAAACTGGCTGGCGGCGAAGAAAATGTGCCTGCTGCCGCAGCGTTTTATATCGTCAACCACCTCGGCGGTCGGCCGATAGCGATAGCCGTAGTCGCCATTCAGGCGGCGCTCGGCGCAGAAGTCGCAAACGTACGGGCAACCGCGAGACTGCTGGATGACGTACGGCCGGTACCACACGTATTTTGCCGGATTGAGCAGGTCCCACCGGGGCGCCGGCATGTGCTCCAGACTGGCGACCGTCTCTCGGCGATAGAACTTTTTCAGCCGTCCCGCTGCCGCGTCCTCGAGCATTTTGGGAAACACTTCCTCCGCCTCGCCGATGCAGACGGCGTCGGCGTGTTCCGCGACTTCATCCGCGTAGAAGGTACAGTGCGGGCCGCCCATCAGGACGGGGACTCCCCGGCGGCGGAATTTTTCGGCGATCTCGTAACCGCGCAACGAGGTGACGGTGCGGATGGTAATGGCCACGACATCCACGTCGGCGTTGAAGTCGATCTCCTCGGTGGCATCATCGACCAGAGTGATCTGCCACTCCTTTGGAGCGAGCGCGGCCAAGTAGGGAATCACGGCCCCGACCAGCTTTCTCTTCCGTAGCTTGTAGGGTTCGAGCAGGCCTCGATAACGATAGCCCGTGGCCTGAGTGATCAGGAGTCGCGGCATGATGGAAAATGTCCTCTCAAGGGATCTTTCAAGGTTCACATTTGGCGTGAGATAACTGATGTGACGCACGACACGTAGGGCAGTTTACGCAAACACTACTGCTCTGCGCCCCTGGAATCAGCTTACGTCGATCACCATGAGGGTGATATCGTCCTGCTGCGCCTGCGAGCCCGGAGGCCACGCGCGCACTTCCGCAAGCATTTGTTGCAATAGCTCGGCGGGCGGGTGCGATTGATTCTTGCGAATTACTTCTTCGAGCTTGCGGTCGCCAAAGGATTCACAACGAGCATTCTGTGGCTCAGTCAGACCATCGGTGTACAACACAAGGCGCTCTCCAGAATGGATGGCAAACTCGCGAACGGGATAGTCGGGATCGGGGATGATTCCGAACAATAAGCCGTTGCTTTCGATGCGCTCCAGCTTGCCGTCCTTCCAACGCAGAAGCGGGGGATGGCCGGCGGCCGAATACCAGGCCTTGCTGCGTTCCGTGTCGATCCACAAATAGGCGGCCGAGACGTATTGTTCGTGGATTTGCTTGAAGAGGATGCGATTCAACTCGCGCAAGACTTGTCGCGGGTCATCGGCGCAAGATTCCACAGACTGCATCGCTACTTTGATCATAGAGGCAATGAGCGCGGCCGGTACGCCGTGCCCGGTCACGTCAGCGACCAGCAGGCCCAAGCGCTTTCCATCGGCGCGAACGAATTCATAGAAATCGCCAGCGACTGCGGCCATCGGCTGGTAGGACACGGCAATCTGGATATTTTGGATTTCCGGAACGGCGGCAGGAAGAATCGAGGACTGCAACTGGCGGGCGACTTCCAGTTCCTTTTCAAGGGAGAGCAGGCGGCGCTCATGGACAAACACCATTTCCACTCCCACGTATCCGAGCGACAGCAAGAAGGCCGCGAAACCGAGATCGTTTACGACGGCAGGGGTGTTGTAGTTCAGGGTGCGGGAGAGGTTGATCCACAGAGCCACGCCGACAAAGATCAACATGCCGCCGCCAAGAACGCGCCGGTTGAGCAAAACCAGAAACTTGTCGGACAGCTTCTTGAATGTGAGAACAGCGAGCAGCACCAGAAGCCCAATGACAGTGACTACGTAGTTGTAGCCGATGAATTTGCTTTCCGAACCGCCGAAAATGACGCAGCCTACCCCAGCTATGGCGACTGCGATGCCCGCGACGATGATGCTGTGGATGACGAGTCGAAGGCGCCCGACGCTCAGTTCCAAAAATGCAAGGAATGCGACGACCACGGTCAGGTAGGCGCTTATGGCGTTCACGTAGGGGAGACTGGTCTGAAGCCAAGGCGGCAGCACGGCGACGATCTGCGGCGTGTGGGTCAACAATCCCGTGCCGTACATGGCGCTCCAAATGCCTAGCCACAAGAACAGGCGCACTCCGGTGCGTCGGATAGCGGCGATGGCGCAGGCCACCAAGCCAATCGACAGGAACACCGTGCCCGAAATGATTTCGAGCAGTTCTCCGCGGGCGTTAACGAGTGCCTGATCCTGCAACGACGCACCTGGCGGGTGACTCGCGAAGAGAGGCAATGGAGCGGCGAGCAACCCTTATTCCAGCTAGTACGCACTTGGAGGCGTGTTCACAGTGATGGTGGTCACGTGGGAGTGAAAACCAGCGGCGTAAAGCCGCTGCTACACTAGCTAGGTGTCACTCATATCTCAGGGCTTCCACGGGATCAACCTTTTCGGCGCGGTGCACCGGTACCCAACAGGCGAGCAGCGCTACGCCCACAAACAATAGGCCAACCGCCACCAGCGTTGCCGGGTCGCTGGGCTGCACCTCAAACAGGAAGGACTCGAGCACACGCGACAAAACCATAGCCAGCGCTACTCCGGCAACCACGCCGGCTGTGATCAATCGCAAGCCCTCGCCGAAAACCAGTTTGCGAATGTCCTTTGGTTGCGCGCCCACCGCGCTGCGAATCGCCAACTCTCGGCGCCGCGAAGTGACCGACAGTGAAAGCACGCCGTAAATTCCCACCAGGGTTAAGACGCTACCGACAACTGCGAAGCCGACGAGCAGTTGCATGGCAAAGGTGCGCGAAGCCAGCGATTCGTCGCGAATCTGTTCCAAGGTCTTCACGTTTTCAATCGCGGCCGTGGGATCCACTTGGTGGAGTGCGCGTTCCACAGCGAGGACCACCGCGCGCGGGTCCGCCGCAGTCCGCACCACTAGATGCTTCGAAAACGCGTTCGCCTGCCACAGCGGCAGGTAAATCTCCGAAGACGCCGCGTGAGTCAAATCGTCGTTTCGGCTGTTGGCGATCTCGCCGACAATTTCGATGCCGGGTTTATCGCGACCGTCTAGCCAGAATTTGCGTCCAACCGGAGATTGATGTGGGAAGTAACGATCGGCAAAGGCCTGGTTCACGATGGCTACCTTTTGTCCCTTGTCATCGTCCGTCGAACGAAAGTCTCTGCCATCCAGGAGTGCCTCGCCCATCAACTTGAAATAGTCGGGCGTGACGGCGCGCAGCGGTAGTGCAGTCTTATCGCTTTCTTTGACAGCGGGAGGCTGGCCCTCAATCTCCAAGGTGGCCGGCCAATTATTTCCGGTCAGCGGCACTCCCCAGGCAAAGGCGGCGTATTGCACGCCGGGGATCGCGGCCACGCGCTCGAGGGCTTGCCGGTGGAAGCTGTTCCAGTTGGAGTAGTCCACCTCGGTGACGCTCATGGTCAAGATGCGGCTCGTGTTGTAACCGGAAGGCACCGCTGCGATTTTCAGCATAGTGCGAATCAGCAATCCTGCGCCCACCAAGAGGGCCAAGGTCAATGCCGTCTGCGCGATGGTGACGCCGCGCAGAAGCCGGCGTTCCCCTGAGCCAGCTGTGCCTTTAGGCCCGGCGCTCTTCAGAACGTCCATGGGATCGAGGCGAAAAGCGCGGAGCGCGGGAAGAATGCCGGCGAAAACAGAAGCCAGTACCGCCGCGCCGAAACTCCAGGTCAAAAGTGTCCAGCCCGCGGTCACTCCGTCCAGCCGTGGCACGGCTTGGCGGGCAATCCACTGGAGCACCTTGACACCGCCAAAGGCCAGCAAGAGTCCAAATGTCCCTCCCGACAACGCCAGTAGCAGGCCCTCGGTCAAGACTTGACGAAATAGCGCAACACGACCCATACCCAGTGCGCCGCGCACCGCATATTCCTGTTGACGCTGCAGTCCGCGGACCAGCAGCAGCGCCGCCGCATTGCCACATCCAATGAGCAGTACCAGAGCTGCGGCGCCGAACAGCGGCAGCAAAATCCGGCGGCCGTCGCGATTCATTTCGTCGGTCAGCGGGTCCAGGTGAGGCGTGAACCCTTCAAACTGTGGTTCACCTTGGGCCTCGCGGGCCACCAGCAGGGCTAGCTCTTCTTGCGCTTGGCGCTGCGAAATTCCCGGTCGGACGCGCGCCACGACGTCCCAATACGGCGCGGTCAAGGCCTTGGGGTCGGGCTGCGCCGCAGCCCAAAAATCCACCGTGGCATTCACGTTGTAATTTGGTTCTTTCGCCGCACCCGGAGAGGGAAGGAAGCGTACCCCCGGCTGCATCACGCCGATTACAGTGGGAGGCACGTCCCAGCGGGAGATGTGTACGGTTTTACCGATAATCTGAGGGTCTCCGTTGAAGGCGCGCTGCCAAAAGTCGTATCCGAGGACAATCACTTTGGTTGACCCCGACGAAAAGTCAGAATCCTCGAAGGTGCGTCCGACGATGGTTTTCAAGCCCAGCACTGGAATGTAATCTCTGGTGACCAACATGCCCTGCATTGACTGGCTGCCGTCGCCTCGAACAAGAAAGTTGAATGTCCAACTGTAGGCGGCGATTCCTTCGAATGTCGTTGCCTTCTTCTGCCACTCAGTCCATTGCTGCGCTGGCCACGCTCGTGGATCGTCCATCTTCTGGCCGTCGGTGCGTGCCACGGGAACGAGCATCAACTGCGCAGGCTTTTTGTAGGGTGCCGGTGTCAGCAGAACGCCTTGGATCAAGCTGAACACCGCCGAAGTGGCGCCAATGCCGAGCGCCAAAGTGAGAATGGCAATCAGGCTGAAGGCAGGCTGCTTCAGCAGCATACGAACGGCGAATGGAAGATCTCGCAGCATGTCATCCCCCGTAACGGCTTCCTACACACCCGTTCCTCGTCACCTAATGGTAGACGTCAGCGGCAGCGTTCCTGTTCCGTGAACCGACGCAAAAGGGACCTTAAAATCGACACCGAACTGTCGTACTCCAAAAGGGAGGCTGCGGTTAGCCGAAGGATTGGGGGCGTTGCCAGAAAATGGGCCAGAGCTGAAGCAGATGGCGGCAGACGTAGAGGGTGTCAAGGAAAGGATTGGTGTTTAGAGGTACATAGGCTAGTTGCGCTTGATGATGAATACGGTTTTATCGTCCACCGGGTAATCCGGGGCTGCCTGGCGAAGGCGGTCGTCGCGTTGCACAGCATATTGCAGCAAAGCATTGCAAATATCTTTGGCGGGTTCCTGATAGTGTTCGCGCATGATGTTTTCAAGTTGGCGACGCTCTTCCTTATCGTAGCCGTCGTAAACGCCGTCGCTGTAAAGGAAGAGAATATCGCCGGGACTCATGAGTGTGAGTTCGGCGACTTCTGAGGAAGAGTTGGCATGGTTGCCGTCGGGTGGCTCCAGGGACAAGTAGCGGTTGCGGTCAGGGTGATCTTCGGGAATCTGTAACCCGAGGGGCAGGAATTGCACCATATGGCTTTTGTCGATGTCCATGAACTTGCGATATTCGGCGGAATAGACCAGCGGAGCAGGATGGCCAAAATTTACGAAACGAAAATGCCCGTAAGGACGGACCTCGCCGTAAAGCATCGTAGCAATTTCCTGGGCGAACTCTTTCTCGCTGCGGCCAAGGGCGTTGCGTGCGGTAACCGAGTAAGCCAAGCGCAGGTTGATGCGCTCGAACATCTCGGGAGTAGTTTTGCCGCGATGATCGAGCTCGGCAAGCATCAGGGCATGGAAGGTGTCGTGAACGGTGGAAGCGATTTTGGCGGCGATGATGCCATGGCCCTGTGCGTCTACGATTAAGACCCCGGCAGTGCTGTTAAGCTCGCGCAGATCCTCGGCCACCCGGATTTGCTCGGAACTGCGCGCCCACCGATAGCGGGATTCCTGGTCTGGTTGATAGTCCTGGCGCGATTTAAGCCACTGCACGTGATCGTCGACGGAATTGCGCGGAGGGACGCCGGCGGGGAGTGGCGCGAGGTAATCTTTGGAAAGCCTGAGCGCGCGTTGAATGCGGGCGTCGATGTTGTAGCGCTGCTGAAAATTGATGTATTCGAAAAGATCGCCGCCGACCGTTCCGGCAGGCACGGAATTGCCGTACATCTCGATACCAGGAAGATGAGGGATCACGCCTTCCACGGGCATGAGGCGCTTGCGGAGATATTCGTCGATACTGGGAACGCTATCGGTCTTGGCCATAAGAAAATTCTAGCGCCATACGGAGTGGCTCCGGTGAATTTTATGCCGTCCCGGCCAAAGGGTGACGCTTGCTGAAATATTGGGTCGCCATTAGTATCTGGCCCGGGGCCGAAGATGACTGGGGATACAACTTTTCGTGACGACTTTGTAAGGGCGTTAGCGAAGCACAAGTATTTTTTCCTGTTCTTGTTTCTGCTGGCATCTTTGCTGTTGTATCCATATGCCGAAAGTAGCGCGTTCGGCTATTACGCGTTCCGTGTGTTTGGCAGCACCACCATCGTGTTTTGTGTGTATGCCGCCAGTTTTCGACGGGGCCTGGTGATTGCCGCGATCATCCTGGCGATTCCCGCATTTGTGCAGCGGGGTCTGAACCTGACGATTGGCTTGCATTCGCTGGCGATTCTGAATGTGGTGTTGAGCTTCGTGTTTGACACGCTGATTGTCGTGGTGATCTTGCGCCGTGTGATTGCGCCCGGAAGGCCCAACTCTGAGACGATTTTTGGAGCGCTGAGCATTTATCTTCTGATGGGATTCGCGTTTGCGAGCATTTACGGAATGCTCGTGCTCATTCAGCCCCGGTCCTTTTACCTGGATCCGCTGACTAACCTGCACACGCATCCAAACCGGCTGGATTTCATCTACTACAGTTTTGCCACCATCACGTCGCTCGGTGCCGCCGGTATCACACCAGTTTCGGGAGAGGTTCGCTGTGTGTCGGTCATCGAAGCAATCCTCGGCGTTTTATATCTAGCAGTATTGATTTCGAGACTAATCGGCGCTTATCGACATCCCACCCAATAATCAGCCATTCGCAACCCGGGCCAACGAACGTGGAGGCGTTTGTCTGTCCGTACAGGTAGTCAGTGCAGTTACGCGGGAGAAACAACTGGACGTCGGACCAGTATTGCGGAGAGAAACACACCAGCATTCTTAGCGGGTGTTCATCCCAGCTAAAAACGCACGAAAAGTGTTGTGGGCTGCTATGTTCGGCGTGTTTTTGTGGGCGCTGCCTATACACGCGCAGCAACTATTACCTGCAAGCTCCAGTTTCTTCGATGTGGTGCCGGAGCCGGTCAGTTCCGGCAGCGAAGTCGTGGCGGTGAGCCCTTCCACGCCAGAAGCCAAAAACGATCGACTGTTTTTCCTGTTGCCGAACTATCTGATGGTAGAAAACCTGGATCACACCGCGCCGCTTTCGACGAAGACAAAATTTTTGTTATCCGCAAAAACCATGACGGATCCTGTCACCGTTTCTTTCTTAGGCGCAATCGCATTGCTCGGGCAGGCTCGAGACAGCGATCCCTCCTATGGGCAAGGCGCGCAGGGGTACGCGAAGCGTTACGCCACGGTGTACGCGGACTCGGGAATCGGCACATTGATGACAGCCTCCGTGTTTCCGACAATCCTGCACCAGGATCCGCGCTACTTCCAACGCGGCAGTGGCAATACCTGGCGCCGGGCGATGTACTCCGTGAGCCAGATCTTCGTTACCCGCAGCGACAGCGGCAAAGAGCAGTTCAATTACTCGGAAGTGCTGGGCAACGCCGTGGCTGCGGGAGTCTCGAACATCTATCGTCCACAGAGCCAGCGCACCTTAAGCAATACAATCAGTGTCTGGGGCACAGACATGATGCTGAATGCGTTGTGCAACGTGGCGAAGGAATTCTGGCCCGACCTTCGCCGCAAAATCCGCAAGCACGGAGCGAACTAGTCTCACCGAAGCGAATTCCCCTGGAAAGTTGCTGGGCGGCAAGTGAATAGTGCAGAATCGAGGCATGCCGCGTGAGAAGACGCAGTGCCGGTTTGCGCCGAGCATCGGGTTCGCTCTGCACCGGTGCCGCAATGGACAGTGTGCGCTACCTCGTGACCGGTACAGACTTGCACCACAGGGTGACCAGGAGTGTCTATGTTAACGGTATTCCTTTTCCTACTGAGTTTTGGGACCTTGGGAACGACGGCAGGGCCGCTGGCCATGCCGGTGCCGACCACGGAGGACGGGCCGCCCACGTTGCAGGTCGAGGTGGTGGATCCCGTGTGGATTCCTTTGCCGTATTGCGACGTGACGGTGAAGGCGGTAAAGGGAGGGGCGTCCAAATCCGCGCATGCGGACCAGAACGGCATCGCGAAGTTCTGGCTAGAGCCGGGCGTCGAATATACGATTGAAGCCAAGGCGGACAATTTTAAACCGAAGACATTGACACACGTATTGATCGCCAAGCCGAAACCCTCTGCGCCGACCGCACACGTGCAAATTAAGCTGGAGCCAAAAGGGCCGTTCACGAACAGCAAGTGACCCTTCGTGGGGCGGCGCCACAGATTGAGCCTGGGCGTGCGTTGACACAAAAAATCGTGCGACCTATAGTCAGGGTGTCCCGCTCAAGTGCATTGGGTCGGTTAGACCGGACGCGAACCGGCAGGGTTGGAAGTTGGGGCAAGGGAGGGACTTACGCTCGGGCCTGCCTACCAGAAGTGGGGATGGCACCAAAGCAGTTGGTGCGCGACTGTGTTGCTCCTGCTTGTGGCGGTGCCGGGAGCGCTTGCGCAAGGATCAGCCACCAGTGGGCAGAGCACTCCATCCCAGAGCAGCGAAAGCGCAAATACCAGCCAGAACCCGCCCGCTTCTGCCGTAGCTCCCGCGCCTGCGTCTGACAATAAGCCAGCGGAACCGAAGGCCGAGCTTACCAGCAAGGATACAACCACAACGTTCAAAATTCGCGTCAACCTGGTACAGGTGAAGACCATCGTGCGCGACTCCAACGGCAAGCTCGTAAAAGATTTGAAACGCGAAGATTTTGAGGTGTATGACCAGGGCAAGTTGCAGGTGATCACGAACTTCGCCGTCGAGACCGCGGAATCACGCAAGAAAAGGATCGAGGAGGCGGCCAAAACGCAGCAGGATACCGAAGAGTCCGGCAAAGAGATGGCGTTGCCTGAACGATTTGTGGCGTTAATGTTCGACGACATCCACCTGCAGATGCAAGACGCGATGACGGTGAAGAACGCGGCTAAGAAGCTGATTGACAGCATGGCCCCGACAGACCGGATCGGTATTTTCACAACCTCGGAGGAGTTGAAGCAGGATTTTACGAGCGACAAAGAGGCATTGGAGAAGGCGCTGAACCAGGTGGTGCCGCGGCCGAAAATGGGCAAGGTCAACTCCAGCACCAATTGCCCGGACGTGACGTACTACATGTCGGATCAGTACGTCAACAAGAGCGACCCAACCGTGCTGCCGATAGTCACGCAAGAAACCTTGCAGTGCATGTTCCAGGGCGACCCGCGGTACCTCCAACAGGCGCAGACCATGGCCGTCTCGGCGCTGCAGCAAGAACTGGTGGCGGGAGATGCGGATAACAACTACACGTATCGAGCGCTGGAAGACGTGTTGCGGCGGTTGGCACAGATGCCGGGAGAACGCGTGCTGGCGCTGGCATCGCCGGGATTTTTGTTGGCCACACAATATCTGGACGAAGCGGGAATTATTGACCGAGCCAATCGCGTCGGTGTGGTGATCAATGCCGTGGACGCGCGAGGATTGTACGCGCCAGACATTCTGGGAGATATTTCACAGCCGAACACCGATACCCCCCAGACGGCGGCCCAGAAGCAGCAGTTCCGGTCGGCGGAACAAACCGAAGATGCGTTTGTTCTATCGGATCTTGCCTACGGAACCGGGGGCACATTCTTTCAGAATTCGAATGATCTGGCGGGCGGATTGGATCGCGCGGGTGGGACGCCGGAAGTCATGTATGTTCTGGGATTTTCGCCTTCGAATCAGAAAATGGACGGCAAATATCACACGATCAAAGTGGTCATTACGGATAAGCGCAAATATTCGGTGCAAGCCAGGCGCGGATACTACGCACCGAGGAAAATGAACGATCCAGGCGAGCAGGCCAAGGCGGAGATCCAGGAAGCGGTGTTTTCGCAGGACGAAATTCAGGAACTGCCACTGGATTTGCAGACGCAATATTTCCGGACCGGCGATACTTCGGCGCACTTGAGTGTGGTGTCCAAGATCGATGTCAAAGGGATGCATTTCCGGAAATCCGATGGAAGGAATTACGACGACTTGACTGTCGCGACAGTGGTTTTTGACGAGAATGGGAATTTTGTGACCGGCGGAGAGAAAATATTGGAAATGCGCCTGCTAGATAAAACGTACGAAAGGATGAGTCATACGGGGCTGGTGATGAAGTCGAGTTTCGATCTGAAGCCCGGAAAATACATGGTGCGTCAAGTCATCCGGGATTCGGAGGGGGCGCAGATGGCCGCCAAAAGCGGCTCGGTGGTGATACCCGAGTAGGAAACGAATTTGTGTGGCGCTGGCGCATTGCGCCGAACCACGAAATGGGGGCGTTATGAGAGTGGAGAAGGCCAGGAAATTCGGGAGTGTGCTGCTTTTGGCAGGACTGCTGCTGTGCGGGCGACCGCTGGCGCAGGGGCAGGCGCAGACGCAGACGTCCCCCCAATCTCAGGATGCTGCCATACCTGCGGCTACCGATCAACCGCAGGCGGTGAAAACTGACCAGGCAATCAAGACCGAGTCACGTTTGGTGTTGGTCGACACCGTGGTAATGGACAAGAAGGGCCACTACGTGACCGACCTGACGCAGGGCGACTTCAAGGTTTACGAAGACAACAAAGAGCAGGCCATCACCAGCTTCTCGTCAGAGTCGCAGGCCACGGCGCAGGCCGCCGGACAAAGACACTACATGATTCTGTTTTTCGATACGACCACGATGGACGTGGGCGAACAGGCCCAGGCGCGCCAGACCGCGTCGAAATTTGTCGAGAGCAGTGCGGGACCGGACCGCTTGATGGCCGTGGTGAATTACACCGGGAGCCTGGTGATTCAGCAGAATTTCACGCCGAACGTGAAGTTGTTGCAGGCGGCAGTGATGGGCAATAAGGCCCCGAACATTAATTCGAACGCGCAAGTGGCGTCGAACGATCCGGCAGCAATGGCGTCGGGACCGGTGCCGGTGCAGATGAGCGGGTTGCCGAGTTTGAACAATGCGGAAGCGGATTTTGGCGTGCGCTCGATGCTGCTGGCCATCCGCAGCCTGGCGAAGGATTTGCGCGGAATCCCCGGGCGAAAAATTCTGGTGCTGTTCACCGGAGGCTTTACGCTGTCGCCGGACAACATGAGCGAGTTGACGGTGACCATTGACGCATGCAACAAAGCGAATGTGGCGATCTATCCGCTGGACGCGCGAGGATTGATGGCTCCAACCGTGAAGTTATTGGTGCCGGTAAATCCGGCGAACCGCAACGGCGAAGCGACGGACCGGCCACGGCTCGTGCTGGCGAGTTATAGGGTAGCCATGCCTGACCTGCAGCACACCGGCGGAGGTGGAGGAGGCACTGGTGGCGGAGGCGGCGCGGGTGGGGGTGGTGGTCACGGCGGTGGTGGAACTGGCGGCACAGGAGGTACAGGTGGCACGGGAGGTAGCGGCGGAGGCAAAGGTGGCAGCGGCGGAACTGGTGGGACGGGTGGCACTGGAGGAGGCAAAGGTGGCACTGGCGGAACGGGCGGGGGGACCACCACGCCAACTTCGATCTATTCGAACTACTACAACAATCCGTTGAACCAACCGCAGGTGTTGCTGCCGAAAATTCCCAACATGGCGTCGGTCAACCAGCAAGTGATGCAGATGCTTGCGGACGGCACCGGTGGATTTGCCATTTACAACACGAACGATCTCCTTGGTGGGTTGCAGCGCATCGTCGCGGAAATGAACCAGTTCTACTTGATCGGTTATGTGCCCAAGGAAACGGAAGAGGGCAGTTGCCACACTTTGAAGGTGAAAGTGAACAAGGGCGGAGTGGAAGTACGTTCGCGCAGCGGTTACTGCAACGTGCGGCCGGCGAATCCGCTGGAAGGCAAGCCCATCGAGAAGCAGATGGAGGCGCAGGCCGGGGGGAGCGCACAAGGCACGATCCAGGCGAGCATGGAGGCGCCGTATTTCTATTCGTCGCCGAACATTGCGCGGGTGAACCTGTCGATGGAGATTCCGGGCGACGCGGTGGTCTTCAATAAAGACAAGGGCAAGTATCACGCGAACGTGAATATCCTCGGGATCGCGTATAAGCCCGACGGAAGCGTGGGCGCGCGATTCAGCGACACGCTGACCCTGGACATGGAAAAGGACGAATGGAAGGAATTTACCAAGACGCCTTACCATTACCAGAATCAGTTCGACGCCGGACCCGGCACCTACAAGCTGGCCGTGGTGATGAGTTCGGGCGGGGAAGGGTTTGCGAAGTTAGAGAAACCGCTGGTGATCGAGCCGTACGATGGCAACAAGTTCACGCTAGGGGGCGTAGTACTGTCGTCAAGCCTGCAACGAGTCAACGAGATTCCTACGGACGTGGACGCGACGCTGCTGGAGGATCGCAAGCCGTTGATCGTAAAGGGCACGCAAATCACGCCGGCGGCAAGCTACCACTTCAAGAAGGCGGACAGCATCACTTTGTATTCGGAGTTGTACGAGCCACTGTTGAAGACGCAAGACTCCGTAAAACTGGCGGCCGGCTACCGCATTTTCGATAGCGCCAATAAAGAAGTGCTGTTCACGGGTGCCATTCCCATGAGCGACTTTGTGGAGAAAGGCAATCCGGTGGTGCCGTTCGCGTTGCGGGTCGACACCAGCAAGTTGGCGCCAGGAACCTACAAGTTGGTGCTGCTGGCAGTGGATGAGAAGAACGCGCAGGCCCCGCAAAGGCCGGTGGAGTTCACGTTAAATTAGACCAGTGGAGCCGGTAGTTGAGCCTGTGTTGGTCGTTTCGGCACGCAGGGATGGATAGGCAACACCTGTCCGACGAGCCAGCAACTTTCGTGGGTTGGCAGGGTTAATCTGAGGGATATGCGCAACCCCCCTGTCGGTGTGGCCGGCGAGACCGCGAAAGCAGCGGCGAAGGCGCGACCACGCAACGTTTCGTACACACGGCAGGCGCTGCTCGCGGCCGTTTCGGCACTGGCCTGCATTTTCACGCTGGTACTCGATGCGCCATCCCTGGCGGCCACTGCCACCGCTACCAAGAACAAAAAGAAGAGCCAAGATCCCGTGTTGAAAGGTCTGCCGGTCACGGAATTAACCAGCGACGAAGCAATCCAGCATGCGCTGAACCGGCTGGCATACGGACCCCGGCCCGGCGACGTAGAGCGCATCCGGCAGATGGGACTGGCCACGTGGATTGACCAGCAATTAAATCCGAAATCTATTGACGACAATGCGCTGCAGGCGCGCTTGAACATTTATCCCACGCTGACCATGTCGAACGCGCAGTTGTTGGCGGAGTATCCCAATCCCAAGCAGGCGGCTAAGCAGGCGGAGCAAGGTAAACCGGCGCTGACTCAAGAGCAGATTGCGCAGCAACAGGCGGACGCGGCGGTCACCGCCATGGCCCAGCAGATGGATTCGAATGCTGGCAGCAACGAAGCGGCGCCGAACAACGAAATGGCCGCGAACACCGCTCCGGCCGCGGACACGCCTTCGCCGATGAAGCTAAATCCGCCGACGCGTGGAGCCGCGGGGCAAAGGGGAGCGTTGGGAATAGACCCGAACGCGGTGCCGCGTGCAATTTCCGATGACAGCAAAAGACCGCAGCGCGTGGTGGAAGAACTGGCTATGGCCAAAATGACGCGGGCCATTTACAGCGACCGCCAGTTGCAGCAAGTGATGGACGATTTCTGGTTTAACCACTTCAACGTGTTTGCAGGTAAGGGCGAAGTGCGCTGGTACCTGACTTCGTACGAACGCGACGTAATTGAGCCAAACACGCTGGGAAAGTTCAAGGATTTGTTGACCGCGACGGCGAAAAGCCCCGCGATGCTGTTTTATCTGGACAATTTCTTGAGTGTAGATCCCAACGCGGCGCAACGCCTGGCCATGGAACGTGCGATGAAGCAGCAGATGCGGCGCGGGCCTTATGCACCTCCACCGAGACCACCGCAGGCGCAGAATAAGAAACCGCAGCGTGGGCTAAACGAAAATTATGGGCGCGAGCTGATGGAATTGCACACCCTGGGCGTCGATGGTGGGTACACGCAAAAAGATGTGACGGAAGTGGCGCGGTGCTTCACTGGTTGGACGATCGAGAAACCACGCGAGATTGCGCAATTTAAATTTGATGAAAAGATGCACGATCCGTATCCGAAAGTGCTGCTGGGCAAGAAGATCAATGCCGGCGGGATGAAAGACGGCGAGGAAGTAATCGAGTTGCTGGCGAAGAATCCGCACACCGCGAAATTCATTTCCACGAAGCTGGCGCGGCGCTTTGTTTCGGATACACCGCCATCGGAACTGGTTGACCGGATGGCGAAAAGCTTTCAGAAGTCCGGGGGAGACATTCGGGAAGTGATGCGGACAATGATTTATTCGCCGGAATTCTGGTCGCGGGATGCCTACCGGGCAAAGGTGAAGACCCCGTATGAGCTTGTGGTGTCGTCGGTGCGCGCGCTGGGAACGGATGTGGACACACCGATGCCATTGGTGCAGTGGGTGGCGCGCATAGGCGAGCCGCTGTATCAATGCCAGCCACCGACTGGATATTCCGATAAGGCGGAAACGTGGGTGAATTCGGGCGCGCTGCTGAACCGGCTGAATTTCTCGCTGGCCTTGGCGGGGAATAAAGTGCGCGGCTCGCGCAGCGATGTGGCGGCATTGTTGGGAAGCAACAATGGGAGCGACGCGAAGACTACGCTGGACCGTGCAGTGCTAGTGTTCTTAGGGGAAGCGGGACCGGGAACGGTGGATACACTGCAGAAGCAGTTGGAGAATCCGCAGGTTGTGCAGGCGAAGTTGGATGATCCGGTAAAGCAGGTGGATTTGGGCGTGGTAGCGGGCTTGGTGCTAGGTGCGCCGGAGTTCCAAAGAAGGTAGTGAATGAAGCTGAGTCACGGGTGAGGAACTATGAGTAACCCATGCTGCGAAGGAACGAGGCCGGCGAAGTTTTCGCGGCGCTATTTTCTGAAGCGCGGTGGAATTGGCTTGGTGGGGTTGAGCACCATGCCGGCGTTCCTGCAGCGCGCGGTGGCCTCGAGGCCGGGCACCGGCAAGAAGCAACTCGTGGTGTTGTTCCAGCGCGGCGCCGCGGATGGGCTAAATATCGTGGTGCCCTTTGCGGAGCCGAATTATTACCGGATGCGGCCCACCATTGCGATCCCCGCACCGCGCGGAGGCGGCGATGGGGGCGCGTTGGACTTGGATGGATTTTTCGGGTTGCACCCGGGATTGGCGCCGCTGGTGCCATTGTTTCAGCAAAACCAGTTGGCGATTGTGCACGCAGCGGGATCACCGGATCCCACGCGGTCGCATTTTGACGCACAGGATTTCATGGAGTCCGGTACCCCAGGAGTGAAGGCTACGCAGGATGGATGGCTGGATCGCGCGATTGGCACGGTGAAGGAAGAAAATGCTTCGCCATTTCGCGCTGTAGCCATGGGGCCGAATCTACCGCGGATGCTGCAGGGAAGCACGAGCGCGATCGCAATTCCGGATTTGCGGCAATTTAAGGTGCAGCCACAGTCCGCGGCGATGGCCAACGTGGCGGAAGGCGGGTTCGAAGCGATGTATGCGCAGTCGGTGGACCATGCGTTGCATGGCACGGGTGCGGAAACATTCGAAGCCATCGACATGCTGCGCAAAATCGATACGACAAAATTCCCGCCGGAGAATGGCGCCGAATATCCCAAGGGGTCCGTGGGCCAGCGCCTGCAGCAGATTGGCGTGATGATCAAGGCGAATATCGGTGTGGAAGTGATGTTCCTCGATTGCGGGGGCTGGGACAATCACGTGAATGAGGGCGGGGCGCAAGGGCAACTGGCGAACCTGCTGAGAGATTTGGGCCAGTCTCTGGCGGCGTTTCATCAGGATATGGGCAACCGGATGGGCGACATCGTCGTAGTCACAATGAGCGAATTCGGGCGCACCGCACACGAGAATGGCAATCGCGGAACCGATCACGGCCACGCGAACTGCATGTTCGTGATGGGCGGCGATGTGAAAGGCGGCCGCGTGTACGGCAAATGGCCCGGCTTGAACGACCACCAATTGAACGACGGGCGCGATTTAGCGCTGACCACGGATTTTCGTACGGTGGTCGGCGAGATCCTGAATCGTCATTTGAGCGTAAAGGATCTAGAACCTGTATTCCCCGGCTTTGAGAACAACCAGAAGAAGTTCGTGGGCCTGATGCAGGCGTAAGTTCTGCTTTCGGGCCGCTGACTGTCACATAATTGAAAAGTTTGTAGCGGCGGGTTTATCCCCCTGCCTCGTCTGTCAGCAACAACTCAAAACGTGTCATTCCGAGCGGATCTTCGAAGCGAGGAATCCCTCTCGGGTCCCCGGGCCTTGTCTCAACCGAATACTCCTTACTGTAATTCGCGAATCCAGATGTTGCGATAGCGAACCTGGTCCCCGTGATCCTGAAGAGCTAGCGGCAGTTTTTCCGGTGTGGCGACGTAGGTGGGAACGTCGCCAACGGCGGTGCGTCCGTGAATCTCGACGTTGTCTTGCACTAGCACACCGTTGTGAAACACGGTGACGCGGGCGGCGCGTGTGAGTTTGCCAGAGGCATCGAAGCGCGGCCCGTGGAACACGATGTCATAGGATTGCCACTGGCCCGGTGGCCGTGAGGCGTTGACCAGGGGCGGATACTGACCGTAAACCGCGGCGGCCTGGCCGTCGGCGTAGGTGCGATTTTCGTAGGAATCGAGCACTTGGATTTCGTAGAGGCCCATCAAAAATACGCCACTATTGCCACGCTCCTGGCTCTCGCCTTTGGGTGGCGTCGGCTCGGCAAATTCCACATGCAGCTGACAATCGCCGAAGGGCGTTTTGGTGTGGATGTAGCCGGTGTGCGGCACCACCACAACGTAGCCGTTTTCCACTTTCCACTTAGCGGGACCGTTGTCTTTGTTCAGCCATTGCGAAAGATCTTTACCGTCGAAAAGGATGATGGCGTCGGAGGGAGGTTTGCCTTGCGCGTCTTGCGTGCTGGACGTCCCGGGCGTGATGACCGGAGGAACGGGACGACTCATGTCGTGGATTTTCCACTGCGTGTCGGATTGCGCGAGACAGGAAGAACTGAAAACGACGGCGAGAACAGCCAGGACTGCCAGGGCCGAGACGTTTTTCATTGTGCTCACCTCGATGGTACCGCCGAAGATTGTAACACTGGCAAGTCGTGTGACGAGAGGAGGTGAAGTTTCGTTTAGGGCCCAGCGAGGCTGCCGCTGAAAAAGTTTGGATTTGGTGCACCAGCGGGAGCATGGCTCGCACACTCCAAAAAAGAAGGCGCCCGGGATGAACGGGCGCCGGAGGAGTTAGTGTTTGCGTGACCGTTATTCGGCTTGCGCGCCTTTGATACGCATACCGAAGAAGGATCGGTAGACGAACAGGAACGAGATGATGAAGAAGATAGCGGCCAGGGCGTGCGACAGCCCGCTCCCTCGCTGCGTGGTCAGCGAAACCGCGAGTTCGACGGCGAGTAAGCCGAACAGGGTGGTGAACTTGATCACCGGGTTGAGGGCCACCGACGAAGTGTCCTTAAAGGGATCGCCCACAGTGTCGCCGATGACGGTGGCATCGTGCAAAGGCGTGCCCTTCTGCTTCAGTTCGACTTCGACGATTTTCTTGGCATTGTCCCAAGCGCCGCCGGCATTAGCCATGAAGATGGCCTGATACAAACCGAAGATGGCGATGGAGAAAAGATAGCCGATGAAGAAGAAGGGTTCGACGAAAGCGAAGGCGAGCGTGGCAAAGAACACAGCGATGAAGATGTTGAGCATGCCCTTCTGCGCATATTGCGTGCAGATGGCCACGACGCGCTTGGAATCAGCGACACTGGCCTTTTCTGCGCCCTCCAGCTTAATGTGGCGCTTGATGAACTCCACCGCGCGGTAGGCGCCGGTGGTGACCGCTTGCGTGGAAGCGCCGGTGAACCAGTAGATCATGGCGCCGCCGGTGATCAGGCCGAGAACGAAGGGTGCATGCAACAGCGAGAGATTGTTTACCCCGGAAGTCAGGCCGTTGGTGAGGGCCATGATGATCGAGAAAATCATCGTGGTGGCACCGACAACCGCGGTGCCGATCAGCACGGGCTTAGCGGTGGCTTTGAAGGTGTTGCCCGCGCCGTCGTTGGCTTCCAGCAGGTGCTTGGCGCGATCGAAGTCTACGTCAATGTTGTAGTCCTTCTTTAGTTCGGATGCGATGTTGGGAATCTGCTCGATCAGTGAAAGTTCGTACACGGACTGTGCGTTATCAGTCACGGGGCCGTAAGAATCGACCGCAATGGTGACCGGACCCATGCCGAGGAAGCCGAAAGCCACCAGGCCGAAGGCGAACACCGGTGCCGCGACCATCAATTCGCCTAATCCCATGCGGCTAATCACATATCCGATGGACATCAATGTGACCATGGCGCCGCCGAGATAGTAGGCGGAAAAGTTACCAGCTACGAACCCGGAAAGGATGCCGAGTGACGCACCACCTTCCTGTGCTGAAGTGACTACTTCTTTCACGTGGCGCGATTCGGTGGAGGTGAACACCTTGACCAACTCCGGAATGACCGCGCCGGCCAGCGTACCGCAGGAAATGATGGTGGCCAGCTTCCACCATTGCGAGCTGTCTCCGCCAAGCGAGGGTATGATCACCGCGGACACCAGATAGGTGAGCGCGATCGAGACAAACGAAGTGATCCAGACCAGCCAGGTAAGCGGAGTCTCGAAGTTCATCTCTTTCGCGGAGCCGTAGCGCCGCTTCTGGATGAAGTTGTTCAGGAAGTAGGCAAAAGCGCTGGCGATCAGCATGATCACGCGCATCACGAAGATCCAGACGAGCAACTGAACCTGCACGGTGGGACTCTTCACGGCCAGCAAGATGAAGGTGATCAGTGCGACGCCGGTAACTCCGTAGGTTTCGAAGCCGTCGGCCGTGGGGCCAACAGAGTCACCCGCATTGTCGCCGGTGCAATCCGCAATGACGCCCGGATTGCGCGCGTCGTCTTCCTTAATTTTGAAGACGATTTTCATCAAGTCGGAGCCGATGTCCGCGATCTTGGTGAAGATGCCGCCGGCGATACGAAGAGCGGCAGCGCCGAGAGATTCGCCGATGGCGAAACCGATGAAGCAGGGGCCGGCATAGTCGCCGGGGATAAATAGCAGGATGATTAGCATCATCAGGAGCTCGACGCTGATGAGCATCATGCCCACGCTCATTCCGGCTTCTAGAGGGATCTTGTTGATCGGATACGGGATACCGCGCAGGCCGGCGAACGCGGTGCGCGAGTTGGCAAAAGTGTTCACGCGAATGCCGAACCACGCCACGCTGTAGCTGCCGCCCATGCCGACGAGGCTAAAGAAAAGAATGATCGGAAGCGTGATCGCTACGGACTTGCCAGGCACAGGAGCGAGCACGCCGAAGTACAGCACGATGATGACGGCGATGAAGATCCACAGGAGCAGGAGGAATTTGCCTTGATTGAGGAGGTAAGTCTTGCAAGTTTCGTAGATCAGTTCGGAGATTTCGCGCATGGAATGATGCACGGGCATGTTCTTCAGCTTGATAAAGATGGTCATGCCGAAGAGCAGCCCCAGAATGCAAATACCGATGCCGAACAGCAGCAGGCGGTGTCCGTCGATGCCGAGGAACGAGACCGAAGAGAGGTCCGGTAACTTCAGGTTAGCCTCACCGCCCACTTCCCCCGGGGCGGCGAACAAGCTGAGAGCCGCGAAGAGAGAAAGAGCAGCGCCAACGGATAGGCGCGATGCGATGCTTCTGACCTTGTGCCAGACCGGCACGTTCGAGATGTGCATGGAAGATCCTCCAGAACCTTCACGAAGATAGTGGGGCAAAGCGGCTGAGCGGAACGCCCGTTGAAGCCCCAACAGCTTGTCGAACACACAAAAACGGCTCAACGGGGGAAAGTCCATTGAACCTGCAACTGCGTTATCCACTAACATCGGGGAGCGTCTCGCCGGTACCCGCGAGCGTCCCAAACTTCGGAACGGGACAGGGAATCCTTCGGTTCGCCCGCGATTCCCTCAAACCCCTAAGAGGGCAGGACTACCCCGACCAACCCTGTGTCGCGGGTGAGCGAATGGATAACGCTGATTTATAGCATTTCGCGAATGTTGGGGTCAAACCCTTCGGTATCACATGAATGTGACGCGGCGCACAGGGAAAGTGCGCGAACTGTGCTCCGCGAAATAGTGTGTTGGAATAGCTGATGATAGTATGAAGAGCTACATACGCGGCAGTAGCACAAACCGGGCCAGGTGAGACAAAGATGACGCGGGAAATCGAAGCATTGGCACACGCAGGCAAAGCGGACTTGCGGTACGACTGGACGAAGAGCGAGGTGCAATCTATTTACGACACCCCGCTACCCGAACTGTTGTATCGCGCACAAACCGTCCATCGGGAGAATCACGAACCCGATCGCGTGCAAACCTGCCAACTCATTTCTATCAAGACCGGCGGTTGCCCTGAGGATTGCGCGTATTGCCCGCAAAGCGCGCATTACGATGCCGACGTCGAGCGACAGGGGTTGCTGGATCCGGCGCATGTGATCAGCGTGGCCCGGGAGGCGGTAAGCCGCGGCGTGACCCGCATGTGCATGGGCGCGGCATGGCGCGAGGCTCCGCAAGGCAGGGAATTCGAAAAAGTACTGGAAATGGTGCGCGGCGTGTCCGCACTAGGACTGGAGGTTTGCTGCACCCTCGGGATGTTGACTGACGAGCAGGCCGTGCGCCTGAAGGAAGCTGGGCTGACCGCTTATAACCACAATCTGGACACCTCGCCGGAATTTTACGGAAACATCATCACCACTCGGGTATACCAAGAGCGGCTGAACACGCTGGCCGCGGTTCGGCGCGCAGGGATTACGGTGTGTTGCGGCGGGATTTTGGGCATGGGAGAGAAGGCCAGCGACCGCATCGGGCTCTTACATCAGCTCGCAACGTTGCGGCCACATCCAGAGAGCGTGCCAATCAACATGCTGGTGCGGGTGGAGGGGACACCGCTGGCATCGATGCCGGCCCTGGATCCGTTGGAAATGGTGCGGGCGATCGCGACAGCGCGGATCCTGATGCCGCGCTCGCGGGTGCGGCTGGCCGCGGGGCGCAAGCAATTGTCGCCGGAAGCGGTGACGCTGTGCTTTTTGGCGGGAGCGAATTCGATTTTTGTGGGAGAGAAGCTGTTGACAACGCCGAACCCGGGTGTGGATGAGGATGAGCAGTTGTTGCAGAGTTTGGGAATGAAGCCGCTGGAATCGCATGCCGGATGACGTCCTAGGAACGTGGAAAGCTTCGCTGGCAAAGGGGCTGCGCGCGCTGGAGCAGCAGCACCAGAGGCGGACCCTTGCCGAAATTCGCGGCATCGATTTTTGTTCCAACGACTATCTAGGCTTGTCAGAGCACCCGGCAATGAAGCAAGCGGTGCTGCGCGCCGTGGAAAATGCATCCCGGGTGGGGGGAACCGCGTCGCGTCTGCTTTCCGGGCAAACCGTAGCGTGGCGGCGACTGGAGGAGGAGTTCGCCAAGTTTGCGGGAACGGAGGCGGCGCTGTTTTTCTCCAGTGGGTACGCGGCGAATCTGGGGCTGCTCTCGGCGCTGGTGGGCAAGGATGACGTGGTCTATTCCGACGTGTTGAATCATGCGAGTCTGATCGACGGAATGCGCTTGTCGGGAGCCCGCAAAGTCATCTATCCTCACTGCGACCTTACTGCGCTGGAAAATTTGCTGCGTCAGGATGCCGGCGCACCGTGGCGAAGAATCATCGTAACGGAAAGTGTGTTCAGCATGAACGGGGATGTGGCTCCGTTGCAGGAGACCGCCGTGTTGGCGGAGAAGTATGGCGCCGCGATGATTGTGGACGAGGCGCACGCGACCGGTGTGCAAGGCACCGCGGGACGTGGTTTGGCCGCGGAGACCGGCATCTTGCCGCACGTGCTGGCGACCATTCATACCTGCGGAAAAGCGTTGGCTTCGGCCGGGGCATTTGTGTGCGGTCCCACGGTGATGAAGGATTACCTGGTGAATCACGCGCGGACCTTTATCTTCAGCACGGCGCTGCCACCTTATTTTGCCGAACAGATTCGCGAGGCATTGAAGTTGATCATAGGAATGGATGAGGAAAGGCAGACGCTCTTGCAGCGGGCGAGCCGATTTAATGCCGCGTTGCGCAAAGCCGGATTTGCCACCGATGGGAGCACCAGCCAGATCGTGCCGGTAGTTTTGGGAAGCAACGAGGATACTTTGCAGGCTGCGGAACAGTTACAAAAGGCGGGATTCGCGGTGCGGGCCATCCGGCCGCCCACGGTACCGGCGGGGAAGTCGCGGTTGCGACTGTCGCTGACGATCAAGATTGCGGAGGAAGAGTTGACGCGATTAGTGAAGTGCCTAGTGGATTGGCGACAAGGCAAAAACGTACTGACGGCGGCGATACTCGCATGAGAAGCCACTTCTTTATTACCGGTACGGACACCGGCGTGGGCAAGACGACCTTGTCGGCACTGCTTTGCGCCGCACTCGATGCGGTGTACTGGAAGCCGATTCAGACCGGGACGCTCGAGGGTTCCGACCGCGTCACTGTAATGCGGCTGGCGGGCATCGGAACCGACCGCACCTTGGAAGAAGTGTACAAATTTGTGCCGCCCGTCTCGCCCGATTTGGCGGCGCGATGGGCTGGCGTGGAAATCGATTTGAATCGTATCAACCCGCCAACGAGCCTGGCGAACGATTGGCTGATCGTGGAGGGCGCTGGCGGAGTGCTGGTGCCCATCAACAGCAAGCAGTTCATGCTGGATCTGATGGTGAAGTTCAAACTGCCGGTGATTTTGGCGGCGCGCAGCGGAGTGGGCACCATCAATCACACGCTGCTGACCTTGGCGGCGCTTCATGCCGCGGAATTGCCGGTGCATGGTGTGGTCTTGATCGGCGACCAGAACCGCGAAAACCGCGACACCATCGAAAAATTCGGGCACGTCCGCGTGATTGGAGAGATTCCCAAACTTCCGAACCTCCATCGCACCGCGTTGATGCAAGTGTTCCTGAACCACTTCGACCGCTCCGCTTTCGCGCAGTAACGCATGACCCAACCTCCGTGGCTTCATTTCGAGAATGTCTGGCTGCCCTATGCGCAGATGAAGACGGTGCCTTTGCCGCTCTCGGTAGTGTCTGCGAAGGGCGTGCGGCTAACTCTGGCTGATGGGCGCGAACTGATTGATGGCATCGCTAGTTGGTGGACCGTGTGCCACGGCTACGGACACCCGCACATTCTGAAAGCCGTAGAAAAACAATTGCACCAGGTGCCGCATGTCATGTTCGGTGGGTTGGCCCACGAACCTGGCTACCGGCTGGCTGCTAGGCTGGCAGGGTTGTTACCTGGCGACCTGAAGCGCGTATTCTTCACGGAATCGGGTTCTGTTGCGGTGGAAGTGGCCATGAAGATGGCCGTGCAATTCTGGCTGAATCAGGGTGAACGCCGGATGAAATTTGTGAGCTTCCGCAACGCCTATCATGGAGACACGTTTGCCGCGATGTCTGTGTGCGATCCGGAAGAAGGGATGCACCGGATGTTTCGCGGCGTGGTGCCTGAGCAGTTCGTGATGGAATTGCCGGAGTCTGCGGAAAAGACGGCCGCGCTCGATCGCTGCTTGGCGGAGCATCGCCGCGACATTGCCGCGGTTCTTGTGGAGCCCCTGATACAGGGTGCGGGAGGGATGAAGTTTCATTCTCCGGAGACTTGCGCAGCCGTGCGCAGGCTTTGTGACCAACACGGACTGTTGTTGATCTTTGACGAAATCTTTACAGGCTTTGGCCGCACCGGCTCGCTCTTTGCCTGCCAGCAGGCTGGAGTTGCGCCCGATATCATTTGTTTGTCGAAAGCGCTGACCGGAGGAACCGTACCTCTGGCGGCCACGGTGGCGACGAATCAGGTCTATGAGGCGTTTCTTTCGGATGATCCGGAAGTGGCGCTTATGCACGGTCCCACATTCATGGCATATCCCTTGGGTTGCGCCGCGGCAAACGCGTCGCTGGATCTGTTCGAGAGCGAGCCGCGCATCGCTCAGGCCAGAGCGATTGAGAAGCAGCTTCGAGAAGAACTCGCACCTTGCGCGCGGATAGTCGGAGTCCGCGAAGTTCGCGTGAAGGGAGCTATTGGTGTCGTCCAAATGCAAAAGCCAGTGGATGCGCTGGGGCTTCGCGCAAAATTCATCGAGAAAAATTGCTGGATCAAGCCGTTTGGCGACGTCGTATATCTCACTCCGCCCTTGGTAATCTCCGCGGCCGATCTCTCGATGCTGACCTCGACGATTTGTGAAACGCTGCGCGACTCTTAACTTCGCATGGCGACAGCTTGGCGCCGATTTTGCCGCTTAGCCAGCCCACGAAAGCTATCGGGGATGCCAAGGAGAAGGCAACGGCTCTGGTACACTGCACATTTGCGCATAACGGAGGAATTGCTTGGCTGCGCCGCTGAGCGGGTGGAAACTAAAAATCGTGACGTTTGCGGGCGCGCTGGGTGCTCCCGGTCTATTCCTCATTTCGTTTCTCGATTCGTCGATACTGACATTTCCGGTAATTAATGACCTTTTACTAATTGAGTTGAGCATCCAGAAGCCGCTGCGCATGCCGCTGTACGCGGCTATGGCGATGACCGGCTCGGTACTCGGGTGCGTGCTCTTGTACTTTTTGGCCAAGAAGGGCGGAGAAGCGTTTTTTCACCGGAAAGCGGGGGTGCGGGCGCGGGTCATCCGGGAGTGGGTGAAGAAGAATGGGTTTGGCGGGATGCTACTGGCGGCGTTGCTGCCTCCGCCGACGCCGTTCAAAATATTTGTGTTTGCGGCCGGAGTGTTTGAGGTGCCGGTGGGCAGCTTCACATCTGCGATCGCGTTGGCGCGCGCGATTCGCTACTTCGGAATTGGGTATCTGGCGATTCGGTATGGCGACCAGGCCATGCCGTTCATCGCACAACACAAGCTGCAGGTGGCGGGGACAATCATCGTGTTGGCAGCGGTCAGTTACGGATTATCGCGATGGATTTTGCGAGAGAAGGAACAAGTAGAAGCGCAGGGTCTTTGAAGCGAATTAGCGCAGGTGCACGTCGCTAGTCCACACTAGCTCCTCGCTGGAAACCCCAAAGTCCGGATTGACCAGGAAGCGTGCCGCCAGTCGATGGTACGTTTCGCCTTCAACCACGTCGCGCATCGATCGGATCACAATTTCATAGCCAGTTTGGTTTTTTTCGACAACAGCGCGCGGAAACGGCACAGCGCTGATGTACTTTCGCGCTAAATGGGTTTTCTGGATGGCGTCGAGTTCCGGAGAAGGTTCCGGCTTGTGAAGGCAGTCAGCGCTCTCCGGATCAAACGTTTGGCCCGGCCCGACAGGCACTTCGACGCGGCATACCAGCGACTGGGTTTCCACGACGCCGTGCCAAGTGAACAGCGAGAGAGAGTCGGGATACGAACCGACGTAGCGTGCGGATTCACCGTGATAGGAATGCGGTTCCAGCAGCGCCGTGCTGCCGGAATGAAGGGCAGCGCGGCCCGCCACATAAAACGCTAATAAAATCAGGGCCACGATGGCCCCGTTGCGTCCGCGCGGCGCTTTGTTTTTCGCGCCTATCTCCGACGTGACCAGCCGGAAAAGCTCCGGCACCAGAATACCGCCAACGAGCAAAACGAGAATCCACACGTCGATTGTTGGCAGCCAATTCGTGGCAAATCGGATGGCGCGAAACGGCCATAACAGCATCACGCCTTCTGATTGCAGCGTGTCGAGTAGCACGTGGGCACCGGCTGCAAGAAACATGGGCCAGAAGAGAGTGACGTGTTGCTCGGGATTTTTTCGAGCGAGCGCTCGGGTGAATAAAACGGCAAGCAAGATCACCACAACGGTGCCGAGCAGCGAGTGTGTATACGTGCGGCGCCAGGCGAAATACGCGCTGGGTCCGAAAAGAGCGCTGCCAAGATCGACGTCGGCGACAGTGCCCGCGAAGAGCATACCGACCATCACAGGCCAGCGGCGGCGTGGGAAAAAACCACGAGCGATGACATAGGACGCAAGGGCGTGGGTGGCGATGTCCATGGAATAGAAACTATCTCACAAATTCGAAAGTTGAAGAGGTGACGCATCGCGGTCTGGGACAGTGCAGCGGCGTAAATCCGCTGACTAAGCTGGCCCGCTAACTTTGAGACGAAGCAGCCGCGCGAGCGCCGCGAGGAACCAGCAGTTTCAAGGCGCGCGGCACAATCGAGAATTCCATCGGAATCCGAGTTAACGGCTCCCCATCGACCTGTGCATAAACGGGGCTGCCGTCGAGCGGTTCGCAGATCAGCGATTCCGCCTTCCAGAAGTGTACGTCCTCTTCCTTGCGCAGATTTCCCATCCACAGCGTAGGCAAGTAACTGAGATAACGGAACCCGCTTTGCGTCGTCAGGGCCATCACTTCGAACTGGTCTTCGAACAGGTCCGCCCGATCGGTGATTTTGAACGGACCACCATAATTCTTTGTGCGGCCAACGACCACCAAGGTCGCTTCCAGTTGGCGGTCGCCGGTGCGCACGCGAAAACGCGGGAAGTTGTAGCGAAGAACTTCGCGCGCCCCTTGCCACCAGTACGCCAGGATGCCCACGCGTGCCTTCAGGCTCAGGTCTACCGAATAAACGATCATGCCGTCGGGACCGGCGCCGGAAACCGAAAGGAAATAGCGTTTGCGTTCGGGTTGCTCGAGCGGCGTGGCCAATCCGAGCGCGATTTCGCGAACTTCGCCTTGCAGCAAGCGGCGTGCGGCGCGCGGGATGTCCCACGGTAAATCGAGTTCTTTAGCCAAAACGTTGGCGGTGCCGCCGGGCAAGAGCGCAAGGGGAACGCGATTGCCGTTGGAAGATTGCGCAAGGCCGTTGACGACTTCGTTGAGTGTGCCATCGCCTCCACAGGCGATGACCAATTGCCGATGATCGCGCACCGCTTGCCGGGCGATCTCCGTGGCGTGGCCCGGGCCGGAGGTTTCGGCAAGGTCGGCTTGGATGCCGTTGGAGGCGAGTATCTGGCGGGCCTGATCGATCAGGCGCCGGCGCCCGTTTCCGCCGTTGCCGGCGTTGGGATTGTGGATGAGCAGAGCGTTTTGGATGAGCGATTCCATGGTTCAGCGCGTCCAAGCCAAAACAGCATTCTAACCTGAAAAGAACGGCTCATGAGGACCATCAGGCGAAAGTTCGGAGTGCGTGCGCTTGGTTAGTCAAGCCCGAACCGCTGCTTTACGGCACTTCCCGATTCATTTTCCAATCGGGACCAAGAGCCTCGGTAATCCCGAACCTGCCTGCGCCAAGCAGGCGCAGTGAGGGATCACTCTTCGCTCTCTGCATCCTGCCTCGATCCTTGACGACCTCTCTGTAGCTCGCCCCTTTCACGCTGTGTTATGTTGGCAGTGGCATTTGGGCAGCGTCGCCGCGTCCGGCCGCAGCGTCGCCCAGGTTAAGGCGAGAAATATGGGAATCGCCTTCAATAAGATAAGGCTTCCATCTTTTTCTTTTTATTTGTGCGCAAGTGCAATCCAGTTTGCGCTTGCGCTGTCTCTGTTTCTGGTCACCGATTTTAGGCCGGCAATGGCGGCCAGGTGCTCGCAATCACCCCAAACAAGCAGCGCTTCGCAAAACGAAGCGGGCGGCCCTTATTCCGATCAGCCATTGAAAAAGCTGGTCAAAGAGATCCCGGAATTAAAGGGCATTCGTCCAGCCAACGACGAAGCAGAACTTGCAAACATTCTGCAGAACGCTGGCGCTTATGTGGATCAGTTCTTCAACGACGCAGTGGACCTGGTGGCCGACGAAGAAATCATCCAAGAGCGTTCCGGCAGCTACGGTTCGGCGTTTGTGGGAAGACCTGTTCGCGACAGCTATTTGATTCTGCGCGACGAAAACGGCGATCATCGCGATTTCGATGAATTTCGCATGGACAAACACGGCAATCGCATGGACCAATTGCAGGAGCACCCCGGCTTTCTGGTCACCTCCGGTTTTGCTCTGATCTGCATGCATTTTTCAACCACCGTTCAGCCGGAATCGATCTTCCGCTACCTCGGCGAGCAAAAATTGGGCGATCGCGACGCCTTCGTGGTGGCCTTTGCCCAGCGGCCCGACAAAGCGACCACTGCGGAAATGATGGTGGGACCGGAAGGAACCTCGGAGAATCTCTTGACGCAAGGAATCGCCTGGATCGATAAGGAGAATTTCCGCATTTTGCGCATGAGGACAGACCTGCTTCGTCCGCATCCGGAAGTGGGTCTCGACCAGCAAACCACCAAAGTGAATTTCAGCGAAGTGCGCCTGGCGGATATTGCCACTCCCTTGTGGCTGCCCAAGGATGTCGATGTCTATCTGAAGCTGGGGAAATCGCAGCAGCGCCTCGTCCCCATCGCTTACCGCAATATTCACCACTACTCCGATTACCGCCGCTATCGCGTCGCTGTCAAAATGCTTCCCCCGCAATGACCCTTGGAGTGCGGCGACACCATTCCAGGACCT
Source organism: Verrucomicrobiia bacterium (assembly GCA_035506955.1). Taxonomy (GTDB): domain Bacteria; phylum Acidobacteriota; class Terriglobia; order Acidiferrales; family UBA7541; genus Acidiferrum. The sequence continues at coordinate 31,162 of DATJOO010000092.1, forward strand.
TCTCCTCGATCCTTACGGCCAGAACAGGTTTCTCAGCGCTATGCCGTCCCAATGCGTGAGATTGTAGAAAGCGCCATGGCAGACTCCCCGACAGGCCCTCGCTTATAATGACCACTCGGTTGTGGATAGCCCAGGTGAGGCGCTCATGGTGAAAGCGGCAATGGCCAAGGCCAATGGAAAAGTCAAAAAGGAAGTAGAGAAGCTGCGGGCCGATATTCGTCACCACGAGTATCTCTATTTCGTCGCCGATGCGCCGGAAATTTCCGATGCGGAATTTGACAAGCTGGTGAACCGCCTGAAGGCGCTGGAAGCTGAATATCCGCAATTGAAAACGCCCGATTCGCCGACGGTGCGCGTCGGGGGAACGCCGCGCGAAGGTTTCACGACCGTGCGCCACGCGCGCCCGATGCTCAGCTTGGATAACGGCTTTTCGTTCGATGCCTTGCGAGATTGGGACCGCCGCGTACGCGAAGGAACCGGGCGGTTGGTGAACGAATATATTGCGGAGCACAAGTTCGACGGCTTAAGCATTTCCTTGCAGTACGAGGATGGCGTGCTGGTGCGCGGCGTGACCCGCGGAGACGGCACTACTGGAGAGGAAGTCACGCCGAATGTGAAGACCATCCGGTCGATTCCGCTGCAAGTGGACTTGAACATACTCAAGAAAGTGAAGCTGGCAAAAACTTTTGAAGTGCGTGGCGAAGTGATGATGACGCGGAAATCCTTTGAGGCACTGAACCGTCAGCAAGACGAGATTGGCGGCAAGAGTTTCGTGAATCCGCGAAATGCTGCGGCAGGCGCGGTACGTGTGCTGGATCCGTCGATTACCGCGCAAAGAAACCTGGATTTTTTTGCGTACTACCTCTACGTCGAAGGAAAAGTACCGTTTGCGAAGCACTCCGATTCCTTGTTGGCGCTGAAGCAGATGCGCTTTCGCTCGTCGGACGATTGGCAATTGTGCGACGGGATCGACGCGGTGATTGCGTATTGCGAAAGCTGGGACGCGAAACGCGAGAAGTTGCCCTACGACATTGACGGTGTGGTGATCAAGCTGAACTCCACGGCGCTGCAGAATGAATTAGGTTTCACGGCGAAAGCCCCGCGCTGGGCCATTGCTTACAAATATCCGGCGCGGCAGGAACGGACCGTGGTGAACGACATTATTGTCCAGGTCGGAAGAACCGGAACGCTGACGCCAGTGGCTGTCCTGCAGTCGGTGCAGGTAGGCGGCGTTACCGTCAGCCGCTCGACCTTGCACAACATGGACGAGATCGAACGCCTCGGATTGCAGATCGGGGACACGGTGCTGGTGGAACGCGCCGGCGAAGTGATTCCGCACGTGTTGAAAGTGGTCAAAGAGGGCAAAGATCGCAAGCCGTTTCACATGCCCAAGAAATGCCCGGTCTGCGGTAGCACCATCCATCGCGTGGAAGGCGAAGTGGCGTACCGCTGCGTCAATTCCGCGTGCCCTGCGAAACTCAAGGAGTCTGTGCAGCACTTCGCGGGGCGCCACGCCATGAATATCGATGGACTGGGCGAAAAGATCGTCGACCAGTTGGTCGAAAAGGGCATGGTCAAGGATTTGGCGGATTTGTATGCGCTGAAGACCGAAGAGGTGGCGGAATTGGACCGCATGGGCCAAAAATCCGCGCAAAATCTGATTGGTGAGATTGAGGGCAGCAAGAAGCAGCCGCTGGACCGCCTGATCTATGCGCTCGGCATTCAATTTGTGGGCGAGCGCACCGCACAATTGCTCGCCACGCATTTCTCGTCGATGGAAGAGTTGGCGGAGGCAAGGACCGAAGAATTGGAGAACGTTTCAGAGGTAGGGCCAAAAGTGGCCACGGCCATCACCGACTTCTTCGCCGAAGCCGCGAACCGTACCTTGATCAAAAAATTAAATAAGGCTGGCGTGCGTCCGAGAGCTGAAAAAAGGGAAGTAAAGAGCCAGAAATTGGCGGGCAAGTCCTTTGTGTTTACCGGAGGCCTTGCCAACCGCTCCCGTGAAGAAGCCGGCGAACTGGTGCTGCAACACGGCGGCAAACTGAGCGGCTCCGTAAACAAAAAAACCGATTATGTTGTCGTGGGCACAGATCCCGGCTCAAAGTACGACAAAGCCAAAGAATTAGGCGTGACCATTTTAAGTGAAGGCGAGTTTGAGAAGCTAATTGGCGTGAAATAAAGTAAGTTGCAGACTTGTGGCTTAGTAACTGGAGCTGGTGGACCGTTCAGTTGTGGAGTCACAACAAATCGCGCAAGAAAATATTCGGGACAGTTTCGCCAATCGCATGGCAAGTTTTCTGCGGTCGGTCTTGCCGGTGGATAGGTGGCAGCTTGTTTTTATCGCGGGACTCGTGTGCTTGACGGTGTCGCCGAGGTTGCACTGGTGGCCTAGAGGAATTCCGCAGACGGCCGAATGGTACGCCTATTCTGTTACGCCTTTCTACCTGATTATCGGGGCTACTGCCGTCGGCTACGCTTTTCTGCTCTGGCGGCTTGCGCATCCGGCGCGCAGGCTCTGGTTGTGGGTTTGTTTGCCTGCCAGTTGGGCAGCGTTGCACTAGTTGGCAGAAATTTCTACCTCGAAAATTCGTCGCAATCCATTCTCGACAAGTCTGGTTGGATCGCAAGGAGTGCACAGGAGGGCGTGCTAACTCACGCATGGGGATTCGGCAACGGCGTGCACGCCTGAGCGATTGGAATCTTGTTGGTAACGATGTTTGCGATACGCGTTTCCATGGGCATCGCAGAACTCCCTTTAAGGCTGGTAGAGGGAAGTCTCCGCTAATCTCTCTCGTCCGATTCGCGATCGATGAACCGCAGAACCGTGCGCCCTAGCAGCCACGCCAACGACGCGCCGAGTTGGCGTTGAAATAAAATGAGCAAGACGATGAACGCGACAAAAACTTCCAGCACCACGCGCGGATTTGGCGGAGCAAAGTGGGTCAAAAGGTGCGTTATACCCATCCAAATGGCCACAGCGAGAATCAAGACGCCGGCGACAAACAGGTGCAGTGAAACGGGAACTCCACCGTCCCACATCACCAGGATGTAATGATCGCCTTTTCGCAGCCGCCGGATCGCTTCGTCCCATGTTCCTAGTGCCGGCGCATCTCCCTGCTTTAGGCGTGCGTGAGCATGTTTCATCAAGCTCGAAATTTTCTGCTCGTAACTTTGCATGTCATACGATTCGTCGAATTCCTTTGCCAGTTCCTCGGCCTTTTCGGAATTGTTTCTCTCGGAGAAATAAAGCATGCGAATTTCAAGTTCAGAGAGAGGCTGCCCTTCTATCGCAGCTTGTTCCTTGATCTCAACGACGAGAAAATCTTTGGCTTCGCGGACCTTCATTGAGGGCTTGCTACATCGAGTGTGCGCTGGTGAGAAGATCAGCGTGCGTCGCGTTGCGCTTGGGTATAATAGACGTGGCGGGTGAGCTGGATGATCGCTGGTTTGCTTTGATGCCTCGAGGGTGACCCTTCGGGTCTCAGGGTAAACGGGAGGAAAGTCCGGACACCACTTCGTGAGTGCAGTGAACGGTCGAAAGGCCGAGCACGACACAGGCGAAGATTGGGCAACGCGCCTGGTAACGCCAGGGGAACGGTAGCACAGACTTGAGTCTGTCAGCGTTCAGCAGCCTGTCAGCACACGGCTGGAGCGCAGAAGAACACAGGCTGAAGCCTGTGCTACTGTTCACGGAAAGTGCCACAGAGAACATACCGCCGGCGTGGCGTATCCCGGTGATAGCCTGAAGGAAAACCTTCAGGATGTCTTCGCATGGAACGCAACGTAGGTAAGGGTGAAAAGGTGGGGTAAGAGCCCACCGCTCCGCCAGCAATGACGGAGGCACGGCAAACCCCGCGTGGTGCAAGACCAAATAGGAGGGCAGAGCTGGCCCAGCTCGTTGAGCGCAAAGCGCTCTTTTGCGTGCGGCGTGAGTTGTGCGCAAGGATGAACCCTCGGGTAGGTCGCTCGATCCCGGTCGCGAGGCCGGGGCTAGAGGAATGATCGTCACGCAGCAAGTTCGCAAGAACACGCTGTGTACAGAATCCGGCTTACAGGCTTATCCGCCACTTTTTTTCCTGGGGGACCATTCCTATCTTGTTATCGCGACGCGGCTGTTGGCATTCGCAGTGTGACTGTTCTCTCTCACTGTTTCAAATAACGAAGTGCAACAAATCCTGATTTAAATGGCTTTGACTCGACCAGCTTCAATTGTAATTTCTCGCGTAGGCTCACGTCCTCCATCAAGCGTCTTCCTTGTCCGGCAAGGACGGGTGCAACGACAAAACGGAATTCGTCCACCAGACCTAGCTCGATCAGTTGGGAAGGGATGCTTACGCCGCCGGTCAGGATATTTGTTCCCGGTTCTTGCTTCAATCTAAGTATTTCGTCCCGAAGGTTCGTGCGAACTACTCTCGTATTCTTATCGCCAACGCTCTCGAGTGATCGTGAAAAAACAACTTTCTCCTTGGAGTCAAAGACCTGGGCAAAGCCCCTGTCCGCTTTTGTCGCTGACTCATCCTTTGCGACATCGGGCCAGTAAGGAACCATCAACTCATAGGTTTTACGCCCATAAACAAATAAATCAGCATCTCGAATGAGCTGCGTATGGTATTCAAAATCGTCTTCATCAGGGGGAATTGTTTTGGTGTGGTCGCAACAGCCATCCACCGTAACGTTGATTGCGTAGATTAGATTTCTCATCAATTATCCAGGCCTCCGTTGGGTTTTCTTGCCTACGAATTAGAAAATATCGCGACCTCGGATTGGCACGTTCCTCGCCTCAACCGCAGTAGTGATCCAAAGACGCCTCTGAGTTGCATCAAAGTGCTGCATAAATCATCTGCACGAAGATGTCGCTGCTGAGCATGTGGCCCCACACGGGGTCCAAGTCGGCCAAAGGCTTGCTCGCCACTGTTTCGTCGGCCGATTTGCCGGAGGTCTTCAGTTTTTGCACGCGATCGCACGCCACAACCAGCATGTCGCGAGCCTTGGTTAGTTCGGCCTTGTTTCCGAGCGGGCCATGCCCCGGAACAATCCTGGTGTTATTGTCGGCCAAGGCTAGAATACTGTCGGCGGCGACAAGCATCCCGTCGACTTTTCCGCCCGTGCTCGTGTCGATGACCGGATAAAAGCCGTTAAAAAAAGTATCGCCCATGTGAATTACGTTGGCCTTCTGGAAGTGAATGTAGATGTCCGTGTCAGTATGCGCCGGCTGGAAATATTGCAGCAACATGGTTTCGCCGTTGGCCTGCAGTGCTTGACTGGCGCTGAAGGTCTGCTGCGGCAAAGCATCCGCAGGCGATGCCGGAATGTGCACACCCAAAAGGGCGCTGTCGTGCGGTTCTGCCATCCGCGTCTTGGTGTTTTCGTGGGCCAGCACCGTGGCTCCCGCGGCATGCAGATTGGCGTTGTTGTCTGTATGATCGAAATGCCAGTGCGTGTCGATAACCGTCTTTAGCGGCGCATTGCCCAGCCCAGCGAGTGTTTCTTTGAACTTCGGCCATGCCGGCAGAAGAAAGGTGTCAACCACGATCTTGCCGTCAGGCCCGTGCAACACCACTACATTTCCTCCAGGTCCGGAAAGTAAAGTGAGATTTTCCGCCAGCCGTTGTGATTGGATAGGCGTCCTACCCATCTGCGCCCGCATGGCCGTTAGGCGGTCAGTGGAAGCCGTTGTCGCCTGGTGCTGAAACTCAGGAACGCCGGCGATCACAAGACGTGCAGGAAAAAGTTGGGCCAGCAGGACGCTTCCCGCGCACGCCGCCGAACTGCGCAAGACTTCGCGCCGTGTGCTTTGCCTCTCTAAAAAGTTCGTGGTCATTTCGTTGCGCCTTTCCAATGGGAACTACCCGGTGTTGTCTTTCGTTGTTCTGCCGCGTACTCTAACCAGGTTTCCATTATTCCGCTAACGGGAAAGTGGCGAATTATGTCGGAAAAGGGTCAACCCCGCAAATCCATGTTCAGGGCACTGAAGAATTTTGAAGAACTGCGCCGTCTCTACGACACCGACACGCCAGTGCTGGCTTATGCCTTCAAGAGGCAAACGGACGAGGGCTGGACGCCAGAGCACAGTCATCAGCGCGGGCAACTTGTCGCACTGAACCACGGGTTACTCATCGTAGAAACAGAAAGCCAGCGATGGATGATTCCCTCGGGGCGTTGTGCATGGACTCCACCAAATTGCCAGCACGCAGCGCGTTCGGTCGGTAGCGCGGCTGGCGCGATGGTGGACTTGTCACCGGAGATGTGTCGCGGACTGCCCAAGACCCCCTGCGTGTTCAGCTCGTCGGAGCTATTGTTCGCGATCGTTCATCGTATGGTCGATTGGGATCTTCACCAGCCGCTCGACTCGAAAAAGAAGCACTTGATCACAACGCTTCGTGATGAGATTCGACAGCCTGACCAGCGGCCCTTGCGGTTGACCATACCCAGACAAGAAAGACTGGCTCGAGTTGCAGATGCTCTGCTGGATGATGTTGCGGATGATCGCACGCTGGACGCTTGGGCGCAGGTTGCCGGAATGGCCCGCCGCACGTTCATGCGTGCGTTTTTGGCGCAGGTAGGGATGTCGTTCGGCCGTTGGCGACAGCAGGCCCGGCTGTTTGCAGCTCTCGAGATGCTGGCACAAAAGAAATCTGTCACCGAGGTCGCTATCGCGGTCGGTTACGACAGTGTAAGTGCGTTCATTGAAATGTTTCGTACGATGCTGGGAGCCACACCACAGAAATACTTTCGAGTCAGGCGTTCGTAGCTGGGCGGTAGAGCCAGGGCGCACCGGCGCGATTCCGGTTTATAGGCTCGCCAGCCAAACTCTATTTAGTCGCGAATGCCCGCACATCACTCTCCACAACGAAAAGTTGCCGCTCCTCATGCACCCAGGCGCTCTTCGTGCTTATGGTTCTTAGTGAGTCTGTCGAGGCGAGGATTATTAGTCGTATACTATCAAGTAGTAATAACGGACAGGGCAATAGTTTGCGAGACAGCCGCGAGCGGGTTTATATGTTTCCACCATCTCGATACGCTTTCACAGTGTTTTTCGTTCTCGTCAAGCTGATACGAAGTAAGCTTCGGAGGCCAAACGCGGGAATGATTTGGCGAGGGGCCGGTCGCTTGTGTGGCGGGCTATTGGTTTTTCTCTGTTTTATCTCTTCGGTTTGGGCGCAGATGGACAGCACGGCGTTGACCGGCACGGTCAGCGATGCCTCCGGAAACGGAGTGCCCAATGTTGAAGTAATCGCGGTGCAAACTGCCACAGGGCTGCAACGGAAGGCGATCTCGTCCGGGGACGGCGCGTACTATCTCGCGAAATTGCCAGTTGGAAGCTATACCGTGAGCTTTGAGCGTCAGGATTTCCAGAAAGTGCGTTTCGACAATGTGGTCCAGAAACTCGGAGCGACTCGGACCCTCAACGTGACGATGAAGGTTGCCGGACACGTCGAGCAAGTGCAAGTTTTGGTAACGCCCCAAGAGATGGATCAGACGAACAATACACTCAACGCGGGCATTGCACGCATCCAGGCGCAAGAACTACCCTTGAACGGGCAGAATTGGGCGACACTGACCGCGTTAGTACCGACCGCGATCGACACGTCCGCCGGACCCGGTGCAGGCAACCAACGCTCAATCCGTTACGCAGGTAGAGGACGCGACGACAACAACTATACCTACGATGGCATCGACGCAACGTACATCGTGAACCAGTCGCAGCCCTACTACGTTCGTGCGGCAATCCCGCTCGACACCATCGAAGAGATCCGCGTCGATCCCATTCTGCCGACCGCGCAGACCGGAGTTACCGGCGGGGGACAGGTGGGTGGGGCTTCCTCGGCAGGCTCGAATCAGTTCCATGGAGACGCATACGAGTTCTTGCGTAACAGTGTTTTCGACGCCACCGATCCGATTGACTCCTTGAACCCCAACCACCAACCGCCATTCCATTTGAATCAGTACGGAGGGTCCGTAGGTGGGCCGATCGTGCGGGACAAGGCGTTTTTCTTTCTCGCCTATCAGGGTTACCAACAAGATCTCGGTCTCACCCTAATCGGATATGTACCGAGCGACGCCTTTCGCTCGCAAGTCTTGGCCACTTCGCCTGCCCTTACGCCGGTCATTAACGGTTATCCTCTGGGGCAGAACGCAACGAGCAATCCGAACATTTCGCAGTTCGTAGGCGAGGGCAATCAAATAGGCACGGAGAACTCGGGGATGTTTCGCGTGGATTATCGGTTCAACGATGCGACTAATCTTTTCTGGCGGGCCAACATTGACTCCGTGGATTACCATCTGCCGTATTCCCCAAGCTCCGGACAATACCTGAACGAAAGTGAAGAGCTTACCTCCTATCCAGTCAACAGCGTGATAACGCTAACACACGCCTTCTCTTCAACGCTGCTGACCGACTTCAAGTTCGGGTTCAACCGCGGCACGGGCGACACACAATACTTCAATCCGACTAATTCGCTGTATGCGGTCTCCGTAGCCGGCCTGACTTCCATAAACAATGAGCGTCTTAGCACCAACGTGGGCAATTCGTTTTCCGGACTCGGCAATGTGAGTTGGGTGAAGGGGAGAAATGTGGTCAAGGCGGGCATCGAGATCCGCCGCATCCAGATGAATCAGGGGAGTACTTCCTACGGCACGATCAGTTACAACTCCCTAACAAACTTTGAGAATAACGACGCCTACAAAGCCAGCATTACGGGCGAATATCCGATCAACGGTCTGCGCAAAACGCAGTTTTATGGATACATTCAGGACGAATTCAAGTGGCGATCGAATTTCACGCTGAATTTGGGTCTCCGTTACAGTAATTTTGGCATTTTTCATGAAGTCGAGGGCCGCGGGAATCCCTTTGATTTCGCTACCTGCGGACCGCAAGGGTACTGCGGGGTCGGCGCAAGCTTCGGCCCGCCGAATAACTACGATTTCGATCCACGAATCTCGTTCGCTTGGGCTCCGAACGCGACCGAGCACTTCCCATGGTTGCCAGGTGGGGGCAAAACCGTCATTCGTGCCGGCTTCGGTATTTACCGCGAAGATGGCCAGTTGGACGATCAGAATATCCCCGATAAGAACGAAATTTTGAGTTACGCGCTGACCCCGAAGAATTGCCCGGGGCTGAGCTTCCCGCTGGTTTTCGACTCGGATGGCGTTCCGGTCTGCTCCACCGGCACTCAATCACCGAACGCGGAACAGCGGGATCGACCGGATCCATATGTAACGCAATGCGGAGTGTCCGTCGAGCAGGCACTGCCCGCGAATTTTATCCTGACCACCTCGTATGTAGGCAGCAATGGCCATAATCTGCTGCAGGAGTCCTACCTGAACGTCATCGACCCGGCCACTGGCCTGCGGCCTTACTCGCAGTTCTCGCAGATTCCGTGGCGAGGCGACGTCGGCGACAGCTGGTATAACGCGCTTTCGGTCTCGGTGAAGCGTTCGTTCGCGCACGGATTGCTGATTTCGGGTAATTACACGTTGTCGCATAGCACCGATGACGATTCGAATGGAAGTGGCGACGGCGACTCCATTACCCCTCAGAACGTCTCCTGTTTGCCTAGGACATTGGCGCAATGCGGCGAGGTTGCAGACAGCGCCTTCGACGCCCGCAATGTGTTTAATGCCAACTTCATCTGGGAACTTCCTTTGGGTGCTGGCCACCCGTCCCTTTCGGCAAACCGTTTCGAGAGGGCCGTTTTCAGTTACTGGCAGCTCAGCAGTATCGCGATCGTCCGAACCGGCTTTCCCGTGAACCTCACAACCAGCGGCACTGGCCCGGACGGAAACACCAACGAGCAGCGTCCCAACTTGGTTCCTGGGCAGCCGTACTACTTGCCTGGCGGAGCCTTCAACCCGAATGCCTTTTGCACGCCAGGCACGGGGGACCCGCTTTATCCAGGGGGAGTGTGCCCCGCTGGATTTGGCGATGTTCCACGTAATTTCTTGCGGGGTTCCGGGGCCGCGCAGTGGGACTGGGGTGTTTCTAAACGCATTCCGATTAGCGAACGAGTGCAATCTCAGTTTCGCGCGGAAGTGTTCAACATTGCCAACCGGGCGCAGTTTGCTAACCCGGATGGTCTCATTTCCGCTTCCGACTTCGGGAAGATCTATCTGCCATTGAATACAACTCCGATTGGACTAGGCACGCCGCGCCAGTTCCAGTTTCTGTTCAAACTGCAATTCTAAACGGGCGCGCTGCCAGAGGAACGTCTGCTCGAACGAATGGCGGCGTTCACCTCAATGGCACTGTCAGGGCCCTGTTGTCCGTAAAGGGTCATTTTTGTCGGAGTAATCGCGCATTCACATGTTTTCGCTAAAAACAGGTTAATCGTTTCCTTCCTTTCTACGGAGTTCGCATGAGCTTGCGAGAGAGTGTGTGTGCCGGAATATTTCTGGCCTTTTTATTGATCCCCACAGGCATTTTGGCACAGCAAGGCACTACATCACTTCATGGAGTGGTGACGGATCCGCAATCCGCCGTGATTGTGGGAGCGCACGTCCTGGTCGAAGATGCCGAACGCGGCCTTCAGCGGGAAACCACGACGAACGCGTCGGGTTTCTACGAGATTGCACAACTTCCTCCCGGGGTCTACCGATTGTTGCTATCACTACCGAGATTGCATGAGATAGACGTACGGACCATTTACAGAAAGGCGTGGCTAAGCGCAGAGTCTGATAAGCTGACGGACGAATGAATATGCATTCGCGTCAGCGTTGTGGAACGCGTTCCATTGCGAAATGTTTGTGTCATCGGCTGCTGCTGATTCTGCTGTGCGCGGTGTGTATTGCACCTGGCGTGCGCGGGCAAGCCGCCGGGGAGTCCAACGCGCCCCTGGTGAAAAAAGTGGAACCGCCCAGTTGGTGGGTTGGGCTGACGCCGGACGTCATGGTGTTGTTATCCGGGAAGAACCTGCAGGCGACCCATGCCCAATGCAACCTGCGCGAAGTGGTCGTGAGCCGCACGCAATCTTCTGTGAACGGCGATTATCTGTTCGTCTGGTTGAAATTCTCGCCGGCATTGAAGAGCGGCACGGCGGTGTGCCGCATTGTCACGGCCAACGGCGAAACTTCCTTCGAGTTTCCCATTGCTGCGCGAAAGCAAATTCTTGGGCGGAACCAGGGACTGTCGCTGGATGACGTCATCTATCTGATCATGCCGGATCGCTTTGCCAACGGCGATCCTACCAACGATGACCCGCCGGAATTTCCTGGTTCGCACGACCGCCAGAAGCCGCGCGCTTATCACGGAGGTGATCTGCGTGGCATCGAGCAGCACCTGCCCTATCTGAAAGATTTGGGGGTGACGACTTTATGGTTGACCCCCATCGTGAAGAATGGCGCTCCCGATGACTATCACGGTTATGGCGCGGTGGACGAATACGCGGTCGAGCCGCACCTCGGCACCCTCCAGGATTATCAGGAATTAGTCGAAGCGGCGCACAAGCAGCGCATGAAAGTGTTTTTCGACATCGTGCCCAATCACGTCGGACCCCTGCATCCCTGGGTGAATGATCCGCCCATGCCAAACTGGTTCCACGGCACGGCGCAGGAGCATCTCTCCACATTTTCGCCCTTTCCGGCGGCGTTCTATGGGGAAGCGAGAAAACAAGGAGGCGCGGATTTGTTCGAGTTATTAGTTGACCCGCATGCTACGCCGCTCATGAGGAAAAATCTGACCGACGGATGGTTCTTCGGAAAACTGCCGGACATGAACACCGAAAATCCTGTTGTTGCGGATTATTTGATTCAGAACGCCATCTGGTGGGCGGAAACTTCGGGGCTCGACGGGTATCGCATCGACACGTTCCCTTATGTACCGCGAGCATTTTGGGCGCAATGGCACGAGCAATTGCGGCGCTTGTATCCGCGGTTATCCACGATTGGCGAAATTTTCCACCCGGACCCGACGGTTACGTCATTTTTTGCCGGAGGACGTAAAGGCTGGGATGGCATTGATACGCAACTGACCACTGTTTTTGATTACCCCTTGTATTTCACGCTGCGCGATGTGCTGCTCAACCAGGCGCCGATGGGGCGCGTCACCAACATCCTGCGCCAGGACTCGCTCTACTCCCACCCCGATTATCTGGTGCCATTCTTCGGCAATCACGACACTCCACGTTTTGCCGGTGCCGCGGGAGTCACGCCGGAAAAAATCAAGCTGGCCTTTGCGTTCACCTTGACGGTGCGGGGCATTCCGGAAATTTACTATGGGGACGAGATTGCGATGCCGGGTGGCGGCGATCCAGATAACCGGCGCGATTTTCCGGGCGGCTGGCTGGAAGACCAGAACAACGCTTTTGTCGAGAAGGGAAGAACCAAAGAACAGCAGGAAATATTCAAGTACGTGCAATCTCTATTGCGATTACGAAGTGAACACGAGGCGCTGCGCGGCGGAAGGCTTTGGGATTTGGCTTCCGACGACTCTGCTTATGTTTTTCTGCGCGAATCGGACGAAGAAAAACTGCTCATCGCTTTCAATAATGGCGTAACGGAACAGGCTTTAGAGCTTTCCCTGCAGGACACGCCCGGGGGGGAATCCGCTGAAATAGCGATAGTTTTTGGAAACGCGCAAGCCGACCTGGCGGGCCGGCAGTTGAAATTAGTGCTTCCGCCGCAAAGTCTTTCGATTTTTTCTTTAAACTGACTCTGCCTTGAGAAGCGAACCGCGCTCCTGATAGTGCGCATTGAAACTCTGCTACAGCGTCCAGGCATGTGCGAGCGAACTTGACGCATGGTAGACTGGGATGGCCGGATTGCTGAAGATCCCCACGAACAAAATGGGGAAGCGCTGCCCATGCCGCTGAAGAGTGCGGCAATGGCGGTACGTATGTATTATCGCAGCGCCAAGCAGGCCGCGTGTTCCAGTGAATCTAGGGGCGTAGCTCAGTGGTAGAGCAGCGGCCTTTTAAGCCGAAGGTCGTGGGTTCGATCCCCACCGCCCCTACCAATCCAATCTTATTTTCAACAACTTACCGTGATTCTTTCTAATGATTAGCGGCTTTCTAATGATTGGCCTAGTTCACAATCCGCGATGCGCGATTCTGCACAGCGTCTCGTTGTTCGTTTCCAATCATATGGCCGTAGATTCCCAGCGTGATTCTGGCGTCAGAATGACGCAATGTGCTCTGGGCCACAGCCGGTGTTACACCGTCCGCTAGAAGTGCCGATGCCCCAGCATGTCGCAGCGCATGGAATCCAAAGCGCGGCAATCCCAGCTTCTTTAGCAACGGATGCAGGTGCTTTGTCCGTAGCTTGTTGGCTGAGAATGGCCGCCCTTTCTGATTTGTGAACAGTAGATCTGACTTGCTATTGTGCCGTGCAAGATGAGCACGCAACCGCGCTTCTAACTCGCGTGGCATTGGCAAGTCCGCGCTACTGGCTTTCGACTTCACGCTACCAACCGTCCGCGTAGCAGCGTCAACACTCTGCCGGATACGGATGACATGCTTTTTGAAGTCGATGTCACAGACGCGGAGTGCTAGGGTCTCACCGATCCGAAGGCAGAGCACAGCCGTAACCGCTAGAATTGTGCCAAAGCATTCGGATGCTGCTTCAATCAACTGCCGCACTTCTTCATCCGTGGGAATGTACTTCTCTTCTTTCACCCCTTCACGCGGCAAAGTCAGGTCTGCGAAGCGAAAATTACCGCACTCATAGTCCCAAGACTTCGCCGTGCTGATTAGGGAACTGAGAGTGAGCAGCACGTTTTCCACTGTCTTTCTAGAACGCTTGCCGCTGGCAAGATAGGCCACAAAGGATTGAACTTCTTTTGTGCTAATCCCGGTCAACGGCAGACTTCCCAACTTCGGCAGTAGGTGCGCACGCAGATGCGATTCCATTGCCCGTACTGTGCTTGGCTTGAGATTACCGGAGACACTGGCACGCCACTCCTTTACAAAATCAGATAGCGTAAAACCAGTTCGACGGGGCATCTTGGCTGCAAGCGCATTTTCACGATCTACATATGGCTGGAATTGCTTTCGTGCTGCACGCTCGCTCTGCTCACTGACGAGTCCGAGAGGCACCCACTGCGGCAACCGTTTGAATGTTCCATCATCTTTCAGAACATCCGTATAAACGATGCCGTATCGCCTACTGGACTTTTCCACGACACAACCTTCCTGAAATCTTCTGGCTGGCACTGGAATTGTTCCTTCCGTGCTCGCGCTAGAAGTCGTTACCAGCAAAGAGCGTAGCACACCAGATGCATACAGCGCGGACATCTGCACGCGCTCTGCATATTGGGCAGCGGTGATGTTGACGATGACCATCGCAGTGTCACGCTGCCTTCGGCATTGCTACTGCTTGCTCTTGGTTTTTCTGTGCTGATTGCCGAGCCGCTGCGTGTTGCATGTTGCGGATTAGATTGTGATACCGCTGCGGGTCTGTGCGCTGTAATTCGCGCATAAACTGCTGATCTGCTTTTGCTGATACGTTCATGCTGCTTTCTCCTTCGTATTCGAGAAATTGTTTGCGCATTTGGAGCAGTAGCGCACCATAAAATCCATATCCATTCTTCCGCGTAGGGTCATACGCTTTTTCGCCGTCCGATCAATGCTGAAAAGCATTGTCTCCAAGTCATGCAGGCGTGCCCAGACGTAGAATTGGTCCACGCTCGGTGTGTCCGCCGTTGCCATCGTGTGTTTCCACAACCGCTGCATGACATCCACGCGCCTCGACCGCTCTTCGATCAGGCGCTCTGCCAGTTCTGCCGTCGCATTCATGCTGCCTCCATCCCTTCCGTCACAATTTCCCGTAGATTG
>DATJOO010000093.1:0-5207 GCA_035506955.1 Verrucomicrobiia bacterium
CTCGCACACGCTGATTTTCTAAGTACCGGAAAACCAATGGCTTACAGATGGGTGGAAAGATTGAATTCCCATAGCCATTAGCCCGCATCCGTCGCAAACGCCAGCGTCTTCCTTCAAGTCGTTGTATCGAAAGCGCGCAAACACACCGTGCTCGTGTGCGCAGCTTGCTCACTCGCGCTTCCGATACAACACTAAGACTTCTGGACAGCGAGGAGAGTCTGAATACAGTGAACTGAACCCAGTATCCTGGATAGTTCAACACTCGCGGACTTCCCACTACTAATCTGAGACTATTTTCAGGCGGCCGTGGCCGGCAGGTTGAGGGGGCGTAGTTCAGCTGGTTAGAACGCCTGGCTGTGACGCGGGAGGTCGCGGTTTGAGTGCCGTAGCTCGCGCCGTATTTATCTATTTGTTTATTGCGCTCACGCCAATTTCTTGAGTTGAAACGCTGGTGGTCGCTGGCGCTGCCCGCCAAGAGAACCCCTAACAGGCGAATTACGAGTCCCAAACCACGAATCACGGTATTGTTAACACCGCGTCCCCGTCCACGTCTACCATGGGAGGCTCACTAGCACCACCGTGGTTACGCAACTTGAACTGCGCAGTCCATTTCCCGGCAGTCTCGCCATGAACTTCAGCTCTGACGATGCCCTAGTTCGGGCCGCGCAGAAAGGCGACCGCTCCGCATTTGGCCACCTTTATTCCCGTTATTCGCGTATGGTCCACGGCATCCTCCTTTCCCGCGTACCCCATTCCGAAGTAGACGACCTGGTCCAAGACGTCTTCTTACAAGCCCTTCCGCGCCTCGCCGCTCTTCGCGAAGTCTCCAAGTTCCCTGGTTGGCTCGCGAGCATCGCCCGAAATCGCGCCAATGATTTTCACCGCCGCAGCAAACCCCACGACGAATTTTCTGAAAGGTCGGCCAACGAAGAGTTTGATCCGCCATCCTTTGCGCCGCCGCCTCACTCCTCCACCGAAGCCCACGCCGCTCTCGACGCCATCCTCGCCCTTCCGGAAGCCTATCGCGAAACGCTCATCCTTCGGCTCGTTGAAGGCATGACCGGTCCCGAAATTGCCCAGCGCACGGGCCTTACCCACGGCTCGGTGCGCGTTAATCTTCATCGCGGCATGCAGCAACTCCGAGAGATTCTTGCCCGCAGGGCCCCTCTCGCCGGGGGTGAGTTATGACACCAAACAATCCCGAAAAAGAAATGCCGATGAAAGACGACTACCTGTGGGACGGCTCCGGCAAGCCCGATCCGGAAGTTCAACGGCTCGAATCGCTCCTCGCCGAATTTAGCCACACCGAACGCCCGCTTACTCTACCTGCAGAAACCTCGCCCCTGTCTTCCAAGCCTCCCGGCCTGGCAGTGCAGTTTCCCTGGCTTCCCCGCCTTGCGGCTGCGGCCGTCATTCTTCTTGCTTCCATCATTATCCTCTTCCTCCCCTCAATACGTGTGGTTCTGTCCCCAACCGGCCCCAGTTGGGATGTAGCCAATCTCGAAGGTGCCCCGCAAATCGGTTCAGAGTCTATTTCTGCCAATCGATCCACGGCCAAGCTCTATGTCGGCCAGACTCTGACGACCAATTCTTCTTCGCGAGTTTCCCTGTCTGAAGCGGATCTTGGCCAAATTCAAATCGATCCGAACTCCCGTGTGCGGCTGTTGCAATCCGGTCCGAGCCACAAACGTCTTCAACTCGAAGTCGGCACTATCCATGCCGCAATCTGGGCGCCACCCGGCGAATTCGTCGTGGACACGCCCTCCGCCATCGCTGTCGATCTCGGGTGCGCCTACACTCTTCACGTCACACCCGATGGTTCCGGCACCATTCGCACAATTCTCGGCTGGGTCGGCTTCCATCTTAACGGCCGCGACTCATTCATCCCCGCGGGCGCGATGTGCTCTACACGCCCGAAAGTCGGCCCCGGCACTCCTTATTTCGAGGACGTCAGCGAATCGTTCCGGGAAGCTCTACATACCTTTGATCAGTCCGAACCGGGATCGGATGGTGCGTCCGCTGCGCTCGCTACAGTTCTTTCACAGTCTCGCGCAAAAGACGGCCTCACTCTATGGCATCTTCTCACCCGCACTTCTGGCGCTGAACGCGTGGAGGTCTACGAGCGCTTCGCCGCTCTCGTTCCCCCTCCGCAAGGCGTTGCGCGCGAGGGGATTCTCCGCCTCGATTCACACATGCTCGACCTCTATTGGAACGCACTCGATCTCGGCGACATCTCCATCTGGCGCGAATGGGAACAGTCCACTGACGCCCACCCTGCTCCCGCGTCTAAGCAACTCCCTGCGAAAAAAGAGCTGCTCCTAAAGAAAAACCTCGCGCCCTAGCGATTTTTGGATTCTGCGTAGCGCTGTTTCCCTTGGCTTCGAAGGCCTGGACTCCATGTGCGCACAACACTCGCACAGCAAATCACCCCGACCGAGTGAGGGTTTTCATTACGCGTCACCCCTCCCTCACGAGAAAAACACGCAAGCCCATTCCTCCGTCGGCAAGCGCAAGTCTGCGCCAAGGATGGCCGGCGATTTTCTATTTTCTTCCGGCCGCTCCTCGTTAACACATTCCACTCGCCCGCGTCTTCTGCATTGATCGCGCACCTCAACTGCTAAGGAGCCGACATGAAATTCCCCATGGCAAAATTCGCCGCCGCACTTTTATTCACATTCTCACTCTTCGCCGCATCCGCCTTCGCCGGTCCCCCGCTGATCTGTCACACATACGATATCGGTAACGCCAAGTCTCTTCCTTGGATCGGTTACAATTGGAACTTGAGCGGGAACGAATCCTATAACACCAACAGCCTCGTGGCCGACACACTCTCGATTCTCGACGGCGATCCGACCGTACTCGTCCACATGGAGACTCTCCGCCGAGCCGCTCTCTACGGCCGGAAGAATCCTAAGGCGCTCAAGCAACTCCTTACAAAAATGATTGCCCGCACCGATGCCTCAAACAGTAACGCCATGGCTGCCTCGCTTGCTTCCTTCGACCTTGGCTATTTCACCGCCACTCTCGCGCAACTCCGTTGGATCTACAAAGATTTCGCCAGCCCTGCGCAATCACTCGACGCCATGGTCCTTGTTGATACAGCCATACATCTTCGCGCCAACGATGCGCAAATGGAATTCGCTGCCGCGCTCGTTACCCTGGACGGCCCCGCTGACGAACACTACGCACACACGCAGAAAGCCCTCGCCGGCGCAGAATCAGATGCACTGCTCGCCCGCAATCTGTCCGCGCATTTCATGAATTCCCAGTCTGAAACGATGGCCCAGATGATTTCCCGCAACGCCAGCGTAAGGGTGGCCAAACAATGACATACCCAGTAAAAGGAGTCGCTTCGCTGCGGCTCCTTCGCCGGACTATCTTTTTGCTACTCGTCAATTTTTGGCTGTTTTCCAGCCTTGCTTTTCCACAAACTACAAGAGACAAATCGCAATTCGTGTCGCCAGATCTCACCGTTCACGAATGGGGTACCTTCACTTCCGTCTCCGGCGTCGATGGCCGGACCCTCGACTGGCTTCCGCTTACCGGCTCTACCGACGTTCCCTCGTTCGTCGAGCATTTTGGCGAGGTCAACTTCAAAGGCGGCCTACGGGGCACCGTGCGCATGGAAACTCCCGTCCTTTATTTTTATTGCCCGCAGGAAGCCAACGTTTCCGTCTACGTTTCTTTCCGGAAAGGCCTCATCACCGAGTGGTATCCTCACGCCAACTCCGTAAACCCTGGCCTTAGTGACAAGGACCGCACTCTCGAGACTATGAAATCTTCCGGCGCAATCTCCTGGAACTCCGTGTTCGTCGATCCGCACGCCGCCGCCGATTTCCCCTCGGATGGTTCTCAAAATCACTACTACGCCGCGCGCCAAACCTCTTCCGCTCCCATTGCACTTTCGACTTCGGCTGGCACACAGCGTGAAAGATTCCTCTTCTATCGGGGTGTCGCCGATTTTCGTGTACCGTTAACTGCCACGATCTCCGCGGACAATGCCGTTTCTCTACAAGCTGCTTCCTCCGATGTAATCACGAACGTAATCCTCTTCGAGCGACGCGGTACACAAATGGGTTACCGGGTGCTCGGTCCTCTTCAAGACAAAGCGACTCTCACGCCGCCACCCCTCGATGGCTCGCTCGACTCCCTTGCCTCGATCCTCGAAGGAATCCTCATTTCCCAGGGCCTCTTCCCCGACGAAGCCCACGCCATGATCGAAACCTGGAAAGACTCCTGGTTCGAAGAGGGCGCGCGCCTCATCTATATCATTCCACGCGCGTTCGTCGATTCCGTGCTACCGCTGCACATCAATCCAGCGCCGAACAACACCACACGCGTGTTTGTCGGTCGTCTCGAACTCGTCACTCCTGCAACCCAACACATCGTTGAATCCGCCTACCTCCAAGGCGATCGAGCTACGCTCCTGAAGTATTCGCGCTTCCTCGAACCCATCCTCGTCTCCATGATTCAACAAACAGCGGACGAAGCTCGCCAGCAACAGCTGTTCACCTATCTCAGCGCCGCACCGACTCCTTGAATTGAAGCGGCCTGTAGCTCTGCTTACAGAAAAAACACCGGTCCGAAGTCCGCACTACACCAAAGGCAGCTGAAGCTCTGCTTCTGACATCCTGTGCGAATACCACGAAGATCTGAAAATGCTGGACGAGCCCTCTACTTATAGGTCCACTGCTGCCTTGTGAACCCGATTTGCATCGCAGTGGGAGGCCCTACAGACGCCCGTCTCTTCAGTGCTTGATTTCCTGACGAGATGCGGAGTTACCCGTCGCCGAGCTATCAAGAACCAAGCTACTTCCGCCCCGCCGCCCGAACAGCGCGTGAGGACGCTCGTCCAGCTCTTCACTTTCGCGAGAGATGAAACGGCACAAGTGGTGAAAGCGCGATGACTTTAAACGCACACTCGTCTTTTCGCGAACGACGTGAGATGAGTCCTCACAAACGCGCTAGTGTTGACTGAAGCTCCCCAGATACGGCGTTCGCGGAGATGAGAACGCAAGCCACCTCTGACAAACCATCACTTCACACAACCAGACTTAGAGCCCATATGGCTCTGTTGACATCCTCGGGAAAGGGTGACGATGCCTCAAGCGGTACAGATTGAAACTCAGGCCGAGCAGCAGGGCTTGGCGAACTTGCATGGGCAGGCTACGGCCTGGGGCCCGCGCCGAGAGTTTGCGTTTGACCGA
>DATJOO010000094.1:0-71865 GCA_035506955.1 Verrucomicrobiia bacterium
TTCCAGGTGCTGGCCGAAATTTCCTTTGCGCTGCTCTTCGGTCATCTGGCTGCCGGCTGCCTGGGCCAGCGCGTGCGTGAATTGCACGTTCATGGCGGCGTTGGCCTGCGCCAAGGAAACTCCCGGTTTCAGACGCCCCACCACCTGAAGCCACTCAAACTCGTTCACGAGGCCTTGCGGCGAAGGGGTCAGATAGTCCTGCCCCGGATAGACCGCATCCTGCATCAGCAGGGGCACCCAGAACTCCGGCGATTGTCCAATGGTTTCCCCAAAAAATCCGGGCGGCGCGACGCCGATGATCTCAAAGGAAGTTTGGTGAATCTGGACGGTCTTTCCCAGAATGGCTGGACTCAAACCATAGCGATCTTTCCAGCAGGAGTAACTGACCACCGCCACCGGAGAACCGCCGCGCTCGCGATCCACTTCGCCCGAAAAAAAGCGCCCTGCCGCAGGCTTCACGCCGAAGACCGTGAAATAGCCGCCACTGACCAGCTTAATACGCGCCCGTTGTTTCTCGCCGCTGCCGTTTGCGGAGTTGGCCAGGATCACGTCCGCCTCTGGCGAGCTGCTATCGGCCGCGAACATCCCGGAAAAAACGTCGTTGTGATCCTGCAGATACTGGAATTCGGAGTAGGCCAGTTGGTTGCGCGTCCCCCCTTGGCTACCGAAATTTGTCCCGTGTGCGTCAGGATTCGTAAGCACCACCAGTTCGTTCGGTTTGTAAACCGGAAGCGCGCGCAGCAGCACGGACTCGAGCACGCTGAAGATCGCTGTGTTTGCGCCGATGCCTAAGGCCAGGGTAAGCACCGCGATTGCCGTGAAGCCTGGCGACTTACGGAACATGCGCCAGCTGTAGCGTAGGTCCTGCGCAAGGCTGTCGAGAAATTGCGTGCCTCGGGCGTCGCGGCATTCTTCCTGCACCTGGCCAAAGCCCCCAAATTCCAGTTGCGCCCGCCGGCGAGCTTCCGCAACCGGCACCCCAGCGCGCACATCGCGAGCCACGAGTTCCTCGAAGTGAAAGCGCAATTCTTCATTCAGTTCGCGCTCGACGGTTTTCCGTTTGAATAAAGAGCGAAGGCGCATCAGAAGGTCGTGGAAGTTCATCGGTTCCCTTCTAGGCTACAACGGGGTGGTGGAACAGGCCGAACGTGCGCCCCTCTCCCCTTACACTTCTACAGGGCAAGATAGCAACCCTCCTGTCGAAGCACAAGGGGGAATTTCGACGCCAGCCGAACCCTAAGCGAGGGGACACCTGCAACGAGATCGCTGTTACGGCGGAGCGGGAAATTCTGGTATATTTTTGAGCCTCCGGAAAAATGTATGAGTTCGCCAGCCAGTCCCAATAGCGCACACAAGTTTGCGGATTTTGCGGTGGATCCCCGTGCCGGAGAGCTTTTCCGGCGCGGAAAGAAGATCAATCTGCAGCGTCAACCCATGCAGGTTCTGTTGGCTTTGCTCGAGAAACCGGGTCAGATCGTCACACGCGACGAGCTGCGTCAGCGAATCTGGTCTGCCGATACCTTCGTGGATTTTGAGCACAGCTTGAACACCGCCATCAAGAAGCTGCGCCTGGCCCTGGGCGATCGTGCCACCAATTCCAAATTTGTAGAAACCCTGCCTAGGCGGGGCTACCGATTCCGGGCAAAGGTGGAAACGAGCGGCGAGGTGCCCGCCGTCAAGAGCGCGGCCAGTCCCCTCGAAGGGAAATTGTTCACATTGCTTGCGGAAGAAGGAACGGAATGCGTGTTGGCGCCCGTGGACGGCAAATGCCTGGAAGAATGGCGGCGCTTGCAAGGGCTCAACGATGACGTAGGCGTGTCGATGATGATCGCAGAGAAGCGGCTGCTGCTGCTGGAAGCAGGAAAAAGCGTGCGGTTGTTGGCGCTGGAAGGCAGCGCAGGCTGGTGCGAAGTACGCGTTCTGGAGGGCGAGCACTATGGACGGACCGCGCTGCTGAGCCGCAAATCGTTGAAACGGGAACGCAACTCAAAGTCGCCAGCCTGATTCGCAAATCTCGTAGTGACAGGTTTATCCCGCTGCTACAGGAAGCGGTCCCTATTTGGTGGACGCGGCGGACGACGCGCCTGTGCCGGAACTTACCAGTTTCATTACCAGCACTTGCCCATTGGAATGGAAACTGCCGCCCGTCGCGGTCTTGGCCTCTTGCAGAGGATTCTTGGGCAGGAAGTGGCTCACTTCCGCGACAAGCCCGGTACTCGATAGCGTCTTTTCCACATAATCGCGCTCCAGGTCGATGTCCGGATCGATTTTGTGGGTCAGGCCATTGTTGCGTTGGTCTTTCTCAAAGCCGATATCGTGCGTCGCCGCGCCTACCCACAGCGTTTGCCCGTCAACCATGAACGGGGCCTTCCAGATGCGCAAGTGATTCCGCGAGGCCACAACCGTGATGGGCTCGGCGTGGGCCCAGCCATAATCCTGCGGCCGGCCGAACAAATACAGGATACTCATCGGCATGGTCAGATAAGACTCTTTGGACAAACTTGCCAGCGCGCCCGCCAAGATCGTTTCTTTGACGTCAGCGTCCACCTTGACCCACCCTGCGGTGGTGAACGTTTTTTTCATTTCATCCTCGGTGCCAAGAATCAGGAAATTCACCATGTCGCCGGGGTTGCCCTCCTTATCCCCAATGCGCCGGGGAATTTTGGCGAAAAGCGTGTTATCGATTCCGGGCATGGAGGTGACCTGGCGGGCCACCTCATATTTGGTGTTGGCATCGGCGGCGTAGACAGTCAGCTTCACGGTGTAGGAGCCATCGCCGGTGTCACTATTCGATTGGTTGATACCGATAGAAAGCTTGCCGCTGACGGGGGATGTAACTTCCTTGCTTGCACCGATAATAAACGACTGCGCGTAGTCGGCATCGCCAATTCTCCCAATCACGGCACCACGTCCAGCGTCATTATTCGGAAGAATGCGGATCAAATCCTTAAAGTTGCGGGTCAATCCCTCGGGCCCATTGTCGGCCTTTGCGTCGGTGTAGCGCAGTTTGCCCTCGGCTGTGAAGGACACCCGTTGACCAGGCTCGAGAGTGATTCCAGTGTCGGTCCAAATCTTGCCTCCTTCCAGTGTGAAGCTCTTGGAGACAATCTCCTTAGTCGCGGGGGCAGGGGCGGCCTGGGATTGGGCGGCGAGTTGAGTTGGGGAACCCAACAATACGGCCGAAAATATAATCGCGAGGAAAAGGCAAAAGGTCTGGATGCATCTCATCAGGACGGTCCTTGCTGGGCGGACTCCTAATTCCTAACAAAATGGCGGAGGGCTGGCAAGCCCAGCCGGGCGAGCTTAAAGCCATTGCGGAAGACTTGGGACAGGACAACGCATTGGCTTGCCCAAGGGCCTGCGGGCTTTCCTTGACGGATGGAAAATGCGCTTGTACAGTGACTTAAGGACGCGGCAGCGTGATTCCTGAATGTCCGTATCGACTGATACCGCCATCCAAGCCTCATGAACCTGCCCAAGGCGTGCGAGCACTACCAGGGAGCGGCCGCGCCTATAACTGACAGATGCCAAGAAAAATTAGCGCGAAGTTTTGTGTAGTTGGAATGCTGGCGGGGTTTTTTGCAGGCACCTGCCTGGCACAGGCCCCCGTGGCGCCGCCGCGACGGCCTACAGTCGCTCCGGCAAGCGCGACCACCATCGACACCAGCGAGGCCATGTTCACGACGATGTGCGCGCTCTACGCCGCCGGGTACGAAGGCAACGTCAGCACGGATAACTGGAGCGCTTATCGAACGCAGATGCGCGAACGGCTGACCGCGCAGCAGGGGCCAGCGGTCGATGCGCTGAAAGAATTCTACAAAAATCACCAGTTCCGTGATCCCGCGGCGATGCTATCCCGGTTCGTCTGGTTTGGCTTGGTGTCCGGATCGGCCCCAAACTTCAAACCAATCTTGCGGCGCGACGAACTTCCCCCAGATGTTTTAGATTTGGAAGGTTTCAGCGAAATCCTGTCGAAGTATTACACCGAGCAGAATATCGGGAAGTTATTCCGCCAAGTACAGCCGCTGTATAACCAGGAAATCGACCGGATCCACGACCCGATCTCTGACATTATTTTCAAGTCGGGAATCTACCTTCGCACCGTCGTGAGCCCGGCGCAATCCCGGACTTTTAGCGTGATTGTGGAGCCGCTGGTCGGGCGCATCACCAACGTGCGAAGTTTCGTAGACCATTACGCGATTATCTTGGGCGGCAGCGAAGAAATTCCCACAGACCTGGTGCAGCACGCGTATCTGCACTTCCTCCTGGATGGTGTGCCGCTGCTGTACCCGCATGTCATTTCGGTGAAGCGGCCGCTCTATGAAATTGCCGCGAAGGCTCCGCGCCTGGAGCCGGACTTGAAGGACGATTTTCCGGCGTGGTTTGAAGAGTGCACGGTGCGCGCCGTGGAGATCAAGCTGAAGAAGATGTCCCCAAGCGCGCTCGAAGCGGCGCTACAGCGCAACGATGAGGATGGCTACGTTCTGGTGCGCCCGATTTATCTGGCTTTGGGCGGCTATGAAAAAGGAGACTCTTCATTCCGTGACTATTTTCCGGATCTGATTCGGGGAATCGATGTGACCGCAGAGCAAACCCGCGTCGCCGCGATTCATTTTGCGAAGGCGCAGGATACAACGGAATCAGCGGCGCTGGGCGGAGAAGACCTAGCACGGAAGCGCGCCAGGCTCAGTAGCACCCTGCCGAATGACCCGGAAGCGATCGCCGCTCTCAGCGAGGGAGAAAAGCAGTTGGCACAGAAGAACCCGCGCGCGGCGGAGGCTGCGTTCAAGAGCGTGCTGGCAAAGTATCCGAATCAACCGCGCGCCTGGTATGGCCTGGGCATGGTAGCGGTGTTGGATCATGATGCGGACAGGGCCAAGGAAGTGTTTGGGCGGTTGACGACCGGGCAAAACGCGGCGGTGCAGGATCCGCTGGTGCTATCGTGGTCGCACATTTATCTCGCACGGATTTTTGAAGATGAAGGGCAGTTGGACCAGGCGAAGTCGCAATATCAAGCGGTGCTGACAGTTCAGGGAGCCCCTGCGCAGGCGCAACAGGCTGCGCAAAAGGGTCTGGGCGAACTGGATCTGCGAAAACCGTCGGAACGGCCATGAACAACGGCGAAAAGGAGAAAGCGTGATGAAAGTAAGCACCAGTGTGGGCATGACTTTGTTTCTGGCGGGATTTCTCGCGGGCGGATCCGTGATGCTTGCGCAGACGCCTTCGCAGCAGCCGCCTGCGCAGCAACCATCGCAAGCTCCGGCTCAAGCCCCCAGCCAGGGCGGTCAAAGTGGCAACCAACAATCCGCACCTCTTTCTCTGGAGGGAGCACCGCCGCCTGTAAGCGCCGAAGAAGACGCGGCCTTCAAGGCTTTCAATGATGCCCCCAACGACGATCCGGCAAAGAAGGATCAGTCGGCCAACGATTTTCTGCAGAAGTACCCGCAAAGCCGCTACCGCGGGGACGTTTACAGCTGGCAAGTGAAGTATTACTTCAGTGTTGGAAAGATCGATGAAATGGAAGTAGCCGCTGACAAGGAGTTGGCGCTGTTTCCAAATGACGCGCAAACCCTGGCGATCGTCGCGTCTGCCCTGCCGCGCAAAATGAATGCCAGCACGCCGGATCCGGAGAAGCGCCTGGCGAAGGCGGAACAGGCGGGGCAGAAGGCGTTGGATTTGCTGCCGACCTTTCCGAAACCCGCGAATATGAGCGACGAGATGTTCGCGAAGGCCAAGGATCAGACGGCAGCTATGGCTTACAGCGGCTTGGGATTGGTAGCGTTTCGCCGCGGAAAGTTTGCGGACGCTATCGCTCCGCTGCAAAAAGCGGTCCAAATTGACCCGCAACCAGATCCCGTCAACTTCTACTTGCTTGGCATTTGCAATGAGAAGGCCTCGCACTTCGATGACGCGGTCGCGGCGTTCACCAAGTGCTCGGAGCTGCCCGGCAGTCTGCAAGCTACGTGCAAGTCAAAGATCGACGAGGCCAAAAAGCTTGGCGCGACGCAGTTGAGCGCGCCGAAATAAACGCCAGCCGTGCCGCGGCACGGCGGGGGGCGAAGATCATGGTCCGCGGTGAAGATGAACGATTGATGGAACGGCTGGGTTATGAGTTCCGTGACCCGAATATGCTGGATCGCGCTTTGACGCACAGTTCGGCGGTTCCGGAATTGCGCGCCGCTCGCGGGGAAGATATTGCGTTCACCGGTTCAGTCGTGCAGGACAACGAGCGGCTGGAGTTTCTGGGTGATGCGGTCCTGGAATTGCTCACCAGCGAATTCCTGCTGACGCAGTTTCCGGAATGGAGCGAAGGCCAGCTTTCCAAGAGCCGCGCACGCATTGTGAACGCCCATTCCCTGGAAGCCGCTGCACGATCCTTGGGAATAGGCGACCACTTACGGCTGGGGCGAGGCGAAGAAAAAACAGGCGGGCGCGAAAAGCCCGCGCTCCTTGCCGATGCGTTCGAAGCCATCATCGCGGCGATTTACCTGGACGGAGGATTGATTCCAGCCCGGGAATTGTTGAAGCGCACCGTGCTGCAACTGGCCAGCGAGGATGGCGAGCGCATCTCCGAGTCTGACCGGAAGAGCGCTTTGCAGGAATTTTTGCAGGGCCGCGGCGGGCAACTGGCCGAATACCGTTTGGCGGGAGAAAGCGGCCCCGATCACCAGAAAACTTTCCTGGTGGAAGTATGGGTAAAAGGGGAGTGCATGTCGAGCGCGGAAGGCACCACGAAGAAAGAAGCGGAGCAAAAGGCCGCTAGGATGGCGCTCGACAAACTCCGCCGGGCGGAAATGAAGGCAAAGGAAGAGGTCGGCCCGAATGCCGGATGAGACCCTGACGCCGGAATCGGACGGAATTGTGGCGGAGACCCCGCCAAGCCACAGCATCTCCCCGCCGTCACAATCCGCAGAGGAAAGTTACAGTCACGCGAATCAGACCACCGTATCCGAGTATCTGGAATCGCTTCTGGTCACCGTCATTCTCGCGCTATTTGGCACCAGTTTCGTGGTCCAGGCGTTCAAGATTCCTTCGCAATCGATGGAACGCACGTTACTCGTCGGCGACCACTTGCTCGTGAATAAATTTATTTTTGGCGGTCGCGGCGCGTGGTACGACAAACTGCTGCCTTACCGCGAACTGCAGCGCGGCGACATTATCGTCTTCAAGTTTCCCTACCAGGATCATCCGCATTTTGTGAAACGCGTGATCGGCTTGCCGGGGGACCATATCAAAATTGTGGACCAGCAGGTTTATGTCAACGGAAAGCCGCTGAACGAACCGTATGCTGTGCACGATCCCGCCTCCGGCTATGGTGACCCGCTGAATTACAATTTTCCGCCGGTAGGGAATCAGATGTACTTGTCGTCGCTGCAGCCCGAATGGGCCCGCGAAATTCATTCGCATATTCAGGGCGACGAACTTGTCGTGCCGCCAGGCAAGTATTTTGCCATGGGCGACAATCGCGACCACAGTCTGGATAGCCGTTATTGGGGTTTTGTGGATCGCGATGCCATCATGGGGCGGCCCTTTCTGATCTACTGGTCCATTAATGCCAGCAGTGCCGATTACGGCAACACCACTTTTGCGCAGCGCGTGCTCGGCATTTTTGATACGCTCGTCCATCTTCCGGAGCGCACCCGTTGGAACCGGATGCTGCACACTGTTCACTAGGCCTACCGCTGTTCTTGCTGCGGTACAATTTTGTCTTCGAGTTTGAGAGACTCCCATCGGCATGATTCGTCTACGTAAATATGGCGGATTCCTGGTCGCGATTTTGCTGCTGACTTTGCTGGCGCAAGCCGGCGTGTCGCTTCTGGTCCGCACGCATCGCATGCGGGGATATCTGATCGCCCATCTGGAGAGCGCTTTCGGCCGCCCGGTGCAAGCCGGGCAATTTGCCGTACAAATCCTGCCTATACCGGAATTGGAATTGGAGGCCGTGACCATTGGCGAGGATCCGTCGTTTGGCAACGAATATTTTTTGCGGGCAGACGCAATGACCGCACGCTTCCGGTGGTTCGGGCTTCTCCGGGGCCGCCTGGAGTTTGGGACCATGTCCTTCAGTCATCCGAGTCTGATCCTCGTAAGGAATGCCGCCGGCCGCTGGAACCTGGAAGGTTGGCTGCCTCCCGCGAAACCAGCAGTGGCGCGGACGGGTACCCCGCCGCCTCAATCGCGCGCGGAATCCACCTACCACTTGCAAAACATCGATTTCGACGAGGGGCGAATCAATTTTAAGGTGGGCAACGACAAGCGTCCTTTCGCCTTTACGGATGTTTCGGGAAGTGTGGAGCAGGTTTCGCCTGGGCGGTGGCAAGTTCAGTTGGAAGCGCAGCCCTGGCGCACCGGTGTTCCATTGCAATCGACCGGGACCGTTTATGTGAAAGGCTACGTCGCGGGTACCTCCGCACGCCTGCAACCGGCACAGATCCAGGTGCATTGGGAGAAAGTGTCCATCGCGGATGTATTTCGTTTGATCACCGGCAATGATTCCGGTGTGCGCGGTCAGCTCGCCGTAGATGGAAACGCCAGTATCGGCATGGACGAAACGGCGCCGGACGCGGTCGCGGGTGCGTGGCGTTTCAGGCTGCAGGCTCGCGCTACAAATATCCACCGCTGGGATTTGACCGAGCGCGACGACAATCCTCGGGTGAACGTGAACCTCAAGGGCGTATGGGAGCTGGCCTCCGATGAGGCGCGCGCGGAAGAAGTTCGCGTGGACTTGCCGAAATCGAATTTAGCAGGCACTGGTGCATTGCGCACTTCCGGCTCCGGCGATTGGAACGTGAATTTCGAAAATGTAGCCGTGCAAGGCGAAGACTTGCTGGCGTGGTATCGCGCATTCGAGCCGGATATTTCCGAGGAAGTGGCGCTTACCGAACAGATCGGCGGATCCCTGGCGGCAAGCGGTTGGCCCCTGCGCTGGGAAACGGGCACGCTGGAGGGAAGTGCGGGCTCGCTGCGTTTACCCGGACAAGTCGTTGCGCGACTCGAGCCTTTCCACGGATCGATTCGGAATGGAAAGATTGAGCTCGAGCATTTTCGTCTGAACCTGCCCTCGGACGCCCCCGCGGAAAACGCCAAGGAAAAAGCGAGTAAGACCGCGACGAAACCGCACGCTCCGGTTGTTGCGGATAATTTCATCGACGCCGCGCTCTTGCACGATTCTGCCACCCATCAGGGTAATTTGCGGTTAAACCTCCACCTGACACAAGTCACTCCCGTGTTCAAGCTGACCGCTGCTTTCGGGCGTCCTTTGAACAAGGGCTGGGAATATAGTGGCGTGGCCTCCGGCTTGGTGACGTGGAATTGGGGAGCCGGTTTGAATGATGTGCGGCGCAATGGCTCGCTGGAACTTACCAAAGCACGGTTGCAGGTGGCCGGCTTGAATGAGCCGCTAATGCTCGACGATGCTCGGTTGGAATGGAAAGATGGAGCGCGCAACGCTACGCTGAGCAAGGTCGACGCGTTTGGTGCGTTGTGGACCGGGACCATTTCCCAGGCTAAACGGGACGACAGCGACAATAATTGGAAGTTCCAGCTACACGCGGATCATCTGGACGCCACGGAACTGGACCACTGGATCGGTCCCCGTTCGCGCCCGAATTGGCTGCAGCGATTGCTGCCATCGTTGTTGGGTGACACAAATCCCGCGCGGGCTAGCGAATTGTTGCGGCGTATTTCCGCCGAGGGCGAACTGACCACCGATACACTGACCATCGAGAAGATCAAGCTGGCCAAGGCTCATGCGACTGTCGGACTTCACTCGCTGCGTTTGGATGTGCGCGACGCCGAAGCACAGTGGGCCGGAGGCACGATTCGCGGCGGGATGCAGCTCGCCTTTTCGCCACATCCCGTATACGAATTGCACGGCGATTTCGCCAATATCAACATGGCTCAATTACCCTGGTCTCCTCGATGGAGCGAACGCTGGAGCGGCTTGGCCAATGGCACGATTCATTTGACCACGAACGGCGTCGGCCGGGCGGAATTACTGAAGCAGTTGGCGGGCGGCGGCGAAGTGAAGGTCAGCAAGGTGGAATTTCGCGGCTGGGACATCGAACTCAGCACGCAGTCCGGCGGACCGTCGGCCGGTGCCTCCCGCTGGACCACCGGCGAAGGCGAATTCCAGTTGGTCGACCAGCAAGTGCGCCTCGACGACTTTCGCCTGGATGCCCCCCATCAGCGCACGCAACTGGCCGGCACAATCTCTTTTGGCATGGACGGCAACCTCACGTTTACGCCGAAGCCGCGCCCGCCCGTCGGCACACGCACCGTTTCCGAGGCACGCGAATTGCGTGTGACCGGCCAACTGGAGAATCCAGCGGTGAATGTGGCTCCCGCAAGTTCGGAACAAGCTCGACCTTGAACACTAGATCCTGAACGTGAACGCCCCTTGGAGGCCTATGATTCGTCTGCGTTTTGTTGCTCTACTTTTAGCGGGATCGACTCTCCTGATCGGTTCGAACCCGAACGCACAGGAGTCGTTCACGCTGGAACAGGTCTTGCGGGTTCCGTTCAATGCCGACTTGGTGGCCGCGAAAAACGTCAATCGTGTTGCTTGGACGTCTAACCAACAGGGGAAGCGCAATATCTGGGTTGCGGAAGGGCCGAACTTCACCGCCCGCCAGCTCACCCCTTATCAGCAGGACGACGGAGGGGAATTGTCGGATCTGCGATTCTCTGCCGATGGCAGCATCATTGTTTACGTGCGCGGCGAAGGCAAAGATTCCGCCGGCGATTATGCGAATCCGATCAGCAATCCCGCAGGCGAGGCACAGACGGTGTGGGCGATCTCCTGGAACGGCGGAGCGCCCGTGAAGATTGACGCAGGAACTTCGCCGGAGATTTCCCCGCAAGGGCGCGTGGCGTATGCGCGCAGTGGCGAATTGTGGATGTCTTCTCTGAAAGCCGACGAAAAACCAAAGCAGATTGTGGTGCGTGGCAAGAATCATCCAATCGAGTGGTCGCCCGATGGAACACGGCTGTTATTCGTGACGGATCGCGGCGATCACTGTTTCATCGGAATTTTTGACGCAAACGCGCAAACCGTGGATTTTTTGGCGCCTTCCGTGGATACGGACAAGGACCCCGCGTGGTCCCCAGATGGCAAGCATGTGGCCTTTGTGCGTCAGCCGGCCGTGCCTCGAGACACTCCCGATGGGTATTTCATTGAGCCTGACCGGCCGCATCCTTGGGCAATCTGGGTGGCAGACGTGGATAGCAAGGCGGCGCGTGAGATTTGGCACAGCGGAAGCGCCCTGCAGGATTCCTTTCCTTACATGGCCGAAGACACCGGCGGCGGAGTCGCGCGCTGGGAGGCAGACAATCGCATCGTATTCGCGAGCGAAGCCGACGGCTGGCAGCATCTGTATTCCGTTTCTGCCGAGGGCGGCCTGGCGAAGTTGCTGACTCCGGGGAATTGCGAAGTGGAGGAGTGGTCGTTTTCACCAGAGCGGAACACCGTTTTCTTTAATTCCAACTGTGGCGACATCGACCGGCGCCATGTGTGGAGCGTGGGCGTCGATGGAAGCGGTTTGCGGCAATGGACCGGAGGCAAGGGCGAGACGGGAATCGAGTGGGAACCCGTGGCGCTGAGCGGCAACCGCGATTTGTTCTACATCGCTTCGGATCCCACACATCCTGGGCGCGTTTTTCACGTCACACTGAGCGAGAATCGCGCGGCCTCAGAAATTTCCTCAACGGCCTGGGCGAGCCAGTTTCCCGCGGACAAACTGGTTGCCCCGCAACAGGTGATTTTTCATTCCGTGGATGGCTACGAGATTCATGGCCAATTGTTTCTGCCAAAGGATCTGAAACCCGGCGATAAGCGGGCCGCCGTGGTCTTTATGCATGGCGGGCCGATGCGCCAGATGCTGCTGGGCTGGCATTACATGTATTACTACGCAAACGCCTACGCGATGAATCAGTATCTGGCCAATCGCGGCTACATCGTGCTGTCCATCAATTATCGAAGCGGCATTGGTTACGGCCGCGCGTTTCGCGAAGCGCCCGGCCGCGCGGGACGCGGGGCTTCTGAGTATCAGGATGTCGTGGCGGCGGGGAAATACTTGCAGACTCGCGCAGATGTCGACGCGCAACGGATCGGCCTATGGGGCGGAAGTTACGGTGGGTTTTTGACCGCACTGGGCTTGGGCCGCAACTCGGATTTGTTTGCCGCGGGTGTGGACTTCCACGGCGTGCACGATTGGCCGGCCGACAATTGGGAAGGGAAGCACATTCCCCCGGACTTGGTGGAGTTGGCGCGCGATTCTTCCCCAATCTCCGCGGTGAACACCTGGAAATCACCGGTGCTGTTTATTCATGGCGACGACGACCGCAACGTCATGTTCTCCCAAACCGTGGATTTGGTGGCGCGATTGCGCGCCAAAGGTGTGTATCTCGAGCAACTCATCTTCCCGGACGAGGTCCACGATTTTCTGCTGTATTCCAGTTGGGATAAGGCTTATACGGCTGGCGCCGATTTTTTTCAGCGAAAGCTAGGTCCACCACAAAAGTGATTCAAGCGTGGGTTCAACGCGCGTTCTTCTTGGTGGCGGCGCTGTTCCTGGCCGGAAGCGCCATTTTCTTGCTCAGTGCCGCGGCAAAGAGCGAAGACCGCTATCTGTTATTTCCGAAGCTGCAAAACGGTGATGCGCTGAATTACGAGAGTCACGCCCGCCTGAACCGCTATGTGAAGACAAAGAGTAATGTGAAGACCATGTTCGAGCCGAAGCCGTTGCAGGCCGATTTTTCCATGAATTTGCGTTTTTCCGTGGACGACTATCACGCACTCGATCATCGCCCGATCCTCGCGGCGGAAACGCAGATTTTGCCCGCCAGTCCGGGAGAAAATAGCGATAGCAACGTCAGCCCAGCGGCCAAACCGCGGAAAGTCATTTTCGCGATTGGCGGAAATGGCAGTCTTACTCAGGCCGATGGACTCGACGATCTGGATGCCGGCCAGCGCATGGCCTGGGAATTTTGGATTGCACAATTCGCCTTCGCCTGGACCTTGCCGCCCTCCGGCGCGCGGCCCGGAGAGAAGTGGAAGAGCGAGGAAGTAGAACAAACTCCCACGCCGATCGCCAAACTCGTTTGGGAACGCGAAACTACCTACGTTCAGGGCGAGCCATGCCCTACGTTGCCCGGAGAGCAATGTGCCGTTTTCCTGGTCAACGCGACTCTGCGGCAGAAATCGAATCCGGAGGATGCCACTCCGGAAGATTTTAAACTTCACCAGCTAAAAACCTCCGGCACCGCCAGAGGCTCGAATCAGACGGTTGTGTACATTTCTCGGAAAACTGGCCTGCTGGTGCGCGCCACCGAAGACTTGCAGCAATCCCTCGACGTGACCATCGCGAAAGTCGATAAAACCAATCAGGTGCAATACCTGGTGGATGTGACTAGCCACCTGGAAACCCGCTACGTCCCGCCCGGCCCGTCATCCGCTCCCTGAAACCTTCGCTTCGGACGTGTTTGCTACCCTTGATGGTCTCCCTATCGCTCTGCTCTTTATCTTCTATTCACCATGCAGAATGTGTTACAGTTTGGCCCGCGACCAGGTCCGCTTCTGTGATTCGTCCTGCACGGGAGGGGAAGAATGCCCAAGATTTTACTAACCACGCGTTGCCGCGACTCCGGTCTTTACGACTATTTCCGAGAAAATGCCCCGCGAAATTTCCGCTGGCGCTTCGGCATGCCCCGCTCCATCTCGTTCGGGCTGCGCTTTCTGCGTCAGAATCTTCCGCACCTGGAAATCCTGGAATATCCCACGCACGCCGAGTTTTCCGAACAGCTGAAGAAAGGCTGGGATGTCGTAGGCTTCTCCTTCTATCTTGAGGAGACGAACGACATCCTGGCGATGGCTGCGGAAGCGCGCCGCGCCGGCGTCGGCGAACTGTGGGCAGGGAATTACGGGGCGTTGACCCCGGCGATCCAATCGCATTTCGATCATGTTTTCAGTAGTTACAGCGAAGAACTGGTGGCGCACAAGCTCGGACTGCCCCTCGACGAAATTCAGCATCCGCCGCTGGTCACGCGCTTTAAGCTGCCGGGAGGCTGGTCGCTGCCGGTAGGCGTACTCTTTTCTTCGCGCGGTTGTAGTTTTCGCTGCACGTTTTGTCAGACCACCGCGTTCGCGCCAAAACCAAAGGAAATTTCCCTGGCTGCGTTGGATCGCGTGCTGCAGTTTTACGTGAAACATGGCGTCCACTGGGTCCTGATGCTCGATGAAAATTTCGGTAATCTGCCCTCGCATGCGGATTCCGTCATCGAACTTCTGGCGCGGTACAAAGTGCGTTGGCTGGTGCAGTCTCGCGTCGATTTGTTCTTGCGGAATTTTGATAACTGGCAGAACTGCGGCATGGAAGGCGCACTGTTTGGCATCGAGAGTTTCCATCAGGACATCTTGAAGCAGATGCACAAGAACGAAAAGGTGCAGGCGGCTTTCGAGTTGTCGGAGAAGCTGAACCGCGCGGGGCTGTACGCGCAAGGCTACTACATCATCGGCTTGCCTCCGGAAACGCCCCAATCAATTGCAGAAGATCTGCGGACACTGGCCTCCTTGAAGTTGGATACCACGCAGATCACCATTGTGACACCGCACCCGCAAACCGAAATGTGGCGCGATCTCGACACGAACTACGGCATTTTTGAAAAGGATTGGTCGAAATTCGATACCAAACATCTGGTCTGGAACCATCCGCATTGCGCTCCAGGCGTGCTGGAAAACCTGCTGGAGCAAGGCTTCCGCGGATGTTATGGGAAAGAGTGGTTGATCCGGACCACCAAGAAGTTCCTGGCAATACGCAGAGCACAGCGGGACCTTTCTTGTGTTCTCCTGGGACCGGCCCGCTCCCGCTGGGCTCAACCGCAGCGTTTACCATATTTGCCGCCGCCGGTACGCAGCGAAGTGCCACAAGTCCGCGCTGCCGTGGCTTAGTTCTTCCGAAGCCGCAGGCCGACTTGCCAGCCGCGCTATAATGGAGGTTTCCGCGGTGCTCGGCGAACGCGCAGGAGACCTTCCGAATGAATTTCAAGCTGCGAAGCAACTATCAACCCCGAGGTGACCAACCCGCCGCTATCGACCAACTCTTCCGCGGGCTGGATGCCGGGGATAAGAACCAAGTCCTGCTGGGTGTGACCGGCTCCGGCAAAACCTTCACGATGGCGAAAGTCATCGAAGCCGCGAACCGTCCCGCACTGGTTCTGGCGCACAACAAAACGCTGGCCGCGCAGCTCTATCACGAGTTCAAGGGCTTTTTCCCCGAAAATGCGGTGGAATACTTCGTCAGCTATTACGATTTCTACCAGCCCGAAGCCTACGTGCCTTCCGCGGACCTGTACATCGACAAGGAAGCCACCATCAACGACGAACTCGACAAGCTGCGCATGAGTGCTACGCGTTCGCTCTTTGAGCGGCGCGATGTGGTAATCGTGGCGTCGGTCTCGTGCATCTACGGCATCGGCTCGCCGGAAGCGTACTTCGGCATGTTGGTGATGGTCGAAAAAGGGATGCAGACCTCCCGCGAGGCGCTGCTGCGCCGGTTTGTCGATATTCAGTACGAACGCAGCGAAGACCTGCGGCGCGGCACTTTTCGCGTGCGCGGTGACATTATCGAGATTTATCCGACCTACGAGGACAATGCTTACCGCTTCGAAATGTGGGGCGACCAGATCGACGTCATCCGGCAAATCGATCCCCTGACGGGCGAGATTCGCACGGGCCAGGAAGATTTGACGCGTGTCCCCATCTACCCCAAGACGCACTACGTGATGCCTCAAGATCAACGTGACCGCGCTCTCGTCGGCATCCAGGAAGAGCTGGATTGGTGGAAGAAAGAACTGGAGAAGCAGGGGAAATTCGTTGAGGCGCAGCGCGTGGTGCAGCGCACCATGTTCGACATGGAGATGATGCGCACGATCGGCTATTGCCACGGCATTGAGAATTATTCGCGGCACTTGAGCGGGCGCCTGCCGGGTGAGGCGCCGCCAACCCTGCTGGACTATGTGCCCCAGGATTACCTTCTGTTTGTGGACGAATCCCACGCCACCATTCCGCAGGTGCGCGGGATGCACCATGGCGACCGTTCACGCAAACAGACCCTGGTCGACTACGGCTTTCGTATGCCCTCGGCGCTGGATAATCGGCCGCTTACCTTCGAAGAATTCGAGCACCGCATGAATCAAGTTATTTACGTGTCGGCCACGCCGGGGCCTTATGAGCTAACCAAATCCGGAGGCGTGTTCGTCGAACAGGTCATTCGTCCCACGGGCCTGGTCGATCCGGAAGTGGAAATTCGTCCCGTGAAAGGGCAAGTGGACGACTTGCTCGAAGAGATTCGCGTTCGCGCCGAAAAGAACGAACGCGTGCTGGTAACTACGCTGACCAAGCGCATGGCCGAAGACCTGAGCGAATATTTCGGCGAAATCGGGGTGCGCTGCCGTTATCTGCATTCCGAAGTGGAGACGCTCGACCGCATCAAGATTCTGCGCGATCTACGCAAGGGCGAATTCGACGTGCTGATCGGCATCAACCTGCTGCGTGAAGGATTGGATTTGCCGGAAGTGTCGTTGGTCGCGATTCTGGATGCGGACAAGGAAGGCTATCTGCGCAGCACTACGTCCTTGATCCAAACCATCGGGCGCTGCGCCCGTCACGTCGAGGGGCGCGCCATCTTGTATGCCGACGTGCGTACGAAATCCATGAACGAGGCTATCAGCGAAACCAATCGCCGGCGCGCCAAACAGTTGGACTACAACAAGGAAAACAACATTACCCCGCAGTCGATCATCAAGGGCGTGGATATGGAACTGGCGCACATTGTCGAAGCCGATTACGTAACCGTGCCCCTCGATACCGCTGCTTTGGACACCGCCACAGCGGCCATCAAGTCGGAGCAGCAACTCGCGGAAGTCTTGGCGCAACTGGAAACGCAGATGCGCGAGGCTGCCAAGAAATTTGAATTTGAGAAGGCAGCACAATTCCGTGACCGCATCAGATCTCTTAAGCAACAGGATCTATCCGGATTGTTTGGGAAAGATGCCGCGGAATCGTCCTCGGCGAACCCCTGAAGCGCTAGACCAAACCGCGCCGCAGTTCCGCCAGGGGATAGAACGTGCCGCGCCAGACGATTCCCCCTTGCCGCAACGTGACGATGGTTGAGCGCAAAATCATGTACGAGAAAATCAGCGCGCCCATTGGCAATGTTAAACAGTAGAGCGGCGGAACGCGCATCACCACGTCCACACCGAAATGGAAGCACATCGCGATCAATACAGAAATCGCCGCAAGCGCGCGCACCCAATCGTGCCCGAAAATCAATCCAATAAAGGGAGCGACGTTCATCAAGACCAGCGCCAAAATCTGCGCAACCACGACGCCAACACGAAACTGGGCTCCCGCAAAGAAATTCTTCTCCACCCCTCGGACCAGATTGCCAAGCCCCAAATGCCAGGCCACGGAAACGTAGTTCTGTGCCACGCCAACGCCTGAGCGGAATCCCGCCATTTTCACAATTTTGCCCAGTTTCATGTCGTCGACTACTTCCATGGCCAAACGCTCGTGAGTGCCACTACCTTCATAAGCCTTCCGGCTAAGCATTTGAAACGCGCCCACGCCAACGTAGGAGCGCGAATTCGGGTTGCTGACGTTGTACGGGTCGGTGGCCAACTGAAAACCCATGCCGAAGAAAGAAATGAGCACGGTGTCCCAAAAGCCGCTGCGCTCCACATCGCCGAGCAAAGCCAGGTGATCCAAGCCGCGGGCACGAAACAACGAAACAATCCGCCGCAGCGCGTCGCGTTGAAACTTCACGTCCGCATCCGTGAACACCAACAATTCTCCGCTGGCCCGTTTATACCCGCTTTGCAGCGCGTGTGGCTTGCCGAGCCAGCCCGGCGGCAGTTCCCGCACATGAACGACTTTCAGTTGCGCATGACTGCCGGCAAAGTCGTCAAGGATTTGGCCGGTTGCATCCGTGGAGCGATCGTCCACGGCGATGATTTCGAGGGCTGGATAATCGATCGCAACCAGCGTGGCCAGCGCTCCGGGGAGTTTTTCCTGTTCGTCGCGGGCCGCGAAGATCACAGAAATCTTCGGGCAGGCGGAATCTTCGGCAGGAGCATAATTTGCCACCCAGGGCAGGCGCACCGCGCCATAGGCAACCTTCAAACCATAGCTGGTCCACAAAAATGCGATGAGCCCGAAGAAAAATATCCAGAAGAAATGCATGCCGATTGGAGTCGTAAGCCAGCCTCAGGGTATCCTAGCATGGATGACAAAGAGCCTCGCCATCGTGGGCCCCGGACGCGTGGGGCGCGCTCTCGGCAAGCGTTTGCGGGAAACCGGTTGGCGAATCACCGTAGTGGCGGCTCGAACGGATGCCAGCGCAAGAAGGGCTGTTCGATTCATTGGCGCTGGGCGGCCGGTCAGTGGTATACCCGCGACGATTGCGGCAGCCTCCGTGATTCTGATTACCGTGCCCGATGACGCGATTACTTCTGTTGCGGCGGCAATGGCGCGCAACGCCGGCGAGGACCTTCGCGGCAAAGTCGTATTGCATACCAGCGGCGCACAGGATGCTTCCGTGCTCACTGCCCTTCGCAATTGTGGCGCATTCCTAGGGTCTATGCACCCCTTGCAAACCTTCAGTGGCGTCAGCGTCCCACCACTCGAGGGCAAGGTATTTGCCGTGGAAGGCGATGAACTGGCCGTGCGCGCGGCCCGAAAAATAGCGCGAGCATTGGGTGGCGTGCCGATAGGCATTCCCGCGGAGAAAAAGCCGCTGTATCACGCTGCGGGGGCCTTTGCCGCCGGACTAAGCTTGGCGATGGAAGAAGCGGGAGTGCAGATGCTGATGGCCGCGGGGCTGAAACGGCGGGAAGCGCAGAGCGCGCTCTTGTCGCTGACACGTCAAATGCTGGAGCATTACGAGAAACTGGGACCACAAAAGGCCTGGACGGGTCCTCTAGCTCGCGGCGATTTTGGCGTGGTGGCTGCCCATGAAAATGCTTTGCGCCAGTTCGCGCCGGAATTCCTTGACGCGTACCGCTTGGTGAGCCGGTTGTCGGCGCAGGTGTTGTCTCAAGATCCCGCGGCGACGCTCCGGCAACTGCACGCAGTTTCCGGAAAGACCAACTTTATGGGGCAAGCGAAAGGGGCGACCAGTGACTCGACTGCAAATTCCAATCCATAGCAGCACATTGAAGAACGGCTTACGTGTAGTGATTGTGCCGGATACCAACGCACCGGTGGTCACCGTCGGCGTGTATTACAAAATTGGTTTTCGCCTGGAACCGCAGGGGCGCAGCGGGTTTGCGCACCTGTTCGAGCACATGATGTTTCAAGGCTCGGAAAACGCGCCCAAGATGCAACACATAAAACTGATTAACTCCAGTGGCGGTGTGCTGAACGGCTCCACGATGTACGACGTGACCAATTACTACGAAGCGGTGCCTTCCAACGCGCTCGAACGCGTACTGTGGCTGGAAGCCGATCGCATGCGGGCTCTCAAGGTCGACGAAGAGAATCTGACCAATCAACGTGACGTGGTGAAAGAAGAAGTGCGGGTGAACGTTATGAATCAGCCTTACGGCGGATTTCCCTGGCTGGATATGCCGCCGGTGGCGTTCCGCAATTGGGCCAACGCGCACAATTTTTACGGCGATTTTGCCGATCTCGATGCCGCAAGTCTGGCCGATGTTCGGAAGTTCTTTCGAACCTATTACGTTCCGAACAATGCGGTGCTGCTGATACTCGGCGATGTGAATCCGCAAAACGGGCAAGTGCTCGCAGAGAAATATTTTGGCTCGATCCCCGCGGGAGCTGCGCCACCTTTCGCAGATCCGACCGAGCCGCCGCAAACCGAAGAACGTCGCGGCTGTGTGCAAGAGAAGTTCGGGACACTTCCGGCGATGGCCATCGGCTATGTGTTGCCGCCGCGCCGCACTCCTGATTGGTACGCCATAGTGCTCCTGGATCAGGCGTTGCACGGGGGCCGCGCGGGACGCATCCATCGGGAACTGGTGCTGGAAAAGCAAATCGCCGTGGAGGCGGACGGCGGCGTTGACGATGTGTTTGGCTACAATGGTCCTTCGCAATTGACCACTCGCATCCTGCACAAGCCCGAATATACCGCCGAGCAGACCCTTGCGGCGTTTGACGAGGTGCTACGCGAAGTGAAGGAAAAGGGAATTAGCGAGGAAGAACTCCAACAGTTGAAAGTGAAATGGCGTTCGGATTATTACTCTACCCTCGAAGGCGGCCGCGGTGGATATATGCCCCGCTACGGGCTGATGCACTTGCTGGCGTGCTTCACGCTTTTTGACAATGAGCCGCAGTTGGTGAACACCGTGTTGGAAGGGTTCCTTGCGGTGAAGCGCGAGGAGATTCAAGCGGTAGCCAAAAAATACTTGCGGCCAGAGAATCGCGCCATCGTGTTTCGCACGCCAGTCAGTAAAGACGCAAAGGAGGCCGCGTAAATGGCCACTCGTGCTCCCGAAATGGCGACCGGAGTTCCCGCGCTTGCGCCCGAACGCGCTGTGACTTGGCCAAAGCGCACCCGCGCCCGGCTCTCCAATGGTTTGGAAGTGGTGCTAGCCGAGGCCCATTCGATCCCGAAGTTTCACGGTGAGCTGTTCTTTCGCGCCGGCGAGGCGCTAGTTTCCGACCGGTCAGTAGGACTGGCGGAAATGACTTCAACGGTTTTGCGCACCGGCACGGCGAAGCGCACCAGCCGCCAAATCGAAGAGGATCTGCGGCGCCTCGGTGCGGATCTCGGCACGTCCGCCGGTCAAGATACCAGCGCCATTTCCTTCGCGGGCCTCAGCGAATTCGCGGAGCCTCTCCTGCAGTTAGTGAATGAATTGGCGCGGGAAGCATCGTTTCCACCGCCCGAACTCGAGCGCGAGCGCAGGCAGAAGCTCGAGGAAGTGAAGCTGGAGCGGACTTCGCCCGGCTTCCTGGCCGGCGAGCGCTTGCGCAAGATTCTTTTCGGCAAGCATCCGTATGCACGAGTCTCCCCAAGCGAGCAGCAAGTAGCGGCGTACCGGCGCGAGGATCTGGAACAGGTTTATCGCGAGATTTACACCCCGGAAAATGCGCTGCTCCTGATGGTCGGCGACTTTGATCCTCAGGCTATGTTGAGTCTCGCGGAGAAGACCTTTGGGAACTGGACCGGGAAAAAGCCGGCGCCAAAAGAAGCTCCAGCGCTTCCGGAATTTCACGGTCGGCGGGTGTATCTTGTGCACAATCCTGGCTCGGTGCAGACCCAGATTCTGCTGGGCTGCCACGCGATCACGCGCAAGCATCCCGATTGGATTCGTTTGGGGCTGACCAATAGCCTGTACGGGGGCGCTTTCAATTCGCGGCTCGTAATGAACATTCGCGAAGATAAGGGCTACACCTACAGTCCGCGCAGTGGAGTTTCCCCGTTGCGGCAACACGGATATTTCACAGTGTCGGCCGCGGTGC
The DNA here is from genome assembly GCA_035506955.1 of Verrucomicrobiia bacterium. Taxonomy (GTDB): domain Bacteria; phylum Acidobacteriota; class Terriglobia; order Acidiferrales; family UBA7541; genus Acidiferrum. The sequence goes on from DATJOO010000094.1 coordinate 21,479, forward strand.
GCAACGAGGTTGTGGCCGCATCGCTCACCGAAAGTTTCTACGAACTGGACAAGCTGCGTTCCGTGCCCGTGCCTCCCGCTGAACTGGCCGACGCTCAGAACTACGTGACCGGCATGTTCTCGATGGGATTGGCCACGCAAGAAGGTTTGTTGTCACAGTTCGCTACCGTCGAACTGAACGAACTTCCCGCGGATTACCTGGAAACGTATCGCGATAAAGTGCGCGCGCTGACTTCTACGGATCTTTTGGCCACCGCTCGCAAATATTTCGATTCTGCAAATATGCCGATCGTGGTAGTCGGCGACCGCGCACAGATCGAAGAGCAGGCGCGCCTGTTCGGCGACACCGAGATCTACAACGCGCAAGGGGAACGTGTGGAGTAGCGCGAGGCCTTGGTCGGTGCTGAATTGCGCTGGATATTAATGATTGCGTTGAATACTTAGTTATACTATTATCAAGATGTGACGGGGTGCCGGACCATTTCGGCGCGTTGCTGTTGTTTCCTCCTCACCATCCTTGTGCTCTGGGCGACGCAGGGTCAATGTGCGAAGAAGAAACCGCCGCTGCATCCCGTCAACCTGAATACCGCCACCTCCGCCGAGTTGCAGCAGGTCCCCGGTATCGGCCCGTCCACAGCGGAAAAAATCCTGCAGGCGCGCAAATCCTACGGCAGCTTTAAGAGTGTGAACGACCTGGAGGCCATCCGCGGAATCGGTCCCAAAAAACTGGAGAAGATGCGGAAGTACCTGATGGTGGTGCCCCCGGCACAAAATAAAGCGACGAGAACCGCGCACGCTGCAGCACCGTCAAAAGCCCAGCCCACCACCGACGCTGCTGCAAAGCCCGCTACATCCATGCCAAAGCCGCCACCAGCGGCCGGCGAGGAAGAAGAACCCTAGCAGCCCTTCGCACCGACGAAGAGTCCTCAAGGAAACTGTGGAATGTGAAAGACAGCTTCAACTCCACTGATGTGTGGTTTTCGGCGTGGTCAGATCCAAAGGAACCTGGTCGGCAATGCGGATACCGTAGCCCTCCAGCGCCACGACCTTTTTCGGATGATTGGTGACCACGCGAATGTCCTGCAACCCCAAGTCAATCAGGATTTGCGCGCCGGTGCCGCTTTCATGCTGCACCATGCGCTGTCGAGCCACTTCGCGATCTAATTGCCCGCGCGTGTGGAAATGAATCTTCGGCAAAGTTCCAGGCGTTTCCGGCGTATCAATCGTGAATCCACGACCGGTGTGATGCAGGTACAAAAAGACGCCGCGATTTTCGTTCGCAATCAACTCCAATGATTTTTCGACCAATTGGTTGCAGTCGCAGGCCACCGAACCAAACACGTCGCCCGTGATGCAGTGCGAATGCACGCGTACCAAAGGGGGAGTCGAGCCGTTCAGTTCGCCACGAATCAACGCGATGTGCTGGTCGTGATCCACGTCGCTGGAGTAAGCGATCATGCGGAAGTCGCCGTAAAGTGTCGGCAGGACTGCCTCAGCGATGCGGCGCACGTAGCGTTCGTGCTGCATGCGGTAGCGAATCAGGTCCGCCACCGTCAGCATCTTCAGATTGTGCTCTTTGCAGAACTCAATCAGCTGCGGCACGCGCGACATCGTGCCGTCTTCGTTCATGATTTCGCAGATCACTCCGGAAGGATTCAAACCGGCGATGCGCGCCAGGTCCACGGAAGCTTCAGTTTGCCCCGCGCGCACCAGTACGCCGCCATTGCGCGCGCGCAACGGGAACATGTGGCCGGGTCGCGCCAGATCCTGCGGACGCGTCTTCGGATCAATCGCGGTAAGAATCGTGATCGCGCGATCCGACGCGCTGATCCCGGTCGTGACGCCCAGTTTGGCGTCGATCGCTTCGCAGAACGCTGTACCGTGCACCGAAGTATTGATGGGCGACATCAGCGGCAGATTCAATTCCTCGCAGCGCTGCTCGGTCAGCGTCAGGCAGATCAGTCCCCGGCCGAATTTCGCCATGTAGTTGATGACGTCCGGCGTGATTTTCTCGGCGGCCAGCGCCAAGTCGCCTTCGTTCTCGCGATCTTCGTCATCAACCAGGACGATCATGCGTCCCTGGCGGATCTCTTCGACCGCTTCTTCGACGGTGCAGAAAGCATTCGGATCACAGGCCATAATCCCTCTATTATAGGTCCGTTTAATGCAGATTTTGCTGATTTTGCCAGTCCTGGCCCGCCAGTCCTCTCGCATTCGCACGCTCCAAAACCAAGGCTTTCCTTGCTGGGACCAAACCGCAGCGACGAGCATCTTATTGCACGGGAGGATCTAGTCATGGCCAAACTCGCAATTTGGGCTGTTTTGGAAAGCAAGCCCGGTAAGGAACGGGAAGTCGAGGAATTCCTGAAGTCGGCACAACCGCTCGCCGAAAAGGAAACGGCAACGCTGACCTGGTATGCATTGAAGATCGCTCCATCGAAGTTCGGCATCTTCGATACATTTGCCAACGAAAGCGGACGGGAAGCGCATTTGACAGGCGAAATCGCCAAAGCCTTGTTCGCAAAAGCAAAGGAATTATTTTCGAAGGAGCCCGAGGTTCACAAAATCGAAGTGTTGGCCGCAAAAACGCGCTCGCTGGAGAGCCAGCAAAAGAGCGCGCACAGCTAAACAGCTCCCAACCTTAAGCGGGAAGGAAATGCGGCTGTATTGGTGTGTTCAGAGACCCTCCGAGGGAATCGAGAAAAAACAGTTGACAAACTCAATCCGTAAGTATTAACTTACCGTAAGTGGATACTTACGTACAAGACGGCCTCTCCGCTCTCGGGGATTCCACCCGCCTGGCTATCTTCGAGATGCTCGGCCATCATCCCTACGCCGTAAACGAATTGGCGGCGCAGTTGCCCGTGTCGCGCCCCGCGGTGTCGCAACACCTGCGCGTACTCAAGCAGGCGCGTCTGGTGCGCGATCGCCACGCCGGCACCCGCCGTATCTACGAGCTGGATCCTCAGGGCATTGCGCTCTTGCGGGATCATTTCGCCCAGCTTTGGGAGCAGGCCCTCGCGTCGTTCAAAAAGTTTGCCGAAGAAGAATATAAAAAGGAGAAACAGCATGGCGCCCGACACGGTTCAAATCGCGGTGTTCCGAAAGACGCTCCACGTCGAGGTTCCCATTGAGACGGCGTTCCGCGTGTTCACCGACCGCATGGGCGCCTGGTGGCCGGCATCGCACCACGTGGGTGGCACGCCGTTCAAGGATATTCTGATCGACCATCGTGCGGGCGGCCGCTGGTATGAAATTAACGCCAAAGGCGAGGAATGCATTTGGGGAACCGTGATGGCGTGGGAACCGCCGCGGCAGGTGGTGCTTTCCTGGCACCTGCAGCCAGACTGGACCTTCAGCCCCGATTTAGCGCGGGCTAGCGAAGTGGCCCTCGAGTTTTTTGCGGAAGGTCCAGAACGGACGCGTGTGGAGTTTGAACATCGTCATCTGGAGCGGCATGGGGCGGGATGGGAGAAACTGCGCCAGGAGGTGGGTTCCGAACGCGGCTGGCCGGCGATTCTGGCTCAGTACGTTGGAATGGCGCAAGGTTCCAAATAATTGGGTATCCATTTGTCGAATCGACAAAAAAAGTTCAGCAGAACAGGAGAAATGATATGGAAGGCCTTTCCAATAATGCGCTCTCTCCCGTGGAACGAAGCCGCGCCGTGGCAGAACTCGAAGCTTCTCGAGAAGCGTTTCTAGAGGCTACCCAGAACTTGCCTGCTGCGCAGTGGAAATTTCAGCCATCCGCCGGGCAGTGGTCCATTGCAGAGTGTTGTGAACATATGGCCATCGTCGAGGCGCGAGCACTGGGGCGAATCGTCGCAGAGACACAGCAGACTCCCGCAGATCCGAGCAAGAGGGCGCAGGTGAAATTGGCGGACGACGCGATCGTGCCGGCAGCGTTGAACCGCACTAACCGTTTGCAAGCTCCGGAACATTTATTACCAGCGCAACGCGAAACGCCGGAAAAAATGGTCTCCGACTTATTGCAGCATCGCGCCAAGACACTTGCATTTGTCGGTTCCACACAAAGCAATTTACGGTCGCACTTTCCGGTGCATCCCCTGCTCGGGGTGCTGGATACCTATCAGTGGGTTTTGCTGATTTCCGGACACATGCGCCGGCACACCGCGCAAATCGCCGAAATCAAGAGCGACTCGCGATTTCCCCAGGGATGACCCGTGGCACGGTTAGCGATCAAAAGGAGACGCAAATGAAGCTGATCGACCGGATATTTGGATGCTTGATGATTCTTGGCGGCATTGGACATGGATTCGGTTCGTATTTGGCCTACAAGAATGACCACATCACACTCTTGTGGGCATGGTGCGCCTCGTTTGCCGGGTTTCTGCTGGCGGCCATAAATTTACTCCGAGCGGGACGCCAGGACGACCGTCCGTTGGCATGGATCAGCCTGGGCGGCTGCTTGGTTTGGATTGGGTTCGTGGTGTGGTTCGGTCAACTCTTGGGGAACCCGCTGGATTTTCGGCCGCTCGTCAATCTGATCATCACTGTGGTCCTGGCGGGTTTCAGCATACGCAGTCTGCTGCGGGCGAGCGCCCGAATTGAGCGCGCGCAGCCGAACGCCGCGACCGCACGCGCTCAATAGGGTTGTTGTGCTTAGAGCGACCGCAGGAAATTCAGCAACGCCTGTTGCTGCTGCGGGGTGAGTTGGTTATAGCTCGCAATCACGCGGTTGGCCTCTGAGCCACTGCTCGAATGCTGCTCAATCGCGTTGACCAATCCTCCATTAGAAGGCCCCGAGCGGCCATCGTGCAGGAAGAAAACCCGCTGCCCTAATCCCCACAGCGGCGCGGTGCGGAACTCGTCCCCTGCCGCTGTTCCTTGCGAAACGTTGTCCGCCAGACCCGAACCCATGTTGTGAACCAACAGATCCGAAAAGAGCGCCGCGGTCTGGTTGCTGAGTCCAGAGGTGTAGGCGGATTTGCCGGTGGTTAGAGAAGACGTGTGGCACATGTTGCAGTGAATCTGGCTAAAGATCGCTTGCCCTTGCTGGATCGATGTTGCTGAAGGGTTACCGGAAATGCCTGTGGTTGACGGCGTTGGCGGTGCTAAAAAGCGCATGAAGTTAGAGAACTCCACGACGTCACTGGAGATTTGCGGGCCCGAACCGGTGAAATTTGTAGCATCTTCGGGTGTTGGATTCAGAAGACAGGAAGCAGGCGGGTTGCCGCGTTCGTTCGGGAACAGTTCATTGGTAACCCCGATTTCGACGTTGTAAGCTTCCCCGGAGAATATATCGAGAGATTTGTTTTGTGCTTTCCACCCGAAACGCGTCATGGATCCATCATTTCCGCTGTAGTTCGGGTGGCCAGAGATGCCCAGAGACTGTTTCAGGCTGGCATTGGCCTGCATATTGGCTAGGATCGTCTCGTCGGTAATGGCTTCAATCAAACCCGCACCGTACGTTGGAGTGGGAATACGGAAAATGATGTTGTTCAGTTCGCGCATTTCCGTGAAGTTGGGTTGCGCCAGAGAGCAGCCCGAGGCGTCCGACCGGCCGGCGATAGTGTAGAGCGCATGGACTTCCCCATCGGCGGTGCGCGTCACCTGGCCATTGGTGACCACGAAAGGAAAGCGAGCCTCGCGCACCGGTCCGGTGGCCGTGATGAAGTAGGGAATGGAGTTGGTGGCACCGCTGGCATTAGCAGCTTCCATCTGTGGATTCGCGCCAATGTTCGGGTATGCCGTGGTCGAAGGACTGGAACCTCCCACACTCGGTTGTGCATGACAACTGGCGCAGCTGTTGGAATTGTACGTTGGGCCTAATCCGTTCGCGACCTGATCCACTTCTTGAAACCGATTTTGTCCATCCTGAAAGAATTGCAGTTGCGCGGCGCTCAAAGTACTTAATGGAGTACCGGCATTTACGCCACCGGCACGGGGGCCGGGATCGGTGGCGGCTGAGCTGGCCGCGGTGGGAGTGGCTTGTTGCGACCACAGCGGCAAAGCAAGACTGATACAAAACAGCAACAAAAGCGTTGAACCTGCAATGTTACGCTTCTCCGTTCTCATTTCTGTTCCTCCTGACGAATGTAGCGGGGAGAAAAAAGACACACCCCGAGTTTGGCTAGGCAGGAGTTATTCGGTGGGGCCTGGGTCTGCAGAACAAGGACGCCTGGGGGATTACTGAACCCTGGTTGGCGGATTACGGCGTTATGCGAATAAAGCCGTTATGAATGAGCCCGCATAAATACCTTTGGGCCGTGACCTCCTTGCCTTAGCGCCAACGACGCGACGCGCGGCCGTGAGCGATTTTCTGCGATCGACCGCTAACGGACGGGTTCGCCTGGTGGCGGGAACAGGTGAGCTTCCCGCTTTCCGTCGAAGCCAAATGTGCCGGGGAGATTGAGCGCAACTCTATGCACTCCGCAGGGAAGGGTCAACGCGTCCAGAGTACAGATTGCGTACAGGTGGCCCTAAGGTATTTCTATTAGGACCTTAAATAGTCTGCTGTTCGCTTCCACCAAGGAAGATCGCGCAAAGAAAAAGGGCGGCCGAAAATCGACCGCCCTTGGTTGGTTGAGATTTCTGGTTAGCTGGATAGCTTTTTAGTACATGCCGCCCATGCCGCCCGGGCCACCTGGACCACCGGCAGCCGCAGCTTTCTTGTCGTCTTCCTTGAGTTCGGCCACGAGCGCTTCCGTGGTGAGCATCAGGCCCGCGATGGACGCGGCGTTCTGCAGCGCCAGCCGAGTGACCTTGGCCGGGTCAATGACTCCCATCTTGACCATGTCCCCGTAGTCACCGCTGTCCGCGTTGAAGCCGAAGTTTTCCTCCTTGGACTCGCGGATTTTGCCGATTACCACGGCGCCTTCCGCGCCCGCATTATGAGCGATTTGGCGAGCGGGCTCTTCGAGAGCACGCTTCACGATGCCGACTCCGACGGCTTCGTCGTCATGCAGCTTCAGTTTGTCGATGGCGTTCAAGCAACGCAACAGAGCTGTGCCGCCGCCCGGGACGATGCCTTCCTCGACCGCGGCGCGGGTGGCATGCATGGCGTCTTCCACGCGAGCCTTCTTCTCCTTCAGCTCGGTTTCCGTCGCTGCGCCAACCTTGATCACCGCAACTCCGCCCACGAGCTTGGCCAGGCGCTCCTGGAGCTTCTCGCGGTCGTAGTCGCTGGTGGTGATTTCGATTTGCTGGCGGATCTGCTTCACACGGCCTTCGATTTCGCTGGCCTTGCCCGCGCCTTCGACGATCGTGGAGTTGTCCTTGTCGATGGTGACCTTCTTGGCCCTGCCGAGATCCTCAATCTTGACGTTCTCGAGCTTGATGCCCAGGTCTTCGGTGACGGCCTTACCGCCGGTCAACACCGCGATGTCCTCCAGCATGGCCTTGCGGCGATCGCCAAAGCCAGGAGCCTTGACCGCCGCGCACTGCAGGGTGCCGCGCAGCTTGTTCACCACCAGGGTGGCCAGCGCTTCGCCTTCCACTTCCTCGGCAATGATCAACAGGGGCTTGCCCAGCTTGGCAATCTGCTCCAGCAACGGGAGCAGGTCCTTCATCGAGCTGATCTTCTTCTCGTGGATGAGGATCAGCGCGTTTTCCAGCACGCACTCCATGCGCTCCGGATCCGTGATGAAGTACGGCGAGAGGTAGCCGCGGTCGAACTGCATGCCTTCCACGACTTCCAGCGTGGTGTCCATGGTCTTGGATTCTTCCACGGTGATCACGCCGTCCTTGCCGACCTTCTTCATGGCTTCGGCAATGATTCCGCCGATTTGCTTGTCGTTATTGGCGGAAATGGTGCCGACCTGAGCGATCATGTCGCCTTTCACGTCCTTGTGAAGCTTCTTGATTTCCTCGACGGCCACTTCGACGGCCTTGTCGATACCGCGCTTCAGGGCCGTGGGGCTGGCGCCGGCGGCCACGGTCTTCACGCCTTCGCGGAAGATGGCCTGAGCCAGAACGGTAGCGGTGGTGGTGCCATCGCCGGCGACGTCGCTGGTCTTGCTGGCGACTTCGCGAACCATTTGCGCGCCCATGTTCTCCAGGGGATCCTTCAGCTCGATCTCCTTCGCCACGGTGACGCCGTCCTTGGTGATGATCGGGGCGCCGAACTTCTTCTCGATCACCGCATTGCGACCCTTGGGGCCGAGGGTGATTTTTACTGCATCCGCAAGGGCATTCACGCCGCGCAAAATCGACTGGCGGGAATTCTCTCCGGTAACAATCTGCTTCGCCATTGCTTCTTTCCTCCTAATGAGTTCCGTGCTGTGATTCGATCTGAGATTTCTTTGCTGCTTTGAAACGTGTTGAAGTTCGTTAGTAACCAGTTATCGGTAATCAACCAAGGCCGAGGGCACTAAACTGGCGACTGTGAACTGACGACTGTAGACTGCTTTTCTTACTTCTTTGCTGCTTTGGCCGCGCCGCCCAACTTCGCCAGGATCTCTTCCTCGCGGAGAATCAGCAGCTCTTCGCCGTCGATCTTGATCTCGCTGCCGCTATACTTGCCGAACAGCACGCGATCGCCAACGTTCACGTCCAGGGGAATGCGCTCGCCCTTCTCCCGCTTGCCCGCTCCAACGGCAATCACTTCGCCCTCTTGCGGTTTCTCTTTCGCGGAGTCAGGGATGATGATTCCACCCTTCAGGGTTTCCTTCTCTTCAATACGCTTCACGATGACACGGTCGTGGAGCGGTGTCAGATTGACTGCCATCTTAAAAAGACCTCCATTTAGGTAACTTACGGTGTGACTGAACACTGGGCGGCGGAGGCTGAAAGGGTGCTTAGCACTCCTCGCCACCGAGTGCTAATAATAACAACTTTTCCTCCCGAGTCAAGGCTTTTCCCCACTTCCCACAGGATTTTACCGGACGTTCACATTCGCATATTGCATATAAATGCCTTTGAATCAATCGATTAGATGTGCAATGTTTTCCTTGCACTTGGTCGTTGCCCTGCTCCGCTCACCAGCGTTAGACTCGCGAAAATACCTCTTCGATGCACTGGCTCCTCTACCTTCGCTTGATCACCTTGACCGCGGGAACGCTGCTACCGTTTTTCTGGATGGTGGTCATTCTGGGCCACCGCCGCCAGCGCAACTTCGAGCGCGTCTTCTTCTTCCTATGTCTGGCACTGACGTGTTTTTTCGGCAGCAACCTGCTGGCGCTAAACGCTCAGTTGTTTTACGGCTCTCCGCCGCGCGGCTTAATGCGCTTTGCCTGGACCTTCCTTTGCCTCGGGCTGTTTTTGATCCCATCGTTGTTGATTCACCTTCACGTGGAGTATGGCTCTCTTCGAGAGCTTATACGCACCCCGTCCCGTAAGCGGTTTTGGTTGACGGTGGCGTGGCTGCCAGGATTGTGCTTGCTGCCGAATCTGTGGCTGGCACTCCGCCTGCCGGGGAATCTGGATTTCGAACGGCCCACGCACACGATTGGTCTACTCTTCCAAGCCTGGCTGATCCTGTCGATCATCATGGCTGTAGGGTGGCAGCAGCGTTTTGCCTCCTGCGCGCCGGATCGGGAGCAACGGGCTTTTCATCGCGGAATGGTGCAGGTTCTGGGCGTGCTTGCCCTGCTACTTCTCGTGGTCTTCTGGGGACAGCATTTTTATGGAACGAACTGGGCAAGTGGCCTGGACTCGGTTGCGCTGTCACTTGCGCTCATTCCGTTCGCCGTTCTGATTTTGAACGTCCGGCGGTTCAATTTCCTGCAGATCGGGCGCCAACGCAATTTGATTTACGCCGTTTTCGGCGTGTTCCTGGCTCTTCTGTATTTGAGTTTTGTGCGCCGCGCGGGACAGTGGCTCGAACCGTATTTCCCGCCGGAAGCCACTGCCGCGCTTTTGCTCTTCTTGCCAGTAGCGTTTTTCGAGCCGCTACAGCGCATGATTCGCGGTCTGTTGCGCCAGACGGCACAGAGCGAGGTGGATCGCGCACAAAAATTGATGGGGCCGATCAACGAAGTCGCCCGCCTGGGAGATTTAGAAAAACTGCGCTCCTTTTGTGAGCGCTGGATCGCCGAACAGTTGCAGCTCGCTGAGGTTCATGTTTCCGCCCAACTTTCACCTGTTCACCCCAGCGCTCACATTCCTGCAGAGGAGGCCTTCGAAATCCACCGCGCCGGTCAGCGGATCGGGGCAATTCGCGTGCGCTCGCATGGTGCAATGATCTCCGGCGAAACCTACGCGGCTCTGGAATTTGTTGCGGAGCAACTGCCCGCGGCCTTCGATCTCTGCCGCCTGATCGAAGAAAAACTGCAGCTCGAAAGGGAATTGGCAGAACGCGAACGGCTGGCTCTCGTAGGCCAAATGGCCGCCAGCATTTCACACAACTTGAAAAACCCCCTCGGCTCGATCAAGACCATTCTGCAAGTGCAACTGGAAAGTCCGGAACTGCCGCCTGCACTGCGCGGCGAAACACAAATGATCCTCGATGAAATCAACCGTCTGGCTTCCAAGCTGAATCAGCTTCTGCAATTCAGCCGTCCGGGCACACGGCCAGCCGCTGGAGAGGCGCGTTGCAACCTGACGCAAATGCTGCACGACGTGGTAAATGTCCTGCGGCCGCAAGCGGGAAAGCGCCTGGTCGCTCTCGATTTGCGAACAGCGAACGGCCAGGAATGGGTGGCCGCCAGCGCCGAGGCAGTTAACGATATACTCACCAACCTCATTCTCAATGCGATCGAATCTGCTTCGGCGCACGGCCATGTATGCATCGCCACGCAGGAATCGGGACGGGAGTGCGAGATCATTGTGGAAGACGATGGCCCGGGCATCGCGCCAGAAATTCAGGAAAAAATCCTGCAGCCATTTTTCACGACGAAGCCCCAGGGTACTGGTCTCGGTTTGGCCATCGTGCAAAAACGATTGGAAGAATTTAGCGGCTCGATGCAATTAACCAGCCCACTTCAGAAGGGCAGCGGCACGCGCTTCAAAATTGTCTTTCGCACCAGCCTGGACACGGTACGGGCGGCCAAACCATGACTTGGATGGATCCAGCAATGCTCCACGCGACTGGGCTAAACCTGTCTGCCTTGGTGCTTGCGACACGAATGGGACAAAGCTGCCTTGCTCCTGTGCCGCGTGCTGGCGAAACTAGGTTTTATGGCCGTCACCGCAAGCACGATCCCAGACAGCCCCGTCCGGCCGGACGAGCAGCTGAAACCGCTTTCTCAACAAAGCGTGACCGCTTTCTTGCCCGGACCAAAAATCGAAAATACGTCCCTTCTGTACACCAGCCTCTTCCTGGTGGGCTTTCTACTGCGCTTCGGCTTCATTCTTCTGGCACGTACCTACGTGGGCTCCGCGATCACCTCGCTGCCCTTTGGCGCAGAGGTCGGCCGGCTGGCCGCGCATATCGCAGCGGGAGTTGGGTTCCACTCGCCCTTCCACGACGTGGATACGGGACCGAGCGCGTGGGTAGCGCCGGTATATCCCTATCTCGTCGCTGCAGCGTTTCGCCTGTTTGGCAGCTATTCCGCAGCATCGGCGCTGATTCTGCTGGGCCTGCAATGCGCCATAGCTGCCGCGACCGGTGTCGTGATCTACAAACTGGGAACGCGAACATTGGGAGAGCGCGTCGCATTTTGGGCCGCGGTCATCTGGACATGCAGCCCGATCTTCTTTCGCTGGCCCACTTCGCTGATTTGGGATTTCTCCGCAAGCGCCTTTCTTCTGGCTCTGACTTTCCTTATGACGCTCGACACCGGCAAGAAGGGCACGTTAAGTCAATGGTTGGGGCTCGGCGCGATTTGGGGCCTGATCGCTCTGACCAATCCGGCTTTGCTTGCGCTATTTCCGTTCAGTCTGCTGCACGCCTCTTGGGAGAACTACAAAGCCGCCCGGCGTTACTTTCGTCGCCTGTCCTATGCGGTCATCCTTTTCGGCGCCCTGGTTTCTCCCTGGCTCATTCGCAATTACCTGGTCTTCCATCGCCCGGTGTTCTTACGAGACAACTATTGGTTCGAGTTTTCCATGGGCAATTATCACTACAGCAATGGCATGGGCTGGTCTGGCAAACATCCCGACGTGAATCCGCTTTATCTCCACCAGGTTGCCCAGTTGGGCGAACTCGGCTTCATCGATTATCACAAAAAAGAGGCACTCGACTTTGTTCGCAGATACCCGCGCGAGTTTGCCGATTTGACCCTACATCGCTTCTGGTGGTTCTGGGATGGCACCACGATTATTTATCAGGCCAACGACTGGTGGCAGCCGTGGAAATATTGGCCCTTGTCCGCGATGGGTTGGCTCGGTCTGTTTTTTGCTCTGACGCGGCGGCCTCGCGGTTGGGTACTCTACGGCGCAGCTCTGCTCGTGTATCCGCTGCCGTATTATCTGGCCTATCCACACCACAGATATCGCCACGCCATCGAGCCGGAACTGCTGCTCCTCAGTGTGTATCTTGCCTCCGTTCTTTGGGGCGAGGTGGCCCGGATTTTCGCTCCAAAACAACTGCAACCATAAGACGCAAACTACCGGCATTGCGCCTACCGGCCAACGGAACACGTCGGCGTTGCGTTTTGAGAAAGTTCGTGTGTCCATGAGAACTGTTTTGGTTGTCGATGATGAACCAGCGGCCCGGTACGGACTGAAGCGCGCTCTAGAGGGCCGCTATCGTGTAGTGGAGGCGGAATCGGCCGCAGCGGCGAGAGCCACTTTGGCTTCCGACGCGCCGGACCTGTTGCTGCTGGATGTGGTCATGCCAGGCGAAGACGGCTTGGCTTTCCTGAAATGGCTACGCAGTGAAGGCAACCAGTTGCCGGTGTTAATGATCTCGGCGCTCGACACCGCGAAGCCAGCCGTCGAGGCCTTGCAGTACGGCGCTGCGGATTATTTGGTGAAAGGCTTCGATCTCGAAGAACTGCGCACGCGCGTAGCCAATCTGCTGAAGCTCGCCACGCTCGAGCAAGAGAACGATTCTCTCCGCCGCCGTTTGGCCGGAGAAGGACAATTTGGGCAGATGATCGGGCGTTCGGTAGCCATGCGAAAAGCATTCGAAATCGCGGATCGGGTCGCCTCCACCGATTCCACCGTCCTAATCCTTGGCGAAAGTGGCACAGGCAAAGACCTGCTGGCGCAAGAGATTCACGCACGTTCGCAACGCCAAGGGAAGCCGTACGTTGCGGTGAATTGCGCGGCGTTGCCCGAAACTCTCATCGAGTCGGAACTCTTCGGCTACGAACGGGGCGCATTCACCGGTGCGGCTCAGCAGAAAAAGGGACGCTTCGAACAAGCCCACGGCGGAACGCTATTCCTCGACGAGATTGGCGACATGAATCCAGTCACGCAATCGAAGGTATTGCGCGCCCTGGAGAATCGCACCATTGAACGCCTGGGTGGCACGCAGTCCATACCCGTGGACGTTCGGGTGATTAGTGCCACGCACCGCAATCTGCTGTTGGCCATCCGCGACGGGAAATTCCGCGAAGATTTGTTCTATCGACTGCGCGTAGTGACCATCGAATTACCCGCACTGCGCACCCACAAAGAAGATATTGCCGCTCTGGCCCAAGCCTTTGTGCAGATTCATGCCTCTCGATTAGGGCGCGGCGGCCGGCTGACGAAAGAAGCGCTCGCCATTCTGGAACGTTATGACTGGCCGGGCAACGTCCGCGAACTGAAGAACGCCATCGAGCGCGCCATGGTGCTCTGCCGCAACGACGAAATCGGCCTGAACGACCTGCCCGAAGAAGTGGTGAAGGGCTCGCCCGTTCTCCCCAAGAGTGGCGAAGATGGCGCTGACCTCGGGCTCGGCGAATCCGATTTTCGCGAAGCCAAACGTAAATTTGAAGTGGCCTATCTGCGGCGTCAATTGGCCTCCCATCGCTGGAACATTTCCCGCACCGCCGCGACCATTGGACTGCATCGACAAAGTCTGCAGGAGCGCTTGCGCGAACTGGGTATCCGCCGCCCGGGTCAGGAAATCGCCGAGGAGGACGACGAGTGATTTTTCACGGCTTCGTACAAGCTGGCGGCCGCAGCACGCGTTTCGGCGAGGATAAAGCCTTAGTAAAATTGGAGAACAAAACCATGCTCGATCGCGGCGGCGAACTGCTCGCGAGCGTGTGTAACGACGTAACCATTGTCACTGGACCCGGGCGCTACAACCAGTCACGCTGGCCCGTGCTGGTAGATCGCTGGCCTCACGAAGGGCCGCTCGGTGGCATTCTCACTGCTCTGCATTCTATGGAGCGAGTGGTTGAGTCGAATCAAGATAAACCGGACAATTCTTGCCCGTTCGCACTCATCGTGAGTTGCGATATGCCGTTTCTGACCGCGGAGTTTTTGCGTTTTCTCACAGATCGTGCCCGGCATAGCGCGGCACAACTGATTGTTCCTCAACGCTCCAATCGGCTCGAACCCTTGTGCGCCTGCTGGTGCGCTGCTTGCCTCCCAGTCGTTCAGGCAACATTTGACTCTGGCATTCGTAAAGTGTCCGCGGCCATGAAACAGTTGCCTATGGAAGTGCTTGACGAGTCGGCTTGGAAACGATTTGATAGCCATGGTCGGTTGTTTCAGAACATGAATACTCCCGAAGATTACGCGGAGGCGCGCCGCTTCTTCGAGATAGAGAGTCGATGAGCGAAGAACTGCACCAGGCCGGACTAACCTCCGCGGCCAAATCCACACAAAATGGATCGCAATATTACTTTGAATTTCGCGGCGTAACCAAAGCGTTCGACGAGCGCGTGGTGCTCAACGATGTCAGCTTCAAAGTGAAGCGTGCGGAAACCTGCGTCATCATGGGACGCAGCGGCGTAGGGAAATCGGTGTCGTTAAAAACCATTATGGGTTTTCTCCATGCGGATTCCGGTCGCGTGTTCATCGACGGAACCGATGTCACGGACTTCAGCGAGCGCCAGTTTGAAGAGATGCGACGCAAGGTCACCATGGTTTTCCAATCCGGAGCGCTGTTTGATTCGCTGACCGTCGCGGAGAACATTGCGTTTCCCCTCGAAGGCCAGCCGGGCTTGACCGATGACGATATTGCCGCATACGTCTTGAAGTTGGCAAAAATGCTGGAAGTGGACGAGGTCCTCGACAAAATTCCCGCGGAGCTTTCCACCGGGATGAAACGCGCCGTGGCCATCGGCCGGGCATTGGCCCAAAATCCCGAGGCCATTCTTTATGATGAGCCTACCACCATGGTCGATCCCATCATGGCCGGACACATGGGCGATTTGATTTCCAGGTTGCAAGAAGCATTTCATAAAACCTCGATCGTGGTCACGCACGATACCCACTTGGCCAGGCGTCTGGCGGACAGCATTGTCTTTCTGCAGGACGGCCGAGCTCAAGTGTTCGGCTCCTGGCGGGAATTCGAAAGTTCTCCGGACCCGTTTCTCCAGGATTTTCTGTTGCAGGACAAACTCATTCCCGCTCTGGACGTGACTCTGTGACGACTTCCACTGTGGCCCCGATGGATGCCAAGGCGCAGCTCCGCAAGACCATGGGCTTTTGGGATGTCCTGTTGTTCAACATTGCCACTGTGCTCGGTCCGCGATGGATCGCCGCCGCCGGGCACAACGGCACTTCTTCAATCAGTTTGTGGGTGATTGCCGCCTTGTTCTTTTTTGTGCCCGGCGCCTTCGTGATCAACGAATTGTCATCGCGCTTTCCGGATGAAGGTGGACTTTACGTTTGGGCCAAGGAAGCCTTTGGAGACTTCCACGGGTTCGTGGCTGGCTGGACGTATTGGATCTACACCGTTTTCTACTTTCCCGGCCTGCTTCTGGCCAGTGCGTCCATGAGCGCCTACGTCTTCGGTGCCAAAGGAACGGCGTTGTCGCAAGATCGCAGTTTCTTGTTATGGGTTTCGCTGGGGCTGCTATTCATCGCGGTCTTGCTGAATATCATTGGCCTCAACATCGGCAAATGGCTTCAGAATGCCGGCGGCGTGGCGACCTATGCGCCGTTGTTGATGCTCGGCGGTATCGCGGCTCTCGTGTATTTCAAGCAGGGCCCGGCAACACATTTCACCTGGGCGAACATGCGCCCCACTTGGAACTGGGACACCGTGAATTTCTGGTCGCAAATCGCCTTTGCTTTCACCGGACTCGAACTGGTTTCTGCGATGAGCGAAGAAGTTCGCGACCCTCGCCGCACCTTGCCTCGCGCAGTATTCGGGGCTGGAGCGCTGATCGCCATTGCCTACATCCTGGGCACCTTCGCGGTGCTTTCTCTCGCCCCGGCTGGGGATATTGATCCGCAAAGTGGTGTCTTTCACGCCATCACCATTGGCTCGGTGGCCCTGAAGCTGGGTTTTCTGGGGATCTTGGCGGCCATGCTCGTTTCGGTCGGCAACGCCGGCGGTGTCGGCAGCACCGTGGCCGGCATTGCGCGCGTTCCCTTTGTAGTGGGCATCGACCGCTATCTGCCCTCGTTTTTCGGCAAAATTCATTCCCGCTGGAAAACGCCCTATGTTTCGATCCTGGTGCAGGCCGGCCTCTCCGGCGCGATTTTATTGCTCAGCCAGATCCGCAGCGAAACCGTGCAGGCCGCCTATCAAATCCTGATCGATGCGGCCATCATCCTTTACTTCATTCCGTTCCTCTATATGTTCGCGGCCGTGCTGAAGCTTTCGACGCGCAAAGATCGCACCGCGAATCCGCACAACGTGCTCATTCCGGGGGGCAAGTTGGGCTTGTGGCTCAGCGGCGTGTTGGGATTTGTGGTGGTGTTGATCGGTATCTTCGTTTCCCTCGTGCCGCCAGGCGAAACCTTGAACAAATTCAGCTTTGAAGCCCGCCTGGTAGGCGGCACCGCGGGCTCCATTTTGATTGGTTTGTTTCTCTACTGGCGAGGTGCGCGATCCAAAGCCAGTGAGATAAAATAGCTTTTCGCCTTTTCGCTCCAGATTGGTTGAGTGATGCTTGTTCGCAGATTGGCTTTGGTCTTGTGCCTCTTGTTCTGTTGGACTGCCTCGGCGCAAACAGTAGCTCCAAAATCCGAAACGCTGAAAGGCTGGATCAGCGATGAGCAATGTGCCCGCTCGCAAGCCAGGCAGGGCGTCTACAAAGGGACGAATCCCGATTGCGTTCGCGATTGTGTGGCACGCGGAAAGAAAGTCGTTCTCATTGATCCCACGGGGAAACGCATTTTAGTCATTGCCAATCCGGATGCGGCCATGACCAACCTGGGTGATTATGTGGAAATCAAGGGCGCGGTTAACGCCGAAGCCGGCACCCTGCAGATTGATTCCATTCAGTTGCTAAAAAAGGGCAAATCGTCAAATAAGAGCGGTTCAGGCGATTAAGTCTTAAAACCCCTGGCTTACAAGTTCCTTGATCGAAAGCTGGCTTGCTGGCTTGGCGCCGCTTCGCGCCTCCAGATAACGTTCGACGTATTTTCCCAGGACATCCCCTTCCAGATTGACGGCATCGCCGATCTTTTTGCCCTGAATGTTCGTGTGCTCATACGTGAAGGGGATAATGGCGATTTCCGCCACGCGCCCATTCCAGCGCGCCACCGTCAGGCTGATTCCATCGATGGCCACGGAGCCTTGTGGCACGATGTACCTCGCAAAACCTTCCGGCACCTCCACGCCATACCACCAATTTTCCCCCTCGGGCTCGAGCCGCGTGACGTGACCGACGGTATCCACGTGCCCCAGCACAAAGTGCCCACCGAATTCCTTGGCCGCCGTCATCGGCTGCTCAAGATTGAC
This sequence comes from Verrucomicrobiia bacterium, assembly GCA_035506955.1. Classification (GTDB taxonomy): domain Bacteria; phylum Acidobacteriota; class Terriglobia; order Acidiferrales; family UBA7541; genus Acidiferrum. The sequence goes on from DATJOO010000094.1 coordinate 39,122, forward strand.
GCGTGTACCGGTGTGCCATTGGCCGATCGAAGTTTTCCGCAGGGTTTCCGTGGAAAGATCGGCGGAGAAATGCTCGCCCTCCAACTGAACCACAGTCAAGCAGCAGCCATCCACAGCGATGCTGTTGGCAATCGCAAGGTGCGGCGCAACCGTGGGAGCGTGGATCGTCAGGCGTCCCCCCTCGGGGTGAACCTGCAAAGAACGCACTGTACCAATATGCTCGATGATGCCAGTAAACATAGAAGCCTCGCCTCCGCCACTGGTTCTGCCTATAAGTTACAACGTATCCGTCAAAACTCCCATCGCACCCCCCCAACGTGAGCGTGGCCCTTGACGAGCACCATTACCGGGAGCGAAGATGTGGGCAGACCACGCTCCTGGTCGGAGGTGGTTTGTGTTCGAACCAAAGCTGACCAACCCCCATCCGGAAGAAGCAAAAACGTATCCGCAGAAAGTCCACTGCTCCGTTTACAACCGGGATGCCGCCGTTATCGTCGCCAACTGGTCGATGAGTGAAGAAGGCTGGGGCGGCTGGCGTGTAATTGATTGCTCGCTCTTACCGCCGGGCGCAGTGCACTGCGGGATGGATTGCCTGTCTCAGGCGAAACTCAAGGAAGAGTAGTAGCGGCCTGGAATCGAGGGCCCTCCGGAAGCGACGGGAATTTCTGTGTTTACGCTGGCATCTGCGCACAGGTGAAAGCGCGAACAGAATCTGGCCTGCAGTACACTCTTTCGACGGAGGAAGGAATGAACGATCCGGAAATTCTCGACCGCATCCTGCAGAATTGCAGTTTCCGCTTTCGCGACGTGATCTGTCCGAACAAGGACAAAGTCGCGCATATCGCCGCGATCAAAATTCAAGGGGAAGATGTGGACTGGTCGATCGCGGAGTGTTCCTTGCTCCCGAATGGCGAAGTGAAATGCGCCATGAGCTGCTTATTGCCTCCGTTTGGCTTCGAAGAATAACTTTCGCTCCGCTATTGCGCCACTGTGGTGCTGCCCGCTCGTGCTATCTCCCGCAATTTGCGCAGGTCCAGTTTCCCCGTTCCCAGGTACGGTAGCTTATCCACAAAAAAGAATTGATCGGGTCGCGGTTTCCACAGCGCCGGCAAATCCGTCTTCGCCAGTTTCTCCACCAAATTCTTCAGCGCATCTTCTTTCAACGTATGGATCACCGCCAACCGTTCTCCTTTTTTCTCGTCCGGAATCGCGGTGACTGCCAGCACTTGGTGCTCCGCTCCCAGCAACTCCAGTAGTTTTTCCTCCACCCGGATGTGCGGCACCATTTCCCCGCCAATCTTGCTGAAGCGGCTCAGGCGATCGGTGATGCGCAGAAAGCCGTCTTCATCTACAGCGGCGATGTCTCCGGTGTTGTACCAGCCGTCCTTCAGCACTTCCTCGGTTTTCGCTGGCTGATTCAAGTAGCCGACCATAACATTCGGCCCGTTCACCAGCAGCAGGCCCGGCTTATCGGGCGGCAACGATTCGCCCGATTCCGGATCGATGATTTGTATCGCGATGCCGGGGAGGGGATGACCGATGGTGCCGCGCTTCGCTCCTACCTGCCGGAAGTAGGCGGCGCGAAAATCGTAGGTATTCACCGCCACTACCGGCGAACATTCGGTGCAGCCGTAGCCTTCCAGCGGACGTATGCCGAAGTGGTCTTCGAAACCGGCCGCGATGCGTTCCGGTAGCTTTTCCGCTCCCGCCATAACGATGCGCAGGCTGCCGAATCCTTCCGCGGGAATGCGCCGCGCGTAGGTGTTCAGAAACGTTGGCGTGGAAAGCAGCATGGTGACGGAATATTTGCTGACCAATGCGCCGATGGCCTGGGCATCCAGCGGACTCACATGAAAGACTACGCCCATCCCCGCAAGCGGCGGCAGGCAAAGCGTTCCGGTGAAACCAAAGGAATGGAAGAACGGCAGAATGCCCAGGATGCGGTCATTCGCATTGAGATGAAATACTTGTTCGAGTTGCTCCACATTCGACGCAAGATTGAAATGCGAAAGCACCACCCCTTTTGGGTCCCCCGTAGAACCGCTGGAGAAAATCACGGTGGCGGTGTCGTCGAGCGCGGGCGGTTTGCGTACGCCGAGGAACCATTCCAGTAACCGCGCCGGCAGCAATTTCGCCGCAAGCAGCGCCGCAATCTTCTCCGCGAACTTGGGATTGAGTGCCAGGTCTTCCGCGTAGATCACTTCGCCAGGCGGCTGGATGGGCACCTTTTCTAGAAATTGCCGCGAGGTGACCACCGTTTTCAGTTCGCACTGCCGCGCACACGAAGCAATCGCTTCATTCGACGACGTGTAGTTCAGATTGATGGGCACTTTGCCGAGCAGCAGCGCGGCCCAGTTCACCAACGCACCGGGAATCGAGGGAGGGAGAAGGACGCCGACCATTTTCTGGTGTCCCCAAAGTGGCCGCAGGCGCCGCGCCAGAAACACCGCCTTAATCAACGAATCGCCAAACGTCAGTTTCGCCGTGCGTCCATCGGCCATCGCAAATCGCCGTGGATGCCGTCGGGCCGCCTGCATGAACGAGCGCGTCAGCGGCTTCATATAGCGCCGCCGCCGTTGGAATGCGTCGACGCTTAGATCCTGCACAGCGCGACGAACCTCCGGCGCGGAGGCCGTGGATGGCAGCGGCTTTCCGAACGTGATGCGCACGGGGTAGGGAATCGCGCGGGGCCACTTCCATAGGAAATGCCCGCCGGAAAAGCTGAAAATCGAGCCCCAGATGCCGTCGATGTTCACCGGAATAATCGGCACATCGATGCCTTTAACGATCCGTTCGAACCCTCGGCGGAACGGCAGCATCTGGCCGATGCGCGTAATTTCGCCCTCGGGGAAAATACAAACCACTTCGCCATTGCGCAAAGCTTCCGACGCTTCCCGCAAGGAATGAATCATCTCGCGCGGTCCCTGATCGGATGCGATGGGAATGATCTTGAGCATTTTGGCGAAGGGCTTGATAGCCGGGTTGTCGTAAACGCCCTTGAACATCAGGAAGCGAATGGGCCGGTCTGTAGCGGCGATCAGCAAAACCGCATCAACCCAGGAAGTGTGGTTCGGGGTCAACAACGCGCCGCCGCGTGCGGGAATATACTCTTGACCCTTCAAGTCCAGCCGATACAGTGTGTGCGCAGCGATCCACAGCAACAAGCGCAATAACGAATCGGGCAGCAGCCACAGAACATACGCGAGCGCGGCCAGCGTTCCCGCCGAGGCCCAGAAGAAAATGCCAATGGGCCCAAGGTGTAGAAAATGTTTGCAAATGTAATAGACAACCGACGCGCCCAAAATTCCGACGAAAGACAGCAGGTTGGCGCTCGCCAGCACTCCCCCGCGATGCTGCTCTTCGGGCCGATGTTGCAGCAACGCGCTGATCGGCACGATAAAAAAACCGCCAAAGAATCCCAGTGCGGCCAGAAGCGTCAGCACCGTGCCGAACGATAAACCAGGGACCGCGAGCAGAAATCCGAATACGGTTATACCGGTCGCGCCCAGCGGGATCAGGCCATATTCAATTTTCCCGCCCGACAGATAGCCCGCCGCCAAACTGCCCACGCCAATGCCAATCGCAATGGCCGCTTGCAGCAGGCTGCCTCGCGAAGAGGCCACGTGCAGCACATCGCGGCCGTAGAAGACAATGTCGAATTGCAACAGCGCCCCAAGAAAAAAGAAGTACGTGTTGCCGACGACCGCGAGCCACAATACGCGATCCTGCCGGATGCGTGTGCCATTGGCCCACAAATCGCCAAGAAAATTGATTTGGAATTTCTTCGAAGGATTGGCGGCGGGAACCTTCGTGATCGCCAGGCTAGTGCAGAAGCCTACGAGCGTGCATCCCAGGAAAAACACGCCGGAATAGACCTGCTGACTGCCGAACCAGCCGGGAAGCTGTCCTGCGACCACCGTTCCTACGATCGCTGCCAGAAACGTGCCCAATTCGATGATGCCGTTTCCCCACGACAATCGGTCTTCCGGCAGAATTTCCGGCAGCAAACCGTATTTCGAAGGGCCAAACAGCGCGCCTTGCGTGCTTGCCAGAAACAGCGCGGCCAGCAACATCGGCATGCTCTGCACAAGAAAACCGAAAATCGCAAACAACATCACGCCAAGTTCGAAGATCTTCGTGCCGATGGTTACCTTGCGCTTGCTGTAGCGGTCGGCCAGGTAGCCGCCAGTCATGGAGAAAAGAATGAACGGCAGCGCGAACAGCGCTCCAACCCATAGGGTTACGTCTTCCTCCTGCTTTGGCGTCAGGTTCGTGCCAATGACCAGGTACAGAATCAGAAATTTCAGCGCGTTATCGTTGAAGGCGCCCTGAAATTGCGTGGCGATCAGGCTCCAAAAGCCTACGCGCCATGAACGACCAGCTTCAGCCATGCGGCGAGTTCCTCCGGCCGGGCACAGGGTTACAGGGCGATGCCAAATGGTCGCAAACTTTGCCGCAGTTGAGTAGGAAATTCTAAGTGGTTGTGCCGCACGTGCGCCAACATGCGTTTCTCGTCAGGGCACGACTTCAGCCGTGCCGTAAGTCGTGTAGCATCGCTTGCGGCTTTCGCCGCTGAGGGCGTTTGTTCGTTCGAACACGGGCTCGCCTAAGACTCGTGGCCAAGTCGCGCCTCAATCGCGAAATCCGCACCATGTTGCTGAATCGCTCGTATACGGAGATGAGGCAGAGCCAAATCTGTCGCCAGCGCAAAAGGGCAAATGGCCCTGCCGGCAATCTTGGGCGCGTAGAAAAGCATAAGTTTGTGTACGACGCCCGCCTCGAGCGCTGCGGTGTTCAGTCGCGGGCCTGCTTCCAGCAGCACGCTGAGGATGTCGCGCTTGCCCAATTCTTTCAGCATCAGGTTCAGATCGATTTTTCCGCCGCGCATCTTCGCGGAAACCAATTCCACGCCCACATTTTGCAGCTTCCTGGCTTTCGCCGACTTCAGTGACGCCGCCGTAAACACCAGCACATCCTGTTGCGCACTTTCCACAATGCGAGCTTTCGGAGAGAGCCGCAGTTTGGAATCTAGAATCACGCGAAGTAAACGGCGACGGCGCGGCAAACCACTCCGGTCGGTCAGCAACGGATCGTCCGCCACAATCGTGCCGATGCCGGTGAGCAGCGCATCGGAGCTGTGACGCATGCGCTGCACTTCCGCCCGCGATTCTTCGTTGGTGATCCACACACGCTTTTTGCTTCTTCGCGTTTTCGGAAGGGCCAACTGCCCGTCAAGCGTCAGCGCGGATTTCAGCGTCACAAAAGGCTTGTGCGCTGTGATCCAGCACGCGAACGCTTCGTTTAATTTTTGCGCCTCTGCTTCCTGCAATCCCGTTTCGACGGCAATCCCCGCGGCACGCAATCGGGCAAATCCCGCGCCAGCGGTTTTGGGATTTGGATCTTCCATGGCTGCCACCACGCGGGCAATCCCCGCAGCGATGATCGCTTCGCTGCACGGCCCGGTGCGTCCGGTGTGATTGCATGGCTCCAAGGTCACATAGAGCGTCGCGCCCTGCGCTTTTGCGCCAGCTTGTTTCAGTGCAACAATTTCGGCATGATCGCGCAACGCATATTGGTGAAAACCATCGCCAAGAATCACGCCATCTTTCACGACGACGCAGCCCACGGCGGGATTGGGGCTCGCCAGGCCCACGCTTTTGCGCGCCAGATCGAGCGCGTGCTCCATGAAGTGCAAATCGTGTTCGTTCACAGTTTTAGTTGAAGAGCGAATCCGCGTAGGTTTGTGCGTCGAACGGCACTAAATCGTTGATTTTTTCCCCGGTGCCCACGAAGCGAATCGGCAATCCCAACTCTCTCGAAATAGCCACAACGATTCCGCCCTTTGCTGTCCCGTCCAGCTTGGTCAGAATGATACCCGTCACACCCACGCTCGAAGTAAATTCACGCGCCTGCGCCAGTCCGTTTTGCCCCGTAGTGGCGTCGAGTACCAGCAGAACATCGTGCGGAGCGCCCGGAATCACCTTTGCCGCGGTCCTCTTCATTTTTTCCAGCTCGGTCATCAGGTTCGACTTCGTGTGCAGGCGGCCTGCAGTGTCTACGATCACCGCATCCATGTGGCGGGCTTTTGCGGCGGCCATCGCGTCGTACACCACCGCGGCAGGGTCCGCGCCGGATTTCTGCTTAATGACTTCCACACCATTGCGCTGCGCCCAGATTTCCAATTGCTCAATGGCGGCCGCGCGAAACGTGTCTGCGGCGCATAAAACCACGCTGCGGCCGTCATGGCGCAAGCGATTCGCCAATTTTCCAATGCTGGTGGTCTTGCCCGCGCCGTTCACGCCCACAATGAAAATCACCCGCGGATCATTACCATTCGCGGCGTCAGCCAACTTTGGAGTATTTCCCCACACATTCAGCGCGCGAAACACGTGCGCCTTGATTTCCTTTTTCAGCTGCTCGCCGTCGGAAAGCGCATTGCGCGCAATCTGCTCCTTCACCGAATCCAGAATTTCGCGCGTTGTTTTCACTCCTAGATCCGCGGTAAGCAGCGCCGTCTCCACTTCTTTCAAGACCGATGGATCGATCTGCCGCCCGCCCTTGGCGACGTTATCGAGCGTGTCCGCCAGTGCCGTCTTGGTTTTACTGACGGATTCTTTCAGCCGCTCCAGCAGTGTAGGTTCGGGCTTGCCAAATAGACTAATCATACAGTTCGCTGCGCAAAGAAGTGCGCAACGCAAAATTATAACAGATGAAGAGCTGCGGAACTTCTGGATGAGTCTCAGAGTCTCAGAGTCACTTGTTTCGAAATCCGTCGGAAAGCATCGCGAAGAAGGATTGAGGAACAGACCAACGGGCCCAAAAGGAGATATGCAGTAAGCGTTAGATCATGGTGGTTTGGAAGCAGTATTCTGCCGGCAAAATCAAAGATGTATTGTAAAACGATATAACCAACCCCTAATAAAAAATGCCACTCTTGTATTCAACGGCTGATCCCTAAGGTTTAGCACTTTGCGACCAATTAGGATCGCGACAAAGAATAATGATGCCGTTACCACTGCAAAAATTACCATCTCGAAGTTTAATTCGAAAAACGCAAGATTTAATCGGTCCGTGCGGTCCTTGTCCACGTCGTGAAAAACACAAACTGAGAAAATGTTGATTGGTAAAACTGCGAGTAAAATCCCTAATAAGTACGAAAATGTAAGTCGCGAGATAGACTGGCTCAAGAGAGTCTCCGTTGCCGAAGTATTCTATCCCCTTGGCTTACCCAAAGAAATTACACGTGCACTTCGACGGCGGAGAGCCTCAATTTGCCTGCCTTCACGGCGGATTCCAGGGCGTTGACCACGGTTTGATCGAATTTTGAGCCGGTGAGCGCCTTAATGCGGCCCAACGCATATTCCAAATCCATCGCTGATTGGTACGGGCGGTTGGTGGTCATGGCGTCCAGCGTGTCCGCAACGGCAATGATCCGCGCCATTTGAGGAATCTGCGGTCCCGACAAGCCGTACGGATACCCGCGCCCGTCCAAGTGCTCATGGTGCAACTCGATGCCGGGCAGCATATCTTTCAACTGAGAGACCGGGCGCATGATATTGGCGCCCTTGGTCGTGTGCGTCTTCATGATTTCGAATTCTTCCGGCGTCAATGAACCGGGCTTTTTCAGTACTCGGTCGTCCACTCCGATTTTGCCCACGTCGTGCAGCAGTGCGCTGATCTTCAGCTTGTCCAGGTCCTCGGCGGACAGCTTCATTTCCTGCGCTATGATCGTGGAGTATTTGGCTACGCGTCCGGAGTGACCGCGCGTATAAGGATCCTTTTCGTCGATGGCCGCCGCGAGCATGCGGATCGAGCCAATGAACAACTCGCGATTTTCTTCAGCGGCTTCCTTCAAGCGCTCGATGTATTCCTCAATGTCGCTGGCCATCAGGTTGAAGTTTTCCGCCAGTTCGCTGATTTCCGCCGCGCCCCGCACGGGAGTCCGTTGATGGAATTCGCCCCGGCTGATGGCGCGCGTGGACGCAGCCAGCGAACGGATTGGCCCGCTGATCCCCACTGCGAAAAAGTATCCGAACAAAACCGCGATAAACACCACCACGCTGACGAACGCCAGCGCCTGGCGGTTCAATTCCGTAACCCCGGCGTCGGCACGCGCTTCTTGTACGCTGCGCTCGGCGATCACCGCCCAGTTCACCTCCGGGAAGGTGCTGTAGGTACCTACCACTTCCACGTCGTGCTTATTTTCTTTTTCCGTGAAGCGCACCGTTTCCGTGTTGCGCAGTTCGCGGGGCAGATTCTTGATGAGTTGCACCAGATGGGATTTCTCGCTCAGGTCTTCGCCCGGCACGAAATGTTTGGTTTCCGGGTGCGCCACGATGTGCCCGAAGTGATCCACGATAAAGACGGTGCGCCCGCGGACGCTGGCATCCTGCAGCCGGCGCAGGATGGGATCCAGCGAAACTACCGCCGCCAGCATCCCGGTGAAATTATTCCGCGCATCGGTGAGCGGCACGGCGATAACGAACGCGGGGCGATTGTCCGGTGCCAGTGCTAAAGGATCGCTCCGAAACTTTACCGATTGCAAGCAGCTGACGAACGCACGCTGCAGCGCCTTGGCCACAAACGGGTCTTGCTCCGCCTGAAAATTTCCCTGCGAAGCGCTGGTGCCTTTGCCATCGCGTCCTACTGCCGTCACGTAAATGAAAGTGTTGCGATTCGATTCCACAAAGTTTTCCAGCAGCAGTGTCACCTTGGGCATGGCCGCCGGATCGGTGACATTATCGATAAGCCCGGTCAACGTAAGAATCTGTCGCTGGCTGATCAGTTGCTGGGTCAGATTGGATTCGAAGAATTGCACTTCCTGGGCCAGCGAACGCGTCATTTCCGTCTGCTGCACGCGCTCCATATCCACCAGCTTTTCCTGGCTTAATTCCAGCACCTGGCGATGGTACAAACCGATCGGCAGCGCGCTGACCAGCAGAAGCGCACCGAGCATCAGCCACAGGATACGCACCCGCCCGGCGCGGAGGCGCGTCAACAGGGTTGGGAGTGAGACCGCCATCGCAATACATAAATTTTAGAGGACAAACAAGATACGGTAAGGCTGGCCAGAAGGACAGGCGATGCGCAAATGCCACTGGAACTATCGTACTAACGCGCCGCCACTTCGCCCATCATTCGTGCTTGAGCGGGCGCTCCATAATCGTCCGAATGGCCTCCCGTGGCGAGTTTCCCAAGTGCAGAATGCTGTGCACCTGTTCGGTGATCGGCAGTTCGATGTTCCTCTCTCTCGCCAACTCCAGTAAGGCGGCCGTGGTGCCCACACCTTCCGCCACCATGCTCATTTCCCCCAAAATTTCCTGCAACGAACGGCCTCGCCCCAGTTCGAAGCCGACGTGCCGGTTGCGGCTCAACGCACCGTGACAGGTCAACACCAAATCGCCCAATCCGGCCAGCCCACTTAAAGTTTCGCGTTTCCCACCGAGCGCAACCGTCAGACGCGTCATCTCGGCGAGCCCGCGAGTGATCAACGCTGCTAGCGAATTCGCTCCCAGCCCTAAGCCTTGGCACGCACCGGCGGCGATCGCCATCACGTTTTTCATGGCTCCCGCCAATTCCACGCCCAAAACGTCGTCATTCGTATACAGCCGGAAACTAGGGCCGGCAAATTCTGCTTGGAGAAATGCCGCCAGTGGCCGGTCCTGCGAGGCCAGCACCACTGCGGTTGGATCCCCACGCGCGGCTTCCAATGCGAACGAAGGTCCAGAAAGTACGGCGATTGTTGGTATAAATTGCAAGGCGAAGACCTGGGCAATCACCTCGCTCATGCGCAGATGGGTCGCGGGTTCCAGGCCTTTCGTGGCGCTCACCATGGCTGTGCCTGTGGATATATACGGCGTCGCTTTCAGGAACACGGCGCGGGTATGGGCGGATGGCACAGCACCCACGACGATTTGCGCGCCTTGCAGCGCCTCGCTCAGATCATTCGAAGCCTCTACACATGCGGGAATTTGTACACCCGGCAAATACGTGGGATTCTCTCGCTCTTGCTGCATCCCTCGCGCGATCGATGTTTCCCGGACCCAAATGCGAATATCGTGTTTTCTACGGCTATGGCTCAGCACGACGGCCAAGCCCGTCCCCCAGCTTCCGCCCCCCAGAATAGCGATGCGGCTCATGCGTCATCGCCTTTCGATTTGGAGAAGGAAAAGGTCGGCTCCGTGCCGTCCACCAGGCGTTGCAAGTTCGTGTCATGTTTGTAGAACAACAAAACCGCCGCAAACAACGTGCCGATGGTAACTACCAGCGGCGGCGCATGCCCCGGCGCCCACAGGAAGTAAATCAACAGCGGCATCGCGGCTGCGGCGGCCAGGGACGCCAGCGAAACGTAACGCCACAACGCCAGCGCCAATGCAAAAACAGTCAATGCTGCTAACGCGGCGAGCGGGCACATCGCAATATAAATGCCCAAAGCGGTCGCGACTCCTTTGCCTCCCCGGAAGCGCAGCCACACCGGAAAACAATGGCCCAACTGTGCGGCCAGCCCGCCAAACATCATCGCGGTGGCCGAAGAATCGGTGAACTTCGCCGCCAGCCAAACCGCGGCGGCGCCTTTTCCGGCGTCAAGCAGCAGCGTAAGCATCCCCGGCAAGGGACCAACCACGCGCGAGACGTTCGTGGCTCCAATGTTGCCGCTGCCATGCTCGCGCACATCTTTCCCCCCCAAAACTTTTGCCAGAATTAAGCCGAAGGGAATGGAGCCAAGCAGATACCCGGCAAGCACGACGATAAGAATGGACTCGGAAGTTCCGGCCATGCAGCGCTACGTCTCCGTCACGAAAGGGAACGACTGCACGGTAGTGTACTCCGCCCCCGTAGGTTTCAGCTTACTTTCGATCAGATGGAACATGCTGGTGCTAAGCGAACCAAAACTCACCGCAGCACGTTGCTCGATCGCCGCTCCCAATCTTGCGGGCAGACCTGCAGGATCGAAGCGCGCCAGCGTCAGGTGCGGCGCGAATGGCCGGTTTTCTGCCGGGAAACCGAGCCGGGTCGCAGCATGGTCGATGTCCTCTGCCAACGACCGCAAATTCGCCGAGGCGGCCATGCCTGTCCAGAACACTCGCGGCCGTTTTTCATTGGGAAAGAAGCCCAATCCGCGGAATTGCAGCGCGACTGGCTGCGGGCTACGTATCGCCTTCAGCGCCCGTTCGATTGCGCTCAATTTCTCAGGCTCCGTGTGTCCCAAAAATTTCAAAGTTACGTGAAGATTTTCCGCCCGCACCCATTTTGCCGCGGGTTCAATCGCCCGCAGTTCCTGCAACAAGTCCGCCAGCGCTTTGCGAACGTCATCTGGAACGGCAATAGCGATGAACAGACGCACAGCCAGTCCTTCTCAATTCCCACTGCGCCGCGTTTGCGCGTTCCCGTTGTAGAGGAAATGCATCCGTACCATGTCCAGGCCGATCTGCGAGGCGTAGAAGCGAATCGCTTCGCGGTCCCCCGGCAGGTGTGCCAGCCTCTCTCTAACCTCTGCGGCCCCGGCCACAGCGATATGCACCGTTCCGACCGGCTTTTCTTCGCTGCCGCCGCCCGGCCCGGCAATTCCGGTGATGCCAACGCCTAGCGTGGTGCCTACACGCCGGCGTATGCCTTCGGCAAGCGCAATGGCCACTTCGCTGCTGACCGCGCCTTTCGCGGCGATCATTTCAGCCGCCACGTCCGCCCAGGCCGTCTTCATCTCATTGCTGTAGCAAATGGCGCCGCCCAAGAAATAATTGGAACTTCCGGGAATCCGCGTCAGGCGTTCGGCCAGTAATCCGCCGGTACAGCTTTCCGCTGTCGCGATGGTGGCGCGATGATCGACTAACAGTTGGGCCACCACTTCTTCCAGCGACGCGTTGGAATGCGCAAAAATTCGATCGCCCAGCGCCAACTCAAAGCCACGAATAATTTCGTCCAGAGTTCCATTCGCTTCGATGGGATTTTCGCTCCACCGTCGCAGGTGAATCTGAATTTCCCCCGGCGCCGCCAGGATCGTGGTGTTCACATCCTTATACCGCGTGTAGATGGGGCGAATCCGCTCTTCGACGTGCGATTCACCGAGGCCGGTCACGTGTAGTTCCCGGTGGTACATGCGCACAGTGCCCGCTTGCCGCTGCAGCCTCGCCAGTACCTGCTCCAAAAACAGCGGCTTCAATTCGCGCGGCGGCCCCGGCAAGAGCGCAATCACTCGGCCCTTATCTTCCAACCACAAACCGGGCGCGGTTCCACGCGGATTTTCCAGTACCTCGGCCCCTTCGGGCACCATCGCTTGCCGTAGGTTTACCGCGGGCATCTCCCGTTTGAAACTGCGGAAGCGCGCCTCAATCGCCCGCACGACTGCCTCATTCCGCTGTAATTTCCGTCCCAATAATTCGGCAACCGTTTCGCGTGTCAGGTCGTCCTCGGTCGGCCCCAAGCCCCCGCTGGCTATCACCACGGGCACGCGATTCAGTGCGTCGCGAAACGCCTCCGCCAACAGTTCGCGGTGATCGCCGACAATCGTCTTGCGCAACACTTCGATTCCCAGCTTGTTTAGTTCTTCGGTAAGGAACAGGGAATTGGTATCGATGCGATCCGGGGTTAAAAGCTCCGATCCCACAGCAATGATTTCCGCTTTCATGGCCCATATTGTAGCGCAGCAACCAAGCCGCGCCGCCACCGCCGGCTGCTAGCTGGATGAAGACAAGGGAGTCGACGCCTTTGTAGCGGCCGCCTTCTGAGGCGGATCATCGATCCGAACCTCACCGTAGTGTCCCGGGAGTTTCTGGTATTTCTCTTTAGGAGGTGGGGCTTCAACCGCCAGGCAAGTCATCGCCAACGAGAATCGGGCTTCAGCCCCTGAAGCCCCTGTGGTTTCCTTTAGTTTGCTTTCGAGGCAGCACCCCAGTGCGAACCTAGCCGAGCAGGGGCAACCCGTGAACATTCCAATCCAGCGTGAACAGCGCGCTGTTGGCCGCAAGGATCGCCCGACCGCTGGGTAGCAGCGCCATGCCCACAAGCGCGGGCCCGCTCAAGACGTGTTCTGCGTGCCCTTCCGGAGTAACGCGAACCACGCCACGCCGGCCCCCAAACGACGCCGCGATGTACAAGTTCGTCTCCTTGTCGAACGCCAGACCTTGCGGGCGCCCCAGACCGCGGTAGAACACATGCACTTCGCCGCCTTGCGTGATGCGATAAACGCGATCGTAGCTCGATGTCGTCGGGCCGGTCACGTACAACTCCCCGCTAGGATGAAATGCCAGGTGATACGCGGCCACTGACGGCTCCAAGGTCGCAAATACAAAAATTTCGCGCTGCGGACTGATCTTGAAAATCGTTCCACTGCGATCGCCCACAAAAAGATTTCCGTTGCGATCAAATGCCAACCCTGTGGCGATGCCCATTCCTTCGATCCACTCTTCAGCTTGTCCACTTGCCGATACCCGATGAATGGTGCCGTCATTGCGGCAAGACACAAATAGGTCACCATTCGGCCCGAGAGCCAGGCCAGTCGGATTGGTCAGCGAGGTTACGTACGGTTTCACCGCATAGTTCGGCCCTATCTTATACAACGAGACCGGAACGCGTTGTCCTCGCGGGCCGCTAAACGTCACATAAATGTTGCCTTGCGCGTCGACCGCCGGATTCGCCACGGGATGAAGATTGTCAGCAATCTGGTAAGCCAACGCTACCGGATAGGGCTGGCTTTCCTGCTTGGCACTGATTACTTTTACTGTTCCCCCGGCCACTCCGTCGGGAACGCGCGCGATCAGTCGATTGCTGCTTGCCAGAGCCAGCGCAGCCTCGGTGTCCCCGAAGTGCACCGCGGGCCGCGCACCGGGCCTGGAGACAAAACCCCTTCCATAAATGGTGATTTCGCCCCCGGGAAGCGCCGCGCTAGGCGCCACCCGCTCAATGTGCGGGATACCGTTCTTCTCCGGTGTGCTTCCGAACCCGAATTTCATAACACATAAAAGTGTAACGCGATACGCAAGCAAATGGCAGCGTACACCCCAGCCATCCAGTCATCGGCCATGATGCCCCAGCCACCCGGCAATTTTTCCAAACGCCGGCAGGGAAAAGGTTTCGCAATGTCAAAAATCCGGAACAATACGAACGCCGCCACCAGATAGCGCCAGTTCAGCAGGCTCATGCCCGTGTAGAGCGCAAACATCCCCGCATCGGAAACGTGTAAGAACGTTGCCGGCGCAGCCAAAGGTGCCAAGCCCAGGATCAGCGCCAAATGCACTCCGGAAACCTCGTCGATCACCACAAACTGGGGATCCTTCACGCCGGCAAAGCGCGCCACTTGTGTGCCGCAATGCACGCCAAGATACGACAACAACAACCACACCACGATGGAAGGAGTCAGCAGAAGAAGCGCACCCAGGCGCCCCGACAACAGCGGCGCATTCGCCCCCATGCTGAGTTCAATCCCTTTCCCCAGCACCAGAAACCAGGTGTACGGATGCGAAAAAACGGCGATGATCAGCCCTGCCAAAGAGCCCCAGGTCCCAGGGCCCGGTTTCAAATAGCCGATGCCCAGCACCGTGGCGACCGCATACGCAAACTGCGGTTTATGGCCGCTGCTCACCGCTTCTTCAGTGGATGGTTTCATCGTTGTTACGTTGGCCTTCTCGCAGCGCGCGCCGGTCCGCCTCCGGAATTTCTTCTTCGTCGAAAATCGGATCAGACACGACGTATTTTTCTGCTGACCAGGCGCCCAAATCCAGCAGCCGGCACCGTTCCGAGCAGAACGGGAATTCCACGTCTTCCGCAGAGTCGGTTTCTTTCTTGCAAATCGGACAAGTGTACTTCATGGCGAAGAAAGTGTTGTACCACAGTGGGCAAAGAACAAAAATCGGAAAGATGGTCTAGCGTCTCGTCACCGAAGAAAGCAGCATTCTTTGTCGGGGCGCGGTTTCAGCCCTGCAGCAGTTCCAATACGGCTTCAGCCGCTGCAACCGTCGAAGCACTGTTGCAGGACACTAACCAAGCACTCGCAGCGCCGCTCCGGTTGAGATCCGCGTCAGCTTTTCCACCGGCGCGGGAGCAGTAACTGCAGAACGCGGGCGCACCGCAGGTCGCGGCAGGATTTCCACCACATTACCGATCAAATCATACGCATCGGTCTTCGTGATCTTTACTTTCACCGCGTCGCCAACCTCTGCCATTTCGCCCGTCGGCAGCTGAATATCCGTCAGGTACACCCTGCCATCGATATCCGGCGCCATGGTTTCCAGCCGAGCTTCCCAAATCATGGGATTATCTTTCGACGGGCCCTCCACCAGCGCCATCGCCGTTCGGCCTTTCCACTCCCGTAATTTTTCTCGAGAGATTTTCCGCTGCAACGCCATCAAGCGCGAGCGCCGCTCTTCGATCGTGTCCGCGTCCACCTTCCCATCCAGCGAAAAACTGTTGGCGTTGTCCACGTCGGAATATTCGAACACGCCCATCCAGTCGATTTTCGCTTCGGCCACGAACTGATACAGCTCTTCGAAATCCTGCTTGCTCTCGCCGGGAAATCCCACGATAAAGCTCGTCCGCAATGCCACTCCCGGAATCGTCTTACGCACGCGCTCCAGAAGCTTCAAGAAAGCGTCGCCATTCGAACCGCGCTTCATCCGCGCCAGAACGTTGCGGCTGGCATGTTGCAGCGGCATATCGAAATATTTCGCCAGCCGCGTATGCGCCGCCAGGGTATCCAGCAATTTCTGCGTCACGCGATTCGGGTACGCATACAAAAAGCGCACCCACAACAGTTCGTCGATTCCCGCCAGTTTTTCCAGCAATTGCGCCAAACCGTCGCGCAGTCCCAAATCTTCCCCGTAGGAGGTCGTGTCCTGCCCGATCAGCGTGACTTCGCGGGTCCCTGCGGCGGCCAGATTTTCTGCCTCGCGCACCACCGACTCAAAGCGTCGGCTGCGAAATGCCCCGCGCAGTTCCGGAATGATGCAGAACGAACATGGGTGATCGCATCCCTCCGCAATTTTGATATACGCCTGATGCTTCGGTGTCGTGATGATGCGCGGCGTCAAATCGTGATACAGAAACGAAGGCGGCTCCGCGGGCAGCACTTTCACCTGCCCTTCCACCGCCTCCAGGATGCGCTCTACTTCGCCCGTGCCCACCACCGCATCGACTTCCGGCACCTGCTCCAGAATCTGCTCGCGGTAACGCTCCACCAGGCAGCCCGCCACAATCAGCTTTTTGGCGCTACCGAATTTCTTGTGCTCGGCCATCTCCAGAATGGCATCCACCGATTCCTTTTGTGCCGGCTCAATAAAGCTGCAGGTATTTACAACCAGGATTTCCGCCTCGTCCGCGCGCGGCGTCAATTCGTAACCTTCCCGCGAAAGAATGCCCATCATCACCTCGCTATCAACGAGGTTCTTCGGGCAGCCCAACGAAATGAATCCGACCTTCGGCATGGAGCGATCTCTACCTTTGGCGCAACCCTCTAATTTTAGCATGGAGCTTAGCCCGCCGGTTTGGGTGCCGCACCCTTCGGGGTCAACGGTGCGGATTTTTCTTCCCCGTCTTCTCGTGGCAGGTCAATCCAGAACGTCGGGACCAGAGTTCATTCGGAATGAGCGGTTCTTATACTGGCTGATCTAGAGAACTAATCGCCGATTACTTATCACCGATTACTGCTTAAGAACTACCGTTTACTGAAATCTTCTTTGCCGTGATGATTATTATATATTAAAATAACGCGTTGTATAGAGCCAGTCGAGCACTGGCTTGGCGTGCTCCCGCGTCGGCTGTTCTTTGAAAATCCATTACCACGACCTCCCGAGCACCGCTCTCGGTTCGTAACCAACTACCTTTCCTGTCAACAGTTGGCTCAGCGTGCGGCGAACCACTTTGAAGTCAACACATACAAAAGGACAGGGGGTACAACGCGAGCGAATGCGGAAAAATCCGCAAAATTTTCCCGTTAACTCCTTTGCTTGTCACTCTTACGGGAAATAGGGTAGGGAGGGGGGAGTATCGTTCTTGCAAACAACAAACTAGCGGGGACGCGGGGCGGAACGAATCTGTTCGAGCAGCGCCCGCAACCGGAACGCATCGCAGGGCAAGCCGCCGAAACGCGATTGCACATACAAATCCGTGAATTCCTGAACTGCGGGTGCTATGCCGCCCTGAATCGCCAACATGGCCGCAAACTCCCGCGGCGTCTGTGCTTCTTGCCGCACGAACCCGCGCTTTTCCAGCAAACGCAGCAACTCGCCATACAGCCGGGACGCCATCTGCGGATTCACTCCCTGCGATTCCGCCATGCGCCCAATCCAAGCCAATCCCAACCAATGGAAAACGGTGCGCACCCAGTTCATCCGCAGCAGCGCAAGCGACAGCAGCAACAGGGCCGGGAACGCAAAACGAAGCAATCCGTGGTTGCGCTGCCACTCCGTCAGATGATCCATGCCGTTGTCTTGCACGTGCTGCAATTTGCGCCGCCAGCTTTCCTTCCAATCCGACGACACTTGGCCGACGTTCCGCGCCAGGGTGATCTGGTGCGAGAAATCGTAGTTGACCACCCATTCGTTCCAAGTGAGCTGGAACCAGTCGAGGTACAGCGCCAACCGCCCGAGCAGTCCTGCGCCTCGATCGTTGGAAGGGGGCGTGGGATCAAAGGTTAGCCAACCCGTTCCGGGGAAGTACGCCTCCACCCAACTGTGCGCATCGCTCGCACGCACGATGTAGTCTCCGCCGACATCGTTATATTCGCCCGGCAGGAAGCCATTCACTTCGCGGGCGGGAATGCCCTGCGTGCGCAACATCAGGGTCATGGCCGTGGCGAAGTATTCGCAAAAGCCCGCCTTGGTATCGAACAGAAAATGGGCCAGGGGATCTTCCACGGGCGTCGACCCCATATCCAAGGTGTAGGTGAATTTGCTGCGCAGGTACTCTTCAATCGCTAGCGACTTATCGTAGGGATTGTCGGCACTGCCGGAAACGGTTCGCGCAAGTTCCCCAATCCGCGGATCCAGCTTGGCCGGCAATTGCAGGTAAACATCGCGCATTTGCTGCGGGTAGTCGGTTCCCGCAAGTCGCGCTTGGGCCGGCCGGGCCACCGGCAAAAGCGATACGCCTTCATAGCGGATCGCCGAAAAATTATGGAATGGATTGAAGATCGAGCCGGTCGAGTCCACGTTCACGTAGCTCCGCCGCACTGCGCCGTAGTAGGTTCCCGCGTCGCCGGAGAAATTCCCCCGCAAGGCCACCAGTTGCGCGGGTGCAAACAGCGCGTCGCTCGCCAGCGGCTGCAGCAGCGTGATGAATTCCACTTTCACGGCCGCATGCCTCTCCAGGTCTCGCGCAGCTGCCAGTTGGATCCACCCACCGGCCTCCGGCTGATGCGTTGTAATCTTCGATTCCGGCGACGACCATCGGCGGCCATCGAAATGCGTCAGCGCAATTCCTCTCCAGCGCAACAGGGGATATTGCACGGGTGCCCCCGTTTGCACCCGCATGACCACCGCGCTGTTTTTCTTGATTTCGCCTATTTGCCCAAGTTCCACGTCGTCCGTGAAGCCGCTCATCAACGATGGTTGCAGTCCGGTCCGCGCAAAATATCCCGCGCTGAATCGCGGGAACACAAAGAACAGCATTGTGCCCAGGATTACGGCGCCAAGCGCAAGCGTAAGCGACGCAAACGACAGCGCCCTGTTGAATCTTCTTTCTTTCCGCGGGTCCACTCCGAACGGCGGAAATACCGATCCTCTCGCGCCCCGTCGAATTTCCAACCCCACGAACACCGCTACTGCGGAAATCAGAAAAACCACGAAGAACATCAGGAAGGACGTGTCTACCGTGAAAATCGCGGACGCCAGAACGCCGGCGAACGCCAGCATGGAAAGAAACAGCGCATCGCGATCGGTCGTCACGCTGTAGAGCCGCAAAATGGTTACAAATAACAGGAAATGCACCACCGCGAGCAGCGCCGCATACAACCCTGCGTTCGGTGCTCCTGCCGCCAGCGTTCGCGACACGAAGAAAAAGTCCAGCGGGAACACCAGAATGTAGCCCAAGCCCAAGCGCGTGGCCCATTGCTGCTTGAGTTCCGGCGGATGACCCCTCAACCAGCGCACCCCTTTGTACAGCACCAGCGCCGGAGCGAGGATCGTTGTAATCAGATCCAGTTTGCCCGTGCCTACAAGCGTTAAGACCGACGTGAGCACCAGAAAGTACAGCGCGGTGCGGAAAAAACGGTCCGCGGGAAGCGAAATGCTCGGGGTTGCAGTGGCCGTCGCCATGGCGTGATTTTCAGAATAGCATCGCCTGTCCGCCTTGGGGCTGGCGCAGTCCAAACGATAACGGTCCGAAAGGACTGCTCTAGCGATGCAGACGGAGCGTCCGGGAATTTGTCTTTCCGGCCTTCGGCAGTGGCTCCATCAAGGCCGCCCGTGCCACCTTCCGCGTCAAGTTAGACACCGGCACCGCAGACAGATCCTCGAGTGGAAACGATTTCGCCTGAGGTACATGCGGAAGCTTTCTCACATTTAGACGAAAGGGTAAGACCGTAATTTGCCGGTAAGTGACGGTGTGTCGCACCCTCACCAGCGGAATAAATCTTGACCCGAGTTTTCCATCGACCAAGCCGCAATTCTCCGCAAACTCGCGAAGTTCCCTAAGCGCATTCCGGCCCACCTGCAGAGTGGGGAAGTGCCACATCCTGGAAAGCAACGCGGCGACGTCGTGCGCGGTCGCTGTTCTGGACCCCTTCGTGGGCGGGGCGAAAAGCAGCGTAAGCTCAGCTTTGTCAACGATGACCAGAGCGGCCAAGGTGATCTCTACCGCCGCGCGCTTCTTCCGCGTCTCAGGAATTACATCACTCAATCCCAGTTTTTTTGTTCGGCAGAAATCCCCAACCGGGCACAGCAAACACTGCGGTGAGCGCGGAGTGCAAACCGTTGCGCCCAGCTCCATCATGGCCTGATTCCAGTTCCCGGGTGTCTCAGGCGCTAACAATTCGTCGGCGGCTTTTTGCAGTTGCTGCCAACGTGAGCTGGTTCGCAAGTCGCCACGAATGGCTCCAATCCGCGCAAGCACGCGCGCCACATTTCCGTCGAGTACAGCGAATTTCTTGTCATAGGCGATGCTCAGAATCGCGGCTGCCGTGTAGGTTCCAATCCCCGAAAGTGCCAGCGTTTCTTTCAGCGTGTCTGGAAACACCGAGCCATACAACGCTACGATTTGCCGCGCGGCCTTCTGTAAATTCCGTGCCCGCGAGTAATACCCCAGCCCCGCCCAGTGCCGCAGCACCTCTTCTTCCGGCGCTTCCGCAAGTGCCTGCATCGTCGGAAATCGTTCCAGAAATCGCTCGTAGTAGGGGATCACCGCGGCCACCCGCGTTTGCTGCAGCATGATCTCCGAAAGCCAAATGCGATACGGATCCTTCGTGCGGCGCCAAGGCAGGTCGCGCTGAAACTCAGCGAACCAACCCAGCAGTTGCTGGCGAAAGCCATTGCGTTGCGGGCTGTGGAGCATAAGGCCCGAATAGTTTCGCATAGCTGGCAAAGCTATGTGGCGGCAACCGACCTGCCCCAGGCAAGGTTTATCCCGGCGAGATGCAGCGCCTGGTCAGAAATTCAGTTCCTCTGCGAAGACCACGTACGAAGAGTTCCACACTTCGGCGGGGATGGAACCGCGAGGTTGCGAAGTCACGATCAGCTTGAACGACTCTGCCTCCGCCGCCAGTTCGGTTAGCCGGTGTTGCTTTGTATCGACGGGAAGCGCCTGGACCAGTGCCAAGTGGCGCAACACGGGAAAGATGTTTTCCGATGCTGGGCCGAGAGGAACACTCACGTTGGCGCTGCGAAATTCCAGTAACGCACCGCGCTCATAGAAGCTCCACGCAATCGCGGCACATAAATCCACGGTGCGCTCAAAACGTTGTTTCTCTTTCGCAGTTGCGTTTGGAGCCGCTGCCGCGCTGTTGACATCGAGCACCAACAGCACGCGCGCATCGTCTTCGCGCGCAAACTCCCGTACCATCAGCGAACCCAGGCGCGCTGAAGCTTTCCAATGCACATGACGCGCGCTATCGGTCGGCAGATAATCCCGCAGAGCGTAAAGGTCTTGTCCGCGGCCTTTGGCCAAACTCTCGATCGCGCCCTGGATTCCCGGTAGCACTTCCAGAAATTCTGGAGTCGCCTCCACGGACGGATAAACCAGCGCTTCCGACGCGATGTCCAGCCGTCGTGCCTTTTGCAGAAACCCGAAAGGGAAGCGCGTGACGATGCGGAACGCTTCTTGCCGGTACAAGCCGCGCCGCTCAAATCGCAACGGGACCGATTGCGTCACGGATTGCAGACGCGGCACGTACGGGAAATAAACCGGCGTCGCCAGCAGGACGGCAGAGCTTGCATTCTTTTTCTTGCTTCCTTCCACTCGTAAGGAGAACGATGGCAGAGTCTGCTTTTCATTTTTCAGTTCGACCGTGCCACGCACGGTCTGCCCAGCAAAAATATGTTCCGGCAGTTGCAGATTCAGTTCCACACCCGCCAGCGTGAGCGACGACAGAATCCCGGACATGAGAATACTGGCGATCAGGCACGCCAGAATCAGAAACAACAGGTTGTTGCCTGTATTGATCGCCGCCAGCGCTACCAACACGATCCCGCCGATAAAGGTCCAGCCTTCGCGCGGCAGCCGGTACTCCATACGATAGCCGATCCAGCGCAGCGGCGTGCGCTTCGCCAACACCGGCACTAGCGTAATCCCCACCCAGCCCGCCACCAGCAGCGCCGCCATCGCGGTCGCGCTTGCCAAGGCCAAATTGCCGATGCGTGCCGACGCCCCCGAATAGAGCGCCAAAACAAAGGCCACACTGAGCGCCGCCATGGATAAAAAGAACGCGCGCACTCCCGGGCGATCGGCTTTCTCCCAGAAGTTCGCGAGCGATGCGTGCAGGTTCACAGGGGTACGCGGACGGAATCGACGATCTCGTGGAGTACCGCTTCGGTGGTCTCCGTCTTTTTTTGCAACGAGGCGTGCCGCGTGCTGGCGACTACGCGGTGAGAGAACACCGCTACCGCAAGCTGCTTGAAGTCGTCCGGGAGGCAAAACTCCCGATTTTCCAGAAAAGCGCGGGCTTGCGCCGCCCGTTGCAGCATCAAGGTTCCTCGCGGACTTACGCCCAGCGCCAGCTGATCCGACTTGCGTGTGCGATTCACGATTTCCAGGGCATAGTCGTGCAAGCTGCTGTCCACTTTTATGCGCGTCACGGCTTCCTGCATGGCCATCACGTCGGAAACATCGGCGATCGGTTCGAGCTTGCCAACTCCATTTTCTGTCGTTCGGCTGCGCAGAATCTGCCGTTCCGTCTCGTGCGATGGGTAACCCATCTTGATGCGCATCAGGAAGCGGTCCAGCTGTGATTCCGGCAGCGGATACGTGCCGTGATGTTCCACCGGGTTTTGTGTCGCAATCACCAAAAATGGCTGAGGCAAGGGAAGTGTCCGTCCATCCACGGTGACTTGCGCCTCATTCATCGCCTCCAGCAGCGCGGATTGTGTGCGCGGCGTGGTGCGATTGATCTCGTCGGCCAGCACAACATTGGCAAACACCGGGCCGGGGCGAAACTCAAATTCGCGCGTTTCCGGATTGTACACACTGACGCCCAGCACATCGCTGGGAAGCAAATCCGAAGTGAATTGAATCCGCTGGAAGCTGCAGTGGAACGATTTCGCCAGGGCTTGCGCCAAAGTGGTCTTGCCGACTCCCGGCACATCCTCAATCAGCAGGTGTCCGCGGGCCAATAGCGTGATCAGCGCCAATTGGATCACATCTTCCTTGCCAAAGATGGCGCGCGCAATCGAACGCTGTAGTTGTGTGACCACCTGCGAGGTGACAGTCGGCATCGGTTGAAAACCCTTGATCTTCCTGTTACAAATAGATGAAGGCTGTTGCCTCAACGTTTCAGCTTACTGCAACAACCGTTACCCGTTTCGACGGGCGATTAGCTCAGCGGTTAGAGCGCTCGCCTCACACGCGAGAGGTCAAAGGTTCAAATCCTTTATCGCCCACCATTCCTTTGCATTCTCGCACAATTGCCTTTGAAAACGCCTTTCCATTGGCCGGATTTGTGACCTAGTTGCTATTTGGTCTCTCGTGCAGGCGTCTTGTATAGTGGCCCCATGCAGACATTCCTTCGCGGTATGGAGTTTCTGAGCCTCGGCCTGTGGCTAGGTGGTGTCGCCTTGCTCAGTTTCGTTGTAGCCCCTGGCGCCTTTTCGATTCTGGGTAGTCGCGATGCCGCCGGAATGATGGTTGGCTACTCGCTGGCACGCCTTCATTTTGCAGGCATTTTTCTGGGCCTGCTCTTCCTTTTGGCACGCCTTGCCCGAACCCGAGACTTCGGCAGTTTTACCACGGCTGCGGCGCTTTGCGTTGTCTTGATGGTAGTGCTTACCGCGGCTTCCCAATTTACGGTCAGCAACCGCATGGAAGGTCTGAAGAAGCAAATGGTGTCCGTGCAAAATACACCCGAAACCGATCCCCGCCGCGTCGAATTCAACCGCCTTCATCACATCTCGGTAGCCTACGAAGGAGCCGTCCTGCTCTTGGGCTTAGCCGGGGTATTCCTGCTAGTCCGGGAGATGGCTGTAAAACCCTGACTTACCTCCTCCGTTTGTAGGGTCATCGGAAGGCTTACTCAGCCTTGCGCTTTGTGCGAGCCGCCCGCCTTGGCTTCTTTCGTTTCTTGGTGGGTTTGCGCGCGCGAATTTTGTTCGTGAAGGCGTACCCTGCTTTTTCGAAGGCGCGCCACATATACCAGCTTGCTACCGTTCGATACGGGCGCCAGCGTTCGCCAAATTTCAACAATTCGCGCGGCGTGGGCATATGCTTCTTACCGTAAACGACCGACCAGCCTTTCTTCACTCCCAAATCATGGATCGGCAGCACATCGGGCCGCCCCAGGCGAAAAATCAGAAACATTTCCACGGTCCAGGCGCCAATGCCACGCACCGACACCAGCCGCTCGACCAGCTCTTGATCCGACAATAGCAGGGCCCCTTCGTGTGTCGGCACGATGCCCGCCACGGCTTTCTTTGCCAGGTCCTTCATCGACAGCGCCTTGGCCCGAGACAACCCCGCCTTCCGCAATTTCGCGATCGGCAACTTCAGCATCTTTTCTGGTGCCGGTGGATGTCCATTCTCCCCAAGCTCCTTGATTCGCCCATAAATGGTCGCTGCCGCTTTGCCGGAGATCGATTGGTACGTGATGGAGCGGATGAGCACCTCATACGGCGAATGTGTATTGGTCAGATCAATTTGAAACGCACGTAGGTCCGGAACAAGTTTTTTTAGTTCGTCGTCGCACGCGCACAAATGTCGGACTGCTTCCTCCAAATCAAAGGGCAGCTTCAAGGCCGGAATGTTCTCGTTAGTCATGGGAGTTCAACCATAGTACAGCCAGCCGGTTTTGGTAACACCGCGCGTTGGGACGGCGCGGGTAAGCGGTGCGACAGGCTCGATATGGTAAAATTGCGTGATCGCTTGATCGAAATTTCGTGCACTGTCACCATTGGTTCCGTCGAAGAACCATTCACCTGACATCGCATACTTGAACGAAGGACTGCTCAATTCATGCAAACTGGCATTATTGGCTTGCCGCAGGTCGGTAAAACCACGCTGTTCCGCATCTTGACCAAGGCGCAAGTGGACGCCAGAGGCGGACAGGCCACCCACGTTGGCGTAGCGAAGGTTCCCGAGCCACGGCTTCTCGAACTGGCAAAGCTCTACAATCCCAAGAAAATCACCTACGCCTCGGTACAGTATGTCGATCTGCCCGGCGTGCAGAAAGAGCGCATGCGCGAAAGCCTGGCGACTCTTCGCGACGTCGACGCCATCGCTCACGTCATCCGCGTTTTCGACGACCCCAGCGTCCCGCATCCCGAAGGTTCGATTGATCCGCTGCGCGACGCCACCAACCTGGACCTCGAGCTCATCCTCTCCGATCACGAGCAGATCACCAAGCGGCTGGAGCGCGTCGAGAAAGATTTGAAGAAAAAGAAGGACCCCAACCTCGAACTGGAAAAAGCGGTTTTGGAAAAGTGCAAAGCGCACCTGGAAGCCGAAAAGCCTTTGCGCGAACTCGAACTCACGCCCGAAGAACGTAAACCGATTGGCGGTTTTCTTTTCTTGTCGCAACGGCCCATGCTCTACGTTTTGAATTTGGGTGATGAAGAAGCAGCGGAAATGGATAAGGCCATCGAGAAGCACAAACTTTCCGCATTACAAGGTCGCCCGAACACCGCGGTTGTCGCCGTTTGTGGCCGCCTGGAAGCCGAACTCGCGGAAATGGACGAAAAGGAAGCCGCGGAGTTGCTGGCCTCTTACGGCCTGAAAGAACCGGGCCTCAATCGTTTGATTCGTGCCACGTACGATTTGATGGGTCTTTTCCCGTTCTTCACCGCGGGCGAACCGGAAGTGCGCGCCTGGACCATTCGTAAGGGTTCCACCGCTGTGAAAGCCGCCGGGGAGATTCACAGCGACATCGAGAAAGGTTTCATCCGCGCTGAAGTCGTGCGTTGCGAAGACTTGCTTGCCGCTGGCAGCATCGCCGCCGCCAAGGAAAAGGCGCAGGTCCGCCTTGAGGGTAAGGACTACATCGTGCAAGAAGGCGATGTGATTCTTTTCCGCCACAGCGGATAACAGTTCATTGTGATCCGTCCGGAGTTCGTAACTGACAGCTTTCTCATGGGTTTTGTTTCCCTGCGACCCGAAAACTGATACCTTCAAACTGCCTTCACCTATGATTTCCAAACGAGCCGGCGCCTGGACTCTGGTCTCCATCACTCTGGGTTGTGCCGTAGCGTTTCTTCTTTCGCCGCGGATTCCTCAGCCGCAGGCTTATCACGATTTTGCAGATCATCGCGCGCGCTTAGGCATTACGAACTTTAACGACGTAGTGTCCAACCTGCCCTTCGCCATTGTTGGCATCTGGGGCTGGGCTTTCTTGGCGAGCAAATCTTCCCGTGCGCAATTTATCCAGCATCGCGAACGCTGGCCTTATTTCCTGATGTTCCTGGGATTGTTGTGGACGGCCTTCGGTTCTGCTTACTATCACCTTGCGCCCGAGAACGCCCGGCTCGTTTGGGATCGTCTGCCCATGACCATCGTATTTATGCCGCTGGTCGCCGCGATGATCATGGAGCGTTTAGATGTGGCTTGGGGTCTGCGCCTACTGCCAATCTTTATGGCCATTGGAATTGTCAGCGTCATCCAGTGGCGCATAAGCGAACCGCGCGGCGTGGGCGACCTCCGTTTTTATGCGGCCGTGCAGTTATACTCTGTATTTGCCGTTCTCGCGTTGTTGTTTGTGCATCCTCGTTACACTCGCAATTCGGATTTTGCCTGGATTTTGCTTTGTTATGTGTTGGCGAAAGTGTTCGAAACAGCCGACCGGACCATTTTTCGCTTGGATGGTGGATTCGTCAGCGGTCACACCTTGAAGCACTTGGCCGCCGGCATCGCGGGCTATTTGATCTTGAGAATGTTACAAAAGCGCCGGCCCTATGCTGAATTGGCCAGCAGTTCGTAATGGTTCGTAGCAGAAGAAATGGCATGCTGATATCGCTGATTACTGATACTGATTACTGAGAGCTTTTCATGCCCTACGATCTTCCATTCCGCATCGCACTCGCCGCTCTGGTGGGCCTCATCGCCGCTGCTGGCAACGTCCTCGGCGGCTACTTCGTGGTTCGCCGCGAATGGCCACGCAAATACCTG
This sequence comes from Verrucomicrobiia bacterium, assembly GCA_035506955.1. Classification (GTDB taxonomy): domain Bacteria; phylum Acidobacteriota; class Terriglobia; order Acidiferrales; family UBA7541; genus Acidiferrum. The sequence goes on from DATJOO010000094.1 coordinate 65,849, forward strand.
CAATATTTCGTCGCGCTCGGTGCGGGTTACATGCTCAGCGTGGCTTTTGTCGAAGTGATTCCAGAGTCGGTGCACCTGGCGGGAGAGCAAGCGCTGCTCTTCGTGCTGATCGGCTACTTCCTGATCCACCTGTTCGAGCACACCATCTCGCCGCACTTTCATTTCGGAGAAGAAACTCACACCGAGGAAATGCACGGCCATCACCATGCCCGCCGCACCGTCTTGCTTGGCATGGTTATTCACACCTTCTTCGATGGCGTGGCCATTGCCGCAGGCTTTCTGATTTCCACCTGGCTCGGCCTGGTAATTTTCGCCGCTGTCTTTCTTCACAAGTTGCCCGAGGGCTTTACTGTCGCTTCTGTCGTGCTTGCCAGCGGACAAGGCAAGAGCAGCGCGGTTCGCGCCGCCGGCCTTCTAGGCGCTGCTACCTTGGCCGGAGTACTCCTGACCAGCCAACTTCAGGGGCAGCTCAAATATGCTTTGCCGCTCTCGGGCGGCGTTACCGTTTACGTCGCCGCCACGGATCTGTTGCCTGAGGTGAACCGCGAGCCGAACTGGCGGATGGCGCTCCTGGTTTTTATCGGCGTTGCTAGTTTATTGATTCTAAAGGCCTTGTTTCATGTCGAGGCCTAGCGAAACCTCGCCCGTACCTTCCCCGCCTCCTTGCTCCGAACCGCAACTTTCTGAGAACAAACGTGTTTGCTACAGTGTGGGTGCTATGGCCAGGACCGACGTCCAACTTATGCTGGACGTGAAAGCTGGTGACGAAGCCTCATTCGAGCTTCTATTGCACCGCTATCGCACTCCACTCGTCAACTTCCTGTATCGCATGGTGCGCAACAGGGAGCAGGCGGAAGATCTCGCCCAGGATGTTTTCCTGCGCGTTTATCGCGCGCGCGAAGACTACGTGCCGAGCGCCAAGTTCACCACTTGGCTGTTCCGGATCGCCACCAATTTGGCGCTCAACTCGGTGCGCGATAACCGCTACCAGAGGTTGGAGGTTTCCATCGACGCGCCGGTCACCGTCGATGCCGAAGATGGCGACGAAAGGCCGCTGGATGTTCCGGAAAAGCACCCGAATATCGAGCAGCATCTCGTCGAGGATGTACGAAAGAAGATGATTCGCCATGCCATCGATAAGCTGCCGGAAAAGCAGCGCGCGGCGGTCCTGCTGCACAAGTATCAGGAGCTGGATTACGCGGAGATCGCCAAGATTCTCAGCTGCTCGGAGAGCGCGCTAAAATCGCTGCTGTTCCGGGCTTACGAAGCGCTTCGAGTCGAACTAGCCCCACTGGTGGCGCAGCAAGCTAAGAACCATGGGTAGGGAAAGAGTAGGCCTGTTATGAGTTGCGAAAGAATGGAAAGCCGGATCCTCAGTTACGTCGATGGCCGGTTGAAAGAAAATGAGCGGCAGGATGTCGAAAAGCATCTTGCGGCCTGTTCGGCATGCCAACTGCGCGTGGAAGAGTTCCGCGCCGTTTCCGGACTGCTCGATGAGTTGCCAATCATTGAGCCTTCGCCTGCGTTCAACGCCCGCGTCCATGCGCTGGTTGCTGCGGAGCCGCCACGCAAACAGGATTGGTGGGCCTGGCTGCATGTTTCGCCGCGTATCGCGTTTGCTGCGTCCGCACTTTTGGTGGCGGCGCTGTGGCTTGGTTTCATGGGCCGTCAACACAACCAGCAATTGCCTTGGAGTAATCCGCAGGTCGCGGACGAGCAAATGATGCAGGATTTGCCGGTTCTCGAAGATCACGACGTGCTCTCGAACTTCGAGCCGTTGAAAGAATTACCGCCTCCGGTGCAGGCCGACCAGACAAGCGATTCGCAGCAGATGTAAGGGAACGGACCAGCCGTTTAGCAGCGACGAAGTTCGACGGAGACTTAAACAGGACCGCTAGAAATGCGCGCCAGGCTCCAATTCGGGTTAGCCGCTCTCGCAGCCGCTGCTTGCTTGATTGTGGCTGGGACTGCTTCGGCGCAGAAATCCCATCCGGACCGTCCGCCGCAGAGCCATCCGGCTCAGGCACCCGCGCACCCGCAGAATCAGAATCCTAACCGGCCTCCGGCGAACAACAACAGCCATCCTCCGGCCAATTCCGGAAATCCCCATCCGCAGCAGCAACCGCACAATACCCCGCAAACGAATTACACCAATAACTATCGCCCGAATGGCGGTCTGAATCAGCGCCAGCAAATGGGCGTGGGCGCAGCTCGTCCGTGGGTCGACAACATGCGGGATCTGACGCCCGCGCAACGCGACCGCGTCCTGCAGAACAGTCGTGCGTTCCAGAATCTCTCTCCGGACAAGCAAGCCAAAATCCGCCAGCAGTTTAATCAGTGGGATCACATGACCCCGGCGCAGCAGGCCGACCTTCGCCAGAAAGAACGGACTTGGCGGGAATTGACCCCGCAGCAGCGCGACTACATCAAGAACGACGTGCTCCCCAAGTGGCGCCAGATGCCTTGGGATCGCCAGCAGGTGATTAAGCAGAAACTCGGCGTGTTGCAGAATATGCCGGAGTCCGCCCGCAACGAGCGTCTGAACGACCCCAACTTCACACGCGGCATGAACGACGACGAGAAGTCCATGCTCCGCGACTTAAGCCACACTCACGTCGGCGCCCCCGATACTCCAACGGAGTGAAGCGGTTATCAGTTCTCCGTTTTCAGTGCTCAGTAACCTTGCCTTCTCCTCGCTGTTATAGGGCGCGCCTTGCGAGGCGGGCCGTTAGTTTTTCTCGCTGGCCGTGTGCCACCAAACAGTGCACAAGAGCAACGCCGCCATTCCGACGCGGGTTTCTCCTAACTGAAAACTAATAACTGAAAACCGACAACTGCCTCCCGCGACCGATTTCCCGCTAAAATCATCTAAGGGATGGGTGAATCCGATCTTCGACCTCGCCACACGGTTCCGCGCTCTGAAGCATCGCAATTTCCAGCTTTTCATCATTGGACAATTGATTTCGCTCATCGGCACGTGGATGCAAAACACCGCGCAGCAGTGGCTCGTTTATAAACTCACCGGTTCCGCCGCCCTCCTTGGCGTTTTCGGATTCGCCAGCCAACTGCCAATGCTCGGTCTGGCTTGGATGGGCGGCTACGTCGGCGACCGCTACAACCGCCACCGCGGAGTCATTACGACGCAAACGCTCTCCATGATTTTGGCCTTTGTTCTGGCGATTCTTACACTCACGCACCTGATCAAAACCTGGCAACTCATCGTCATCGCTTTCCTGGTTGGAATCGTCAATGCCTTCGATGTTCCTATTCGCCAAGCCTTCTTCGTCCACATGGTCGGGAAAGACGATTTACCCAACGCCATTGCGTTGAACTCTTCCATCTTTAACGGCGCGCGCGTCATTGGGCCCGCCATTGCCGGTTTCACCATTGTGCTGGTGGGTGAAGGCTGGTGTTTCTTCCTGAATGCCCTCAGCTTTGTCGCGGTGCTCATCGCCCTATTCATGATGCGCATCCCCAAGACGGAAGCGAGGGTCAGCGAAGAATCACCGGTGCGCAGCTTTGTCGAAGGCTTTCGCTTTGCCATGCAAGATGTGCCCATCCGCTCGGCTCTGCTGTTGCTCAGCGCGCTGAGCTTTTTCGGCTTGCAATATTCGGTGTTCCTCCCGATCTACGCCAGTGACATCCTGCACGGCGGCGCGCGCACCTTGGGCTTGCTCATGAGTGCGGCGGGAGTAGGCGCGGTTCTCGGCGCACTGCAGTTTGCGGCCCGCACCGAATACCAGGGACTGGCACGCTGGATCGGCACCACCTGCACCATTTGCGCTGTTGGTTTGCTGATCTTTTCCTTCGCGAAGTCCTTCTGGCTATGCGCGGCGGTGATGTTTATTGTGGGCTTTGCCGCCACATCGCAGATGGCCGCCACCAATACCATTATTCAGCAACGCGTCCCGGACGAGATGCGTAGCCGTCTGATGGCCGTGTACGCCACCATGTTCATGGGCGTCATGCCTATCGGCGCCTTGATCGCCGGTGTCGTCGCCAAGCACATCGGCGCGCCTTATACACTGCTCATCTTGGGTGTTTGCGTTCTGATGGCTTGCGTGGTGTTCTTCTCGCGCGTGGTACTGCGGGTCGAAAGCGAAAGGCCCACCGCGGTTCTAACGTCCTAAGACTGTACCGGCGTTGCGGGATCGCGAGCGGCACCCTCGGGTTAGGAGGGTGGTCAGGTTCAATACTCAATGGCCCGCTGATCGTGCAGCAGCGCCAGGTAATTCATCAAGTCTTGCGTCACCCGTCCAGGTTCAGCTTTCGCATAAAGAGTCTGGAGCTTTTCCGCGATCTGCTCCACCGTGTGCTTCCCGTCGCACAGCGACACGATTTCCAGGCTCGGCCCACTCAAACGCAGTTCCCGATCCTGCATCAGCAGCATGCGTGGTTGCTGATTCTTCTCATTCAGCCGCACTCCTGGAGCAAGTTTTGGCAAAGCCGTCAGTTCCGGCTTGATCATGGTCCCTCCGCAGCTCTAACCACCATGTAAAGGTAGCACGTCGCTTCCGGACACTTGAAGACCGCGCATGTTCCAGCGGTCGCTATGCCTCCTTTTATACAAGTGGAACTGAGACACAACAGCTTGGGTCAGCTTTCATTTGGGAACCCTGCCCGTGGTACGAACTTTCGGGGTTTTTCCGTTGCGTGAAATTCAACAAATTATCCACACCAAACTCGGATTTCTCTTGACATGCGCCAGAAACCAGATAGGCTGTGGAGAAAAGTGGGGCCAAGTGGTAAGAAGTAGGGGCAAGTAGAAGGTTTTAGGGCTTCCTAGGGGGAAGTGGTTTGGTGGTCACACGACTCCTCCAACGAGACGGGATTCATGAAGCTACGGGGAAACTATCCGGCGAAAGTCGACGAAAAGGGTCGCCTCAAGATCCCCGCGTCTTTTTTAGAGGAATTAAAGGGCGAAGGCAACCAGTTTTACATCACCAGTCCCACCGGCGAAACGGTTCGGATTTACCCCATGACTGTGTGGAAGGGAATTGAGGAGAAACTGGCGAAGTTGCCGAGTTCGGATAAGCACAAGCGCAAGTTCTTGATGCGCACCAGTTACTACGGCCAAGTAGTCGAGCTGGACGGGCAAGGCAGGGTCTTAGTTCCTTCGCAGTTGCGGGAAAAGGCGGAGGCGAAGGGTGACGTGGCGGTCCTGGGTGCGCTGGATTATTTGGAAGTGATGAACGACGCGCGCGCCCTGGAACAGATGGACAAGGATCCGTACACGGACGAAGACGAGCAGGCGCTGGCGGATTTGGGCATTTAGTCGGGGCAAAGCAGTTTGTTTTTGTGGGCGTAGGGCACGGGCGAAGTGGGCAGGCGGGTCAACGCACTTGGGCGAATTACATACGCCAGTGATGTTGGAAGAGGTGCTGGAGTGGCTGAAGGTAAGACCAGACGGAATCTACGTCGACGCCACGGCGGGAGCGGCAGGCCATTCGGCCGCCATTGCCGCCCGGCTATCCTCGGGCCGCTTGATCAGCCTGGACCGGGACGCACAGGCGCTGCAGATCGCGCGGGAGCGCCTGAAGGAATTCGGCAGCAAGGTGACCCTGGTGCAAATGGCGTTTTCGAAGATCGCGGAGGCCGTGCACGCGTTGGGGATAGCGACGGTGGACGGGGTCTTGGCCGACTTGGGAGTTTCGAGCATGCAGCTTGATCGACCGGATCGAGGTTTTTCGTTCCGGGAAGCGGGGCCGTTAGACATGAGGATGAGTAGCGGAGCGGCGGAAGAAGATACGCTAACCGCAGATGAGATTGTGAATCGCTGGCCGGAAAAAGAACTGGCCGACCTGCTCTACCGCGAGGCGGAAGAGCACGATTCCAGAAGGATCGCCAGGGCTATCGTCAAAGCGCGGCCTATTCGAGACACCGCGCACCTGGCAACGGTTGTGGCAGGCGCCCGGTTGCAGTGGGGAAGGCAGAAACTGCATCCCGCGACAAAAACGTTTCTGGCGCTGCGGATAGCGGTGAATCGAGAGTTGGAGGAACTCGGGCAGTTTCTTTCC
>DATJOO010000095.1:0-77418 GCA_035506955.1 Verrucomicrobiia bacterium
GTACTTTTCAAACCGCTGCACGCCGCCATCAGGAATGTCATCCCGACCAGAAGTGCTAATCTCGAATTTTTGCTGGGGATCATGTTCGTCCTCTTCTCCGTCCAACGCTCCGGTGACGTCGTCCTGTCCGGACCCAACGCCCCTCGCAGGTTGCTCCTTCTTTCACCCAACCCTCTCCACCCCGCGGCAAAAATCCCATCCTTGCTGCGTATTCCTTCGGTATTGACCAGTTAAAGCGGAGAACGCCACCCGGGTATAGAAGTACTAAAACCTGCTGTCTTAGCTTGCCGCTCGTTTTTGTGGGGAGCAATATCCACGAGCGAAGGTGTGCTGTACTTAGTAATAACCTGCCGATTTCAGCGAAAACCGCACGCCCGGTCCATCGGTCAGCGCCCTCGACTGGTCTTTCGGTCAGTCCGCCGGCCGGTTCGGTTCTAAAACACGAAGCGCATCGCCAGTTGCATCAACCGCGGCGGCATGCTGTTCACGATTTGCCCAAAAGTGGCGTCGCTGATATTTCCATCCACCGCCGCAGCGCCAAAAAACTGTGCATGATTGAACGTATTGAAGGTCTCCACTCGAAACTGCAGCGATTTCGATTCCGTCAGTGCCAAATTCTTTTGCAGCGCGATATCGAAGTTCACCATGCCCGGCCCCGAAAAGAATCTCCGCGCCGCAGTGCCAAAGTCACCTAACGCCGGCAGGGAAAACTGATCCGTATTGAACGCCGAGAGGCCGTTTCGCGGGTTGTTGTTGATGCGCAGATCACCTGCCGCGCGGTCCGGCGTGTCCAGTCCATTGTTATTAACCCCGTTGGGAATGCTGCCCAACCGCGACGTGTCGTTATTATTGTAAAAAGTCACCGGCAATCCCGTGGCCAGGCGCGCCACGCCCGAGAGTGACCAACCTTCGGTCCACCGGTTCCGGTGCCCGAGCATCTCGCTCGGCAAACTGTAGTTGTACGAAACCACAAAATTGTGCCGCAGGTCGAACGCCGACAGCGCCTTGCTCAAGCCGGGATCAATCGGATTCACTTCCTCCGCCAGACTTGAGGAATCGTCCAGCGATTTGCTGTACGTGTACCCTGCCTGCACTTCCAAATTCCTGCTGTGGTGCCGCAGATTGATCTGCAGCGAGTTGTAATTCGAACTGCCGATGGTCTTCTGGTACGTAATCGCGTCGAACTGCGCGCTGAACGGCCCGCGCACCTGCACTGTCTGGCCGCTTGCCGTTGTGAACAGTCCCCCTTCGCTGAACGGTCCGCACGTGGCGCTCCCCGGCGCAACCTGCGATGGCTCGCTGACGCTCAGGCATGCCGCCGCATTTCCCGGATTCGCGGGCTCGATCACCAGAAGATGATGCGCTTGCGATCCGACATAGCTCATCGTCAGCAAAGTATCTTTGCCAAGCTGACGCTCCATCGACAACGTATACGTCTCCGCATACGGCGGAACATTCGCCCGGTTGAACGCCGGGACTCCCGTGATTGGCAGATATTTCGACCAATCCACGCTGGTGTTCGGGCGGCCCGAAGATGCACCGTACGCGGGAATCGGCGAGGGGAATGGCTGTACGAATTCCTGCCCGCTTGCTGCGGAAACGAAGGGTGTGGCAAACAGCACTGGCGCCAAACTCGTGTAGTCGTAACCATATGGCGGGTTCGCGCTCATAATCCCCGCCGACAATCCTTCGAACGCCGTATAAAACGTTCCGAAGCCAGCAACAAAACGCGTCTGCTGTCCGTCTCCGAGCAGTTTGTGCAGTAACCCATCATGAAATTCTGGTGCATATGCCAGCCCCAGCCGCGGCGCAACATTCGTATACTTCGTCGGCGCCAGCGTCGATGGCACACCCGGATCACCCGGAAACACTAACCCCTTGGGCGCTCCCGGAAAGACTTCAGACTGTTCGCCGAGGACCAACTCCGGAAACTGATTGTATTTTTCTCGCCAACCCGGCAGCACGTCCCAGCGCAATCCATAATTCCAGGTTAAGTTCGGCTTGATCCGCCAGGTATCCTGCGCAAATAACCCAATATATTCGTTACGCGGATAAAAACTCTTCGAGTCTGCCTGCGAGTAGCTGCTCGCAATCCCCAACAGAAAGTCCGCGAAGTCCAATCCCGTTTCCGTACCCCGAAACGCAAACGACCCATTCGATGCCGTATCCGGGTCCGTGTTGATCTGGTCCAGGTGAAACGAGCCCCCAAACTTCAGCGTGTGTTGTCCCAGGACCCTCGTGAACACATCCGACCACTGATACGTGTTGCTCGCCTGCGTCAAACCCGTGACATCCACGCCGAACGTCAAGCTATTCAGCGATACATTCTCAATTCCCTCAATCGCAGGATTCAGCGGAACGATTCCGACGGTACCTTCCCCGGTCAAAAACCCTTGCGAGGCCAGCGATGGCCCGACGCCACCCACCGGAGCGCCGATGTCGTTGGAATTGCGCATATAACTGAAGTGCGCTTCATTGATCGCATTGCTGCTGATCACCTTCGTATATCCCAAGCTGAACAACTGCGCTCGCCCCGCCGAAATGGCATTAAATCCCGGTACATTCGCTCCACCTTGTGCCGTGGGGTACGGATTATCCAGTCGATAGTCATCGACGAAGTAGTATGCCGAAAGTGTTCCCCAACGCGTCGTATCGTCCAATCGCATGGCACCTTTGTCATCGCGCAACATCTGATTCTCCGCCGACGTCGAAAAGATCGTTCCACCCTGATTGGCTTGCGGAATGTACTGCAAAAGCGACAACGCCGGCGCTGACCACGCGCTTTTTGGAATCACTGCACTGGGAAACACGCATTGCGTGGTATTAATGCATCCCGAGACGTAATACGGTTCGCCCGTCCTCACCGGGTATCCGAGCCTTTGCGTCAACAGTCCTGCCAAATAGGAACCACTCACCGTTCCCGTCAGCGCGCCTGCTTGATTTATCAAATCGCCCGTGCGCTCTTCTTCCGAGGGCACCGCGATTCGTCCTGTATCCACACCTTCGGTCATCCGTGTTCCCTGGTAATCGCCGAAGAAATACAACCCGTGTTTGTTCACCGGCCCGCCGAAGGTCCCCCCGAACTGGTTCTGATCAAACTCCGCGCGTGTCGGCGGAAAATAGCTTTTCGCATCCAGGTCCGTGTTGCGCAGAAACTCAAACGCGCTGCCGTGAAACGCATCCGTTCCCGATTTCGTCGTCAATAGCACCTGCCCGCCGCTGTAGTTGCCATACTGCGCCTCGAAATTCCCCGTCAGCATCTGCATTTCCTGAATCGAGTCTAGGTTCGGCACGATTGCCGTTCCCATGTTCACGTCTTCTTCCACGTCGCTGCTATTTACCGTGAACCCGTTCGACGTTTCCCGCTGCCCGCTGACCGACAGGTTCCCAGCCTGCAAGTCACCGGAAGGCGGCGTGCTCGTTACACCGGACATCACCACCGCATTTGGCTGCGCGCTGCTCGCCGGCAGAATTCCGGTTTGTAGGCCCATCAGGTCCGCGAAATTTCGTCCATTCAGCGGCACCGATTCGATCTTCTTCTCCCTCAAGTCGCCGCCAAGGGCCGTTGTCGCTTCGCCCGGTACCAGGCTTTCTTCTACCACTGTCACTGTCTCTGCGTGCGATTCCAGCGTGAGTTGCACGTCCAGGCGCGTCTCGCTCTCTGCGACAATTTCCATCCCCGCCCGCTGAAACATTTGAAAAGACGGAGCCGATACTTCCAGTTCGTAACGCCCTGCCAACGCGGTCACTACGTACTTCCCCTCGTCCCCGGTCATCGCCTCAACCACTACTTCGCTTGCGCCCGCAGCACGAAGTGTGACTTTCGCCCCAACAATGGCTGACCCCGACGGATCGCTCACCGTGCCGGCCACCGTACCGCTCTCGGTTGCAGCACCGCGCCCACTCAGGGCTGTGAGAAGAATCACTGAGGCAAGAACTCTTATCCACCAGACTCGAAATTGTGAGACCACAAGTCACTTCCTATTTGCAACGGCTTTGCAGCTACTACTTGCAACCTAGTTTCAACTAGCTCCCGCTCGCCGTCTGTGACCTGAGTCACCTCTGCCTTTCCTCGCAACTTTCCCATCCCCTCCCTTGACAATTCTCTCTATCTTATTCATTCTCCAGATGAAGCGGCCTCTACCGGCTGCTCCCACTGCGAAATCGTCGGGACTCTTTCCCTTCCTCCCGATCGCTCCCCTCTCGCCTGATTACTCATGCCGAGGACGCTATGAAGCCCATCGCTACCTTTAAAGTTCGCCCTTCCTTGCCAGGCTCTCTCACACCTCTTTTGCCCATTGCGTATAATCTCCGCTGGAGTTGGGATCACGCCGCTATCGACCTCTTTCGTCGCATCGAACGTGACCTCTGGGAAACCGCCGGCCACAATCCCATCGCGGTCTTGGGTAGTGTCGAACAGTCTGTCTTGGAGGCAGCCGCCAGCGACGAATCGCTCCTGGCTCATCTCCATGGCGTGTCAGAACGTCTTGAAAATTATCTCTCCGCTAAAGGCTCCTGGTACCATCGCGAACACGCGTGCGAAAACGATCTGCTCGTCGCGTATTTCTCCCTCGAATTCGGCATCACAGAGTGTCTGGCGATATTCGCTGGTGGACTCGGCGTCCTCGCCGGCGATCATCTCAAGGCAGCCAGCGACCTCGGTCTGCCTCTCGTGGGTGTTGGCCTGCTTTATCAGGAAGGTTATTTTCGGCAGTATCTGAACGCCGCCGGATGGCAGCAGGAAGCAGTGGCCGATAATGACTTCCACACTCTTCCTATCGAAACTGTGCCCAACGTTCAGGTACGCATTCAGCTTCCCGACGGTGCGGTCACCGCCAACGTCTGGCGGGCTGCTGTCGGCCGTATTCAGCTCTATCTCCTCGACACCAACGTCCCCTCCAACCGCCCCGAGCACCGTGAAATCACCGCGCGACTCTATGGCGGCGATCTGGACATGCGCCTTAAGCAGGAAATTCTCCTCGGTGTTGGCGGAGTTCGCGCGCTAGAAGCTCTCGGCTTGCATCCCACCGTCTACCACATGAACGAAGGCCACTCCGCCTTCCTGGCCCTGGAACGCATTCGCGCGCTGATGGAATCGCAACATCTTTCCTTCCGGGAAGCTTGTGTCCTGGCTTCCTCCAGCACGATCTTCACCACGCACACGCCGGTCCCGGCCGGCCATGACTACTTCCCTCCGAATCTGATGGACTACTTCTTCGGTCCGTCCTACCGCCGTCTCGGTGTTACTCGTCAGGATTTCCTGGCTCTTGGCCGTCAGGATCCCTCCGATGACAATCAGGATTTCTGTATGACCGTTCTCGCTCTCCGCATGGCCGCTTTCAGTAACGCCGTCAGCAAACTCCACGGCTCTGTCAGTCGCCGCATGTGGAATTCCATTTGGCCAGGACTTCCCGCAGACGAAGTCCCCATTGGCCATGTCACCAACGGCGTTCATTTTCGCAGCTGGGTCTCACTTGAAATGAACCAGCTGTACGACCGGTACCTCGGCCCGAAATGGCGCGAAGAGCCCGCTGATCCTAAGTTGTGGGAACGCACGCAATCTATTCCGAGTGGCGAACTCTGGCGCACTCACGAACGTCGCCGCGAGCGCCTTGTCGCTTTTGCCCGCCGTCGACTCAAGGAGCAACTCATTAACCGCGGTTCCGCGCAATCCTCGATTGACGAAGCCGAGGAGGTGCTCTCTCCCGATGCGCTGACTATCGGTTTCGCTCGCCGTTTCGCCACCTACAAACGCGCCACACTTCTCTTGCGCAATCCAGACCGGCTCGCCCGCATTCTGAACGATCCCCATCACCCGGTGCAGATCATTTACGCCGGCAAAGCGCATCCTCGCGATCAATACGGCAAAGAATTGATTAAATCCATCATCGATTTGGCCGCCCGCCCCGAATTCCGCCGCCGCATGGTTTTCCTCGAGGACTACGACGTCGCCATCGCTCGCTACATGGTCCAAGGCTGCGATGTGTGGCTCAACACTCCACTACGTCCTCAAGAAGCCAGCGGCACAAGCGGCATGAAAGCCCAGGCCAACGGTGTCCTCAACGTCAGCACCCTTGATGGCTGGTGGGATGAAGCTTGGCAGATTGGCGTCGATTCCGGCACCGAAGTCGGTTGGTCCATTGGCAAGGGCGAGTCCTATCAGGATCCCGGCTATCAGGACCAGGTCGAAGCCGAAGCTCTTTATGAGCTGCTCGAGAAAGAGATCGTTCCCACGTTTTACGAGCGCCGCGCAGACAATCTTCCGCGCAAGTGGGTGGACCGCATGAAAGCTTCGATCGTCCGCCTTTGCCCGGAATTCAACATGCAACGCATGGTTATGCAGTACACCGACGAATACTACCTGGCCGCCCACCGGCGTCATCTCCGCTTGCGCGCCAACGATGCGGTGCTCGCTTGCAGCGTGGCCGCCTGGCGGGCCCGGGTGGAAACCGTCTGGCCCAAACTACAAATCAAATCCATCTCGAGCGACCTCGCGGAAACCACCATCGGTCAGCAAGTCCCTGTTTCCGCAACACTGTTTCTCGATTCCCTCTCACCTGAAGACGTGTCCGTCCAAGTGCTATCCGGCCGCGTCGACGCTCACGGCGAAATCAAATCGCCCAACATAACGGCCATGACTGCCACTGCAAACGAAGGAAACGGTTGCTACCGTTTCCAAGCCTCCCTGCGCACCGCGAAGAGCGGCTTTTTCGGCTATGCCCTGCGCATTCTTCCGCATCATCCCGATGCGGTCACCCCCTACATGCCAGGCCTCGTCACCTGGGCCACCGCTACTTCCGTAGCAACGCCAGAACCCGCACTGAAGTAGACTGCGCGCCTTTTCCTTCGCAGCGACCGAGGCGGTCCTTGCTTCCTCCGCTTCCTTTACTTCCTTTACTTGCTTCTTCCTTTGCTAAACTATCCCTATCGCTCCTCCGGAGACCTGCAATGTCTGAAGCCACGCAATTTGCCAAGTCCGTTCCATCCCGCACCGAATCTGACAGCATGGGCAAGATCGAAGTTCCCGTCGATCGCTATTACGGCGCGCAAACCGCCCGCTCTCTGATCCACTTTGCCATTGGCAAAGACACCATGCCCGCGGAACTCATTCGCGCCTTTGGCATCCTCAAGAAAGCTGCGGCTCTCGTCAATCGCGATCTTGGCAAGCTCTCCGAAGAAAAGTCTAATCTCATCACCCAGGCCGCCGACGAAGTCATCTCCGGTAAACTCAACGACCACTTCCCCCTCCGCGTCTGGCAAACCGGCAGCGGCACGCAGACCAATATGAATGTCAACGAAGTGATTTCCAACCGCGCCATCCAGATCGCCGGCGGCGAAATGGGCACCAAAAAACCCGTTCATCCCAACGACGACGTCAACATGTCGCAGTCCTCCAACGACACCTTTCCCGCCGCCATGCACATCGCCGCCGCTGCCGAAACTTCTCGCCGCCTGCTACCCGCTTTGAAAAAGCTGCGCGACGCGCTCGACTCCAAAGGCAAACAGTTTGCCAGCACCGTCAAAATCGGCCGCACCCATCTTCAAGACGCCACTCCTCTCACCGTAGGCCAGGAATTCTCCGGTTGGGTCAGTTTGCTCGACCGCGATGGCCAGCGCGTCGCCGTGGCTCTCGACGGCCTCTTCGATCTCGCTATCGGTGGCACCGCCGTTGGCACCGGTTTGAACGCGCATCCAGAATTTGCCGAGCGCGCCGCTAAGAAAATTGCCGAACTCAGCGGTTTGCCCTTCCGCTCCCATCCCAATAAGTTCGCCAGTCTCTCCGCGCACGACGAAATTGTCTTCGCGTCCGGCGCGCTAAAAACCCTGGCCGCTTCGCTCATGAAAATTGCCAACGACATTCGCTGGCTTGCTTCCGGTCCTCGTTGCGGCCTGGGAGAGCTGGTGCTTCCTGAAAACGAGCCCGGCTCCTCTATCATGCCGGGCAAGGTAAATCCCACACAGTGCGAGGCAGTCACCATGGTTGCCGTCCAGGTGATGGGCAATGACGCCGCTATCGGATTTGCCGGCTCCCAAGGCAATTTCGAGCTCAACGTCTACAAACCCGTCATCATCTTCAACTATCTCCATTCCGTCGAACTGCTCTCCGACGTAATGAACAGCTTCGTCGATCACTGCATCGCGGGCATCGAACTCGACCTGAAGCGCATCGATCACTACGTCCATCATTCCCTCATGCTCGTCACCGCTCTCGCGCCCAAGATCGGCTACGACAACGCCGCCAAGGTAGCCAAAACCGCGCACCAGCAGCACATCAGCCTCCGCGAAGCTGCCATGCAGCTCGGCCACCTCAGCCCCGAGGAATTCGATGAAATCGTCAAGCCCGAAAACATGACCCATCCCTAGCTCCCGCCGTAGCTTGAAATTCGTCAGAACGCGGCTTTACAGCCTGCACAAAAAATGTGTGGGGCAAGGGGGTTGGAGCTTCCGCTCCGACAATTAGTGCTTGGCCGGGAACAGGGCTTTAGCCCCCGAGAGAGTTGCTCTTCTCTTAGCCGTGGCGCCGGCCAGAGTTTGCGCCTCAACTCACATCCTCTCGTACAGCAGAAACCCTAGCCCTGCAGCCACTCTTTTCTTCCCCGCCCTAATCGCCCAGTAGTAGACTTTTGCTGGGAAACACCCATGTCTCGCCGCATTCCAGCTTCCTTCTTCCTCGCAGTGTTTCTACTGCTTTCCCCTTCCGTGTCCGTTCTCGACGCGGAACCCGACCATGAACGCAACGTTTGGAATTACGACGGCGGCTTGCAAATGATGACTGACGGAGCCATTTCTTCCAGTGGACCCTGTTTCCGCGTCAACGGCCGCGCCACCGCGCCCGCGTTTTTTCAGAATCTCAAGCGCGTCGATACCGACACGGGTAGCTACGTTCGCCGTGGCCACGACATCGTCACGGAATTTCCCGAACAGCTTCACCTTACCTTCGTCATGTACGACTTTCCGTGCGACCTCCAGATTCAGGCCGCAGGGACGCGCACTTACCTCACTAAAGCCGTTGTCGGTTCTCTTCGCCTCAGTCTGTATTGGAAACATGGCATGATCATGCGTCCCGCCAATGGCATTTCCCACTGGCACAACATCGCGCGACTTCTGACGCCAGATCACCCCGATCCAGCAGCGCAACTCCCGGAGCGTTACGAATGGGAATTTGAGTTCGACTTGCCCAGCGCGGGTATACCGGTCACTGACAGCTTAGTTCTGGTCCTGCGCACTCCCGATGGGCACATAGCCGCACGCGCCGCCGCCCGCCTATGAATTGTGTAGGTTGTCGCGGATTTTTCAAAAAACGACGTTGCCATCCTGAGGCGCGCTTTTTGCGACGGTGGATCTCAGCCCCGGTTAACCTGCAAGCTTCTTCCTTTGGCTATTTTCGCTTTCGATCTTGCTACAACTTCATCTCCGGCACATTTCCGCGCACAATCAACTTCACTCCCGTACGTTCCTGCACTTCTTCCACCGTCCAGCCCGGCGCCACTTCGCGCAGTACCAATCCGTCCGCCTGCACATCGATTACCGCCAGGTCCGTCACAATCGTGTCCGTGCATGCTAGTGCCGTCAGCGGATAGGAACACTCCTTCACAATCTTCGGCGCTCCATCTTTTGTGTTGTGCTCCATGCACACGATCAACTTACGGGCTCCCGCGGTGATGTCCATCGCGCCGCCGATTCCGCCGCTGCCTTTCGAGCCCGGAATCTTCCAATTCGCCAGATCGCCCTTCTCGGACACCTGAAAGCCGCCCAGCGCCGCCACATCCAAATGCCCTCCGCGGGTCATTAAGTGCGCATCGGCCTGGCTGAAAAAGGACGCCCCCGGAATCAGCGTCACCGGCACTTTCATCGCATCCACCAGGTCTGAATCTTCTTCCCCGGCCTTGGCCCGCGGTCCCATCCCTAGGATCCCGTTCTCGCTATGAAAATAGACCGTGATCCCCTTCGGCAAATAATCCGAAATCAAATTCGGAATTCCCCAGCCGAGATTCACGTACGCGCCGTCCGGCAATTCCTGCGCGGCGCGCTGCGCAATTTGCTCTCGTGTAAGACGCGGCTTATCCGGCATAGTGCAATCCTTTCGCCTGCACAATTCGGTGCACAAAAATCGCAGGCGTAACCACATTCTCGGGCGCGATCGAGCCCACCGGCACAATCTCATCCACTTCTACAATTGTCGTTTTTGCTGCCTGCGCCATAATCGGATTAAAATTTCGCGCCGCCAGCCGGTACGTCAGATTTCCCAACTCATCTGCCTTCTGTGCCTTGATCAACGCAAAATCCGCGTGAATTGGCATTTCCAGAATGCAGCGCTTTCCGTCGATTACTCGCTCTTCTTTGCCGGCCGCCACTTCGGTTCCCACTCCCACCGTCGTATAAAATCCCATTAATCCCGCACCGGCAGTCCGCATCCGCTCGCACAGAATTCCTTGCGGCACTAATTCGCAGGTCACTTCTCCCTTCGCGAATCGCTCCTGAAAATGATTCGCATGCGGCCCGGGGAACGAACAAATCACATGTTTGATCTGGCCGTTCTTGAACATGATTCCCAATTCGCCGTCCCGCGTCCCGCAATTGTTGCTGATCGCGATAACCTCCTTAATCCCCTTGCGCGACAACGCCTGAATTAGATTATTCGGAAATCCGGCCCCGCCAAATCCTCCAAACATGATTCGCGCGCCATCGCGAATATCCGCAACCGCTGCATCCAGCGAACTCACAATTTTCTGCTTCATCGGATTCTCGTTGAACCTGGATTGGTATTACCTATCGATTCTTCCCGACGTCAGCGAATTCCGCAACCTCGCGGCTCCCCTCTACGCCAGCCAAATTGCCCGGGTCACCGCAGCTCATTCAAACACGCCGGATTCCCTGCAGTAACATGCGCAGAAAGATTTGTTTCACTTGTTCTGGATCGGATATTTCGTCAGCGTCGTACCAGCGGTACAGCCAATTGCACATGCCCAGAATCCCATTCACGATAACCCACGGCTCCCCTTCAATAATCTTCCCCTGCTCCTGGCCACGTTTCACCAACTCGACGAATCGCGAATTGTATCGCGACATCACGGAAATCAGCTTGTGCTGCCTCTTTCCCGACAGCGAGTCGAATTCGTGTAGAAACAGCCCGAACTGCACACGATTTTTGATGATGTAATTAATCTGCGCGCGTATGGCCCGTTCCAGTTGCTCGAGCGGATCGCCAGCGGTGTCAATCTGTCGCGCGATGTATGCGTCGCTGTCTTCTATACCGGCCAGCAGCAATTGAAACAATAAGTCGTCTTTCGATTTGATGTAGTAATACAGCGAACCCTTCAGCATCCCTACGTCGCGCGCCACATCTTCGATGCTGGTCGCGTGAAAACCCTTCGCAAAGAAAATATTCGCGGCGCTCTGCAGCACCTCTTCCAGTCGCGTCGCCGGTTTGGCCTGTTTCTCGACATGAGAACTCTTGCGCGGCCGAAGCGACCTTGGCAACTCTTTCCGCTTTACGGTTTTGTTGGACACGAAATCCTCACCAAATGTGCTTCCCATACTAGCAGAGCGCGCGTTCCAGAAAGAACGAACCGCTTCCGCTACAGCGTTCCACAAGGCCGCTCCAGGCGTTGAAGCACATGAAAATTCAATGCATCTCCAAGAAACGCCGTGCTATCCTCCTTTCACCAACCGCGACGTCCCGAACAAGGTAGGCTCTATGGTTTCTCCCCATCTGAAGCAATCTTTGGATCGCTATCACCTTGGCGAAAAAATCAAACAACTGCGCCTCCGCCGCAAAATGGGACTGGTCGAACTCAGCCGACACACCGGTCTTTCTCCTGCGTTGCTCTCCAAGCTCGAGCACGGCAAACTCTACCCCACCCTGCCCACGCTCTCCCGCATTGCCATGGTCTTCAGCATGGGCTTGGATTTTTTTTTCTCCGACGAGCGTCAGCGCTACAGTTTCGCTCTAGTTCGCAAAAAAGACCGGTTGCGCTTCCCGGAAGCGCCAGAACTCGATCATGCTGCCTTCGATTTTGAGTCCCTCGATTTCTTGGCCAGTGACCGCAAGTTCAACGCTTATCTTGCCGAATTCCGCGCTGTGCCCACAGCCCAACTCCATCTTCACCAGCACTCCGGCGTCGAATTCATTTATGTCGTGCGCGGAAAGTTAGCGCTGAAAATTGGCGTAGAGGCTGAAACCCTTGACGCTGGCGACTCCCTCTACTTCGATTCGCAATTTCCTCACGGCTACTCGCGCGTGGGTGCCAAACCTTGCAGCGCTCTGGTCATTACCGCCGAGTGACCATATGGCACGAATGTGTCTTTAATACGAGCCACACTACAGACCCTGGTGCCAGTTCCAACGATCGCGCTGCTCCCGGTGTCACGTGCACCGTAAAGTTCACGCCCGCCTTCACCACAACCCGCACCAGCGTTCCTCTCGCTTCCACTGACGCCACCGTTCCTGGCAAAATGTTCCGCGCGCTTAGCCCATACGGCAATTGCGTCGCCAGTAAAATGTCCCCCGCTCGTATCGCCACTTGCACCGTCTCTCCAACCGCCGCGGCGCCAAGTGGGATCTCCAACTCACATTGTGCGCCTTCTACTTCAACACGCATTACGCCATCTTCCTCGCGCTGTTCCACCACTCGTGCCTTCAGTAGATTTTCAAATCCAGCCGCTTGCGCCACCGCCAGCGTGCGGGGGGCGTCGAGGACCTCCTGTGGGACCCCTTTTCCCTGCACCTGACCGTCGGCAATGGTCACCACGCGCTCTCCAATCGCGTCTACTTCTTCCCGGTTATGCGTAACATACAAAATCGAAATCCGGCGCTGCGTGTTCCACGCCTTCAAATCTTCCAAAATGGCTTGACGCAATCCTCGCTCCAGTCCTGACAGCGGTTCGTCCAGCAGCAGAATGCGCGGTTCCGTCACGACCGATCGTGCCAGCGCCACTCGTTGCTGTTGTCCTCCGGAAAGCTCTCCTGGCTTGCGGCCTCGCAGCCCTGCAATGTGAAATGCCTCTAAAATTGGTCCGATCCTCGCCATTCGGTCCGAATCAGAAAATTTCGCCAGTCCAAATCTGACATTTTCCTCCACCGACAGATGCGGAAACAGCGCCAGTGACTGAAATACATAGCCAATACCGCGTTTCTGTGGCGCTACAAATATCTGCTGGTCTGCATCGAAGAATGTTTCGGCCCCAAATGTGATTCGTCCCCGCTCCGGCTTCACCAAACCGGCGATGCAATCCAGCAGCGTGGATTTTCCCGCACCTGAAGGCCCAAACAGCACGGTAAACCCTGGCGGAAATTCCTCGTGGATTCGCAATTGGAAGGAAGGCGTGCCCGGAGTGCGAAACTCTTTTTCGATGTGGACGGAAAACATTCCGCGCCTATCGCCGGCCCCACGGCGACCACACCCGGCGATTCACTCCATAAACCACCGAAAGCACCACAAACGAAATCACCAGAAGAAATAGCGCGGTCTGATTTGCGCCCGCATAGTCCAACGCTTGCACCCGGTCATAAATGTCAATCGACACCGTTCGCGTAATCCCCGGCAGATTGCCGCCTACCATCAGCACCACACCAAATTCCCCCAGCGTGTGCGCGAAACTCAGCACTACCGCTGTTACCACTCCCGGCCATGCCAACGGCAGAACAATGCGCAAGAACGATCGTGCCCGTCCCGCGCCGAGCACTGCTGCAGCATCCAGCAACCGCCGATCCAGCGATTCGAAGTTCGTCACCAGCGGCTGCACCGCAAATGGAAAACTGTACACCATCGACGCCAGCACTAATCCCGCAAACGTGAACGCCAGCGGATGCCCGAATATCCCTTGCCAGATTCTCCCCAGCAATCCACGTGGCCCCAGCGCCACCAGCGCATAGAACCCCAACACTGTCGGCGGAAGCACCAGCGGGAGCGCTACTACCGACTCCAGCAAAAACTTTCCCCGCCACGCCGTGAACGACAACCAGTACGCCAAAGGCAGTGCAATCATCAACAGCAGCGCAGACACTGTGAACGCCAACCTGACGGATAGAAGAAGGGCTTGCCCGTTCATGGCTTATTTGCGTTCTGGAGGCGTTAAACCGTATTTCGCCAGGACTCGCCGCCCCTCGTCACTCAGCACAAAATCCAGAAATCCTTTCGCAACGCTTTTATTTTGCGACGCGCTGACAATCACGGCCTTCTGCAATATCGGTGGGTAGTAATCTGCCGGAATGTCCCAGCGTTCACCGCCTTTCATGCTGTCGGCAAATGTCAGCGAAAGCGCAAGAATACCGACCTGCGCATTGCCCGACTGTGCGAACTGCGCGGCTTGCGAAATATTTTCCCCCAGTACCAGCTTGGGTTTTAGCTCCTGATACAAACCCGCCTTCTGTAGTGCCGCCACCGCCGCCCTGCCATACGGCGCGTGCTCCGGATTCGCAATGGCGATCTTCACTACGCTCGGATCCTTCAGCGCCGCAAAGCCTTTTTGTACCAGCTGCAGATTAGCGCCCGCGGGCGCCCACAGCACCAAATGCCCCTGTCCATAGACCACCAACGATTGCGCGTCTGCCACGCCCGCGGCTACCAGCTGCTCCGGGTACATCGCATCCGCCGAGAAAAACAAGTCGAATGGCGCGCCATTCGCGATTTGCGCCCGAAAATTCCCGCTGGATCCGTAGCTGATCTCCGGCTTGATCCCGGTCTTTTTCTCATACTGGCCCGCCAGATCGCTCATTGCGAATTGCAGATCTGCCGCCGCCGCGACGCGCAATGTCTGTGCTCGCGCATTCGACCCCAGTATCAGCACGCAAATCAGAATCGCAAGCGTTCGTAATTTCATAGCTTTGCTCCCAGCGTCCGTCGCTTCCTTCCCGTTGGGCCGCAGCATCCTGCGTGTCCATCTCGGCAGAAGCCTCACTATCTTGCCTCTCGCTAGATAAGCCAGGTTCATCGCGAGCGCTGCGAGGGATCGCTCTTTAGTGGTTTTAAACCCGCAGAATCATCACTTCGGTCGACTTGATCAGCGCCGCTGCCCGTTCTCCGATCTTTAAGCGCAACTCGCGCGCGGCGTCTGCCGTAATGATGGACGTGATGTGCTGCTCGCCGATCGCTAGCGTTACCTGCGCCAGCAATCCGCTGAATTTCAGCGCCACGACTCTCCCGATCAGCTGATTCCGCCCGCTGATCTTTCGAAAATTGCCCCGCCGCGTTGTAATGTCTCCTCTTTCAAGTTTCTTCGGAATCAATCTGTCGATTTCCGATTCCGGCACGCGGTGGTGCCCTCCGGGTGTCTTCGCGGTCTTGATTTTATTGTGATAAATCCACTGCTTCAGCGTGGGATAGCTGATTCCCAGGATGTTCGCGGCTTCCCGGGGCGCAAGAAGTTTCTGCATACGTTTCCTCGGGCACGAGAATAAACATATTTAACAAATATCGCAATACGATTTTATGCGATTTTGGTGTGTAGCGGCGGGTTTACCCCGCCGAGGCCAGCCTAAAGCGGCGTCGAATCCTAATTTCTCAACGGCTTGCCTGTCTTCAAGGTATGCGCGATTCTTTCCTGCGTTTTCTTCTCGCCGCACAATGACACAAACGCTTCACGTTCCAGATCCAGCACATATTGTTCGCTCACCATTTGCGTTGCCGAGAGCGCACCGCCCGCCAGAATATTCGCCAACTTCCGGGCTACGTGCGCATCGTAGTCCGAAGCATACCCGCCCCTCACCATCAGGTGGATACCCATCTTCGCTGTCGCCAGGAAAGGTTCGCCCAACACCTTAATTTGCGTTGTCTGCGCGCCTTCTTGCCACGAAGACGCCGCCGGCTTCCATCCACCCTCAACCAACGCCAGCGCCGTCTGCTTCGCGTCCGCCACCAACCGGTCGCGATTCATCGACACTCCGTCCCCGCGCCGCAAATATCCCAACTCTCTGCACTCTTCCGCGCTGGTTCCCACCTTGGCCATGGCGATATTCTCAAACACTGGCCGCAGCGTATGAAACAAATCCAGATCGTCGCCGGACGCCGCATTTTCGTTCGCGTGGATTAGCATCTCTTTTGTGCCGCCGCCACCGGGAATCAACCCAACTCCCGTTTCCACCAGCCCAATGTACGCTTCCGCCGCCGCGTGGATCTTCGCCGCGTGCAAACTGATTTCGCATCCTCCACCCAGCGCCATGCCCTGCGGCGCCGCAACCACTGGCTTTGGCGCGTATTTAATCGCCAGGTTCACGTTCTGAAACTGTTTCACCGCCAGGTGCAATTCGTCCCACTCCTGTTCCTGCGCCCCAATCAACACTAGCATCAGATTCGCGCCCACTGAGAAATTCGTGGCTTGGTTCGCAATCACCATGGCATCGAAATCGGTTTCCAGCCGCTTCAATCCTTTGTGAACCATGGCGATCAGGTCCGCCCCAATCGCATTCATCTTGGCGTGGAATTCGCAGCACACCACGCCGTCGGCCAAATCGATCAGGCTCGCCCCTGCATTGCGTTCCACTTCGCGCCCGGCCTCCTTCAGATTCTTCAAAATCAGAATCCCCGCGGACTCTTCCACTTTCTTCGTCGACCCGGTACAGAAATCAAAAACGGTAGTCACGCCTTTTTGCGATTCGTAAAAGCTCTTTCGCCCGCTCGCCAGCGCCTTTTCAAAAATTGCCGGCAAGCCTCGGCCTTCCTTCTTGATCTGTTCCGCAAAAGCCGTCAGTCCGATGGCATCCACGCTTTCAAACGGCCCCAATTCCCACGCAAATCCCCAGCGCATTGCGCGATCCACGTCTTCGATGTGATCGGAAATTTCCGGCATGCGCCGTCCGGCGTACAAACACATTTCCGAGAGACCGCCCCAAATAAACTGTTGCGCCTTGTCCGTTTTCTGGCCCTCAAATAGCGGCGTCAATAGTGCGCGCAATCGCTCCCGTGTATCCTCAATCGCCTTTCCCGCCTCAATCGAGGGAAATCTCGCTTTCTGTCGCCCGCGATACTCCATCGTGTTCAGGTCTAGCGTCAGAATCTCTTTTTCTCCTGCGCCGCCCTTCACGCGCTTGTAAAATCCCTGTCCGGTCTTGTCGCCCAGCCACTTCCGCTGGGCCATTTCCTCCACAAACGCCGGAATCTTGTACGCCCCGCGCGATTCGTCGTTCGGCGCAGTTTCGTAGATGTTTTTCACCACGTGCATCAACACGTCTAGTCCCACAATATCCGCGGTGCGAAACGTCGCCGACTTCGGCCAGCCCACCGCCGGACCGGTGCACGCGTCCACTTCTTCAATCGTCATTCCCAGCGTGCCCATCAATCGCAACGCATTCAGCATCGAATACGTCCCGATGCGGTTGGCGATGAAGTTCGGCGTATCCTTCGCGATCACCACACCTTTGCCCAGCCGGCGGTCGCAAAAATCTGACACGGTGTCCAGCACCGCGCGCGCCGTTCTCGGCCCAGGAATCACTTCCACCAACTTCATATATCGTGGCGGATTGAAAAAATGCGTTCCCGCCCAATGCTCCTGAAATTCCTCGGGCAGGCCTTCCGCAATCAAATGCACCGGCAAACCCGAAGTATTGGTGGTGACAATCGCGCCGGGCTTCCGGAATTGCGCTACTTTCGCCAGCAACCCGCGTTTGATCTCCAGATTCTCCGCAACCACTTCAATGATCCAATCCACGTCGGCAAGCTTTGCCAAATCGTCTTCGAAATTTCCGATGGCAATCTTCGCGGCAAGTCCCGGCGTAAAAAATGCCGCCGGCTTCGATTTTTTTGCGGCTTCCAATCCCGCGCTGACAATTTTGTTGCGGTCCCCGGCCCCGGCATCCTTGGGCACGATATCCAGCAATAAACAAGGCAAGCCCACGTTCGCGAAATGCGCGGCAATGCGGGCACCCATGGTCCCTGCGCCCAGAACGGCGGCTTTCTGAATTCGTTGTGTCATGAGAGTGTGCCTTCGACAGTGGATTTGGGATCGCAGAACAGGTTACAAAATGGCATCGTACGGGTCAAACAGGTGTTTGGTAAACTTCCCGCCATCGTAAAATGGTGGATTATGGCTGCTGAAGGAAATGGCGCTTCCCCAAATTTCCTCCGTATGGCCAAGGATCTCTTGCGCTCCTTCGCGTATGGCGGTCTGCCGAAAGGAGCCCAGCGCCCGCGCATCGGCTTGGCCCTCGCCGGCGGCTTTGCCCGCGGCATCGCGCACGTTGGCGTCCTGCGGGTTCTTCGCGAGGCGGGCGTTCCCGTTGACATGGTTTCGGGCACCAGCGTTGGCGCACTCATTGCCACTGCATATTGCGCCGGCACTTCCATGGAAACCATGGAGCGCGTCGCGCACACCACCAAATTTTCCGATTTCGGCCGCTGGACGCCTTCCTGGCTTGGCCTCGCCACCAACAACCGCATCGAACAGTTCCTCGCTCGCATGACGCCGGTAAAAACCTTCGAAGAACTGCAAAAGCCGCTCGCCATCGCCACCACAGATATCAACGTTGGCCTGCCGGTCTATTACCATGGCGGTCCGATCGGCCCACCGCTGCGTGCTTCCTGCGCTTATCCGGGATTATTCGTGCCCGTGAAATACGAAGGTCACACGCTGGTCGACGGCTTCCTCACCGCCCTCGTGCCCATCGAAGGCGCGCTCATTCTCGGCGCCGACTTGGTCATCGCCGTTTATCTCGAAGCCGGCTCGATCGGCGAGCCTCGCACTTTCACCGACGTGCTCAGCCGTTCCTTCACCGTCATTCAGAGACACGCCGATTTTGAGTGGCGCAAACAAGCCGACGTCATCATCGAACCCGACGTCACGCCTTTTCTTTGGGACGATTTCTCAAAAACCAGCCAGCTCATCCGCGCTGGCGAGGAAGCCACCCTGAAGGCACTGCCGGCGATTCGCGCCGCCATCGAAAAGAAAACCGTAATTCCCAGCGAAGACCAGCCGACGTTGTAGCTCTTCCTCTCAGAAAGCTTTAGCCCAAAAGCTACTCGCTTGTAGGGGCGCCGCATTGCAGCGCTTGATGTCCACGCCTGCCAGAATCAGATCCGCTGCACTTCCACCTTGACCGGCTCACCTTCGCCCTTGCCCCTTTGCGTGAGCCATGCCCCCAGCCCTTCCGCAAACCGCTCCGGCGTCAACCGGAAACTCGCCTCGATTCGCCCTTCCCCTACCGGCAAAGTGTCGTCAAAATCCGCCGAATTCGTGAAGTTGCGCATGCAGAACTGGTCCAACCAGTCCAGCGGACAGCTCTTCCGCTCCCCACGAATCCACACATCCACCGAAAATTTCTGTGCGTACATAGGCCTTAGGATAGCACTCCAATTTGGTGCTCTCGCAAACACGCTCCGGATGGGCCAAACTTGCTACATCCCTTTTTTCTACCGTAAACTAATCTTCGCGCAATTCCCAGTTGTGCACCCGCCTGGCGCGCTATCCTCTCGCATTCCTTGGGAGCGGTCGGTTGGGGCTTATTGATTTGTTCTTTCGATGCATTGCATCTGCTTTTCGGGGGTTTTAGACCGTGCAAACTCCATTGGAAGCCTGGGTCGATCAGGCCGCGCAGCTCACCAAGCCTGACCGTGTCCACTTCTGCGACGGCTCCGAGGCGGAAAACCAGGCCGTCCTGCACGAAATGCTAAAGCATTCGGACTCCTTTCCTCTGAACCCTAATACCTATCCCAATTGCTATCTTCATCGCAGCAGCCCCAGCGACGTCGCCCGCACCGAACATCTCACCTTTATCTGCACCCAGGACAAGGACGCCGTCGGTCCCACCAATAACTGGATGCACCCGGATGCCGCGAAGCACAAGGTCGGCGCACTTCTGAACGGCGCCATGCGTGGCCGAACTATGTATGTCGTCCCATACATCATGGGCCCCGCCAATTCCCCGATGAGCAAAGTCGGCGTCGAGGTCACAGATAGCCCCTACGTGGTCGCGAACATGCGCATCATGGCCCGCATCGGCCGCGTGGCTACCGATCGTCTGGGCAATTCTTCCGACTTCGTCCCCGGCTTGCATTCTCTAGGCGACTTGGATCCCCTTCGCCGCTACATCGCGCATTTCCCCGAGGAGCGCCTTATCTGGAGTGTCGGCTCCGGCTACGGCGGCAACGCCCTCCTGGGCAAGAAGTGTTTCGCTTTGCGCATCGCCAGTTACATGGCCCGCCAACAAGGGTGGATGGCAGAGCATATGCTCGTTCTCGGCCTGGAATCGCCGGGCGGCAAGGTCACCTATATGGCCGCGGCGTTCCCCAGCGCCTGTGGCAAGACCAATCTCGCCATGATAGTTTCCGCCCTGGAAGAGCAGGGCTACAGAGTTTGGACTGTCGGCGACGACATCGCCTGGATGCACATCGGCGATGACGGCTATCTCCACGCCATCAATCCCGAAGCCGGTTTCTTTGGCGTCGCTCCCGGCACGGGCATGAAGACCAACCCCAATGTGATGCGCGCCCTCAATCGCAATACCATTTTTACCAACGTCGGCATCACTCCCGGCGACGAACCCTGGTGGGAGGGTATTGGCACCGAGCATCCCCCCGGCCTCGTCACCTGGCGCGGCGAAAAGTGGGACAACTCCAAAGGTCCCGCCGCCCATCCCAATTCGCGTTACACCGTTTCCGCTCTTCAATCGCCCAGCATCTCTCCGAAGTTCGAAGCTCCCGAGGGCGTGCCCATCTCCGCGTTCATCTTCGGTGGACGCCGCGCGCGTCTCGCTCCTCTGGTCTACGAAGCCTTCAACTGGCAGCACGGCGTCTACGTCGGCGCCACCATGGCGTCGGAAACCACTGCCGCGGCCACCGGCGATGTCGGCATCACACGCCGCGATCCCATGGCTATGCTGCCCTTCTGTGGCTACAACATGGCCGACTATTTTCAGCACTGGCTGGACATGGGCAAGCGCATCCCCCATCCGCCCAAGATTTTCCACGTGAACTGGTTCCGCAAAGGCGCCGACGGCAAGTTCCTCTGGCCCGGCTATGGCGAAAATGTCCGCGTTCTCAAGTGGATTCTCGAGCGCGTCGAAGGCCACGGAGCCGCCGAGGAAACTCCCATTGGCTTTGTTCCCACGCGCGAGGCGCTCACCCTCGATGGCCTTCATGTTTCCCCGGAAACCCTTCGCGAACTGTTCCGCGTCGATGCCGACGACTGGGAAATAGATCTTGCCGATACCCGCGAGTTCTTCGCCAAATTCAGCGGACGCCTCCCAGCCGAGCTTCGCGACGAATATCAAGGTGTGGTGCGCCGGTTCGAAAACACCATTCCCGCCTACTGATTCCGTGCCACCGTTTTGCACAACCATGCACAGCTTTCCACAGCAAAATCGCCAGAGACCTCTTGCCAACTTTTTTCATGATGCTTACTCTCATCCCAGATTGCGCCGGTAAGCCTCAAAAACTCACCAGCACAATCAAAAGAGGGCGCCAGAGCCGCAAGGTTCCAGCGCCCTCAATTTTTTCTGCCTCGCTCCTCCCGCCATGGTGCACAGATCCTCTCGCCTCGCGAACCATCGCCAGATCTGTAGTCGGCTCCGAAGACTCCAACCAACGACCGCCTGGCCAGACCGTGAACCGTGATGTTTGTTCGTCACAAATGGTTTGTTCACGTAGGTGTTAACGTGAAGGTTTAGTTTCCGGAGAGACCTGGAATGCTTCAGACCTCAGCAAAACATCCCAAGGGCACGCGCGCTCGCGTGCTGCTCAGTTCCGTATTTGGCCCCTATGCGCAGGATGATGAATTCGGTAGCCGAGCCATCAATCCGATGGAGCTGTACCACAACCAGGTGACGCGCGCGCAAGGGGCCTTTTCTCTGCGTATGTTCCACCGTTCCTGGGGCATCATGTTCATCCAGGCCAATATCACCGCGCCGTGCACACTGCTGGATTTTCCTACCCGCGAGGCTTTTGCCAACGAACTGGCTTCATGTGATTACGATATTGTGGGCATCTCTTCCATCATCGTGAATGTCCGCAAAGTCCGCGAAATGTGCCGCCTGGTCCGCGAACGATTGCCGCACTCCGTGATTGTTGTCGGCGGGCACGTTACCGCCATTCCCGGCATTGAGAAACTCGTCGATGCGGACCACTTTGTGCGCGGCGAAGGCATCTCGTGGATGCGCCGCTACCTCGGTGAAGACGAAACCGCACCCATCCGACACCCGGAAATTGTCTCCGGGTTGAAAACCCGCTCGTTGGGAATGACCCTGCCGGAACGCCGTGGTTCTACGGCCGCGACGGTCATCCCCTCGGTGGGCTGTCCAATGGGATGCAACTTCTGCACGACCTCTTGGTTCTTTGGCGGCAAGGGCAACTTCCATAATTTTTATGAAACCGGAGACGAACTGTTCGATTTAATGGCCGGCTTCGAATCTTCCATGGGCGTGCAAACCTTCTTCATCATGGACGAGAATTTTCTCTTGCATCGCACGCGTGCTATCCGCTTGCTGGAACGTATGAAGGCCGCGGGGAAAAGTTGGGGCCTGGCCGTGTTTGCCTCGGCCAACGCGGTCCGCAAGTACTCGATGAAAGAGCTGGTCGAACTGGGCGTGTCGTGGATCTGGATGGGGCTGGAGTCCGCGCAATCCCGCTACAGCAAACTACAGGGAACCGACACGCTGGAGTTAACCAGCGAATTGCGCAGCCATGGCATTCGGGTGCAAGGCTCTACCATCATCGGACTCGAACATCACACTCCGGACAACATTGAGAACGAAATTGAGCACGCTGTCCGCCACGATACCGATTTTCACCAGTTCATGCTGTACACCCCGGTTCCCGGCACCCCGTTATATTCGGAAATGAAGCAGCAAGGGCGGCTGCTCGATGTCGATTTGGCCGACATTCACGGACAATACCGCTTCAATTTTCAGCATGCCGCCATTTCCCGCGATCAATCACAGCGTCTTCTAAATTGGGCCTTCCTCCGCGATTTCCAGCAGAATGGCCCCAGCCTCTACCGCATGTGCCGCACCATGATGCAGGGCTGGACACGTTATCGCGATTATCCTGATCCCAGGGTCCGGGAACGTTTTGCTCGCGAAATGCACAAACTGCGCACCGGCTACAATGGTTCTTTGTGGGCCATGGAACGCCAGTTCCGCGAGGTCAGCGATACCGTCAGCGCCCGCATTAAATCGCTGCGCACGGAGGTAGAAAAGGAGTTCGGCTTCACCGCGCGGCTCAGCGCACGCACCTTGGGTCCCCTTCTCCTGTGGACCTGCCGCCGCGAAGAACGCCGCCTCGCCAGAGGCAAAACCTACGAGCCTCCCACGTTCCGCGAGCGCACGAATTGGCTACCGGCGTAAGCACCTCAGCCAGCATCCTTATACTTAAGGTTGGATTGTGATCCCGGCGTCGTGACTTGCTTTCTCCGGAAAAAGCCTCAATCTTTTTGCACAGCCGTGCACAGCTTTCCACAGCAAAAACGCGAGCGACCTCTTGCCAACTTTTTCCGCCAGGTTTACTCTCACTCCAGATTGAGCCGGTAAGCCTCAAAAACTCACCAGCGCAATCAAAAGAGGGCGCAAGAACCGCAAGGTTCCAGCGCCCTCAATTTTTTGGGCGCTACCCTCGCTATTTCGCCTTCGTTGGAGAATAGCCCGTCGCCTTTGCCCGCCTGGTTCACTTCAATATTTACTAACTATCGAGTTACCGCATGCGGTAGAATTCCGCAGTTTCTCAGGTCACGCCAACTCCGGCGTTTACCCCGGGGGCCCCCACGCTTTCCTTCACGGCGAGCACAATCTTCACGGCCCTTCATCCCACATGTTCAATAACCTGATCTATGGAGCCGCGCCCATCGCGCCGCTGCTCTTCCCAAATCTCATGGTCTTCGGCCTCATCGCCATTTGGCAACTCCATAGGGTGGAGGACCGGCCACCTGCGCCCATGCCGGCCCTATAGCAGTGAGTCCACTCCTTCATCGATTGCTATGTGCGTGACATTTTCGCCGCTGATGTAGAAGGTCTCACCTTCGCTACAGGAAAAATGCAGATAGCGACTGATTTGATAATCCTCATCGAAGCTACCGAATAGATTCTCGGTTTCCCGCACGCTCAGGCCAAAGGCGGAAAGCGCCACAGGCCCGCCGAAACCCTCCGCGAGCGCGGCATAGCGCTTCACGACTTCGCGAAAGTTCATTATCGCCGCTCTTCTATTGCTTCTGCGTTCATAGTAATTCCCGCAAAGTTTAGCGCGAACCTGCCTCAGCCGAAATAGTTTGCCACAGCATAAGTATTCAAGGTGCCCGTGTAGTGGCCGAGCTTTAGATCGGCCTCACCGGTCTTCAACAAAAAATAAATCCGCCATTTCGAGCCCGCCTTTGAACGAAAAATCCGTTGTGGCTGTAGGCTAACGGCTGTCGAGTGTCGGCCGCGCCTGCGCGCATTTGGCGGCTACCGCGCTATTTCGGTAAGATGCTTCCGTCAACTAATTTGCCAGGAGGATGCGCCATGGCCTTGAACGTGGGACAACCTGCACCTGATTTCACTCTAAAAGATCAGAACCAGAAAGAAGTGAAGCTCTCCGACTTCGCAGGAAAGAAGCGCGTTGTCCTGGTCTTCTATCCCCTCGATTGGAGCCCCGTTTGCTCCAACGAGCACGCCTGCTTCGTCAACGACATGAAACATTTCGACACTCTCGACGCCGAGGTCTTCGGCATCAGTGTCGACAGCCTTTGGTCGCACAAAGCCTACGCCGAAAAAATGGGCATCAAATATCCGCTACTCGCCGATTTCCAACCTCGCGGCGCCGTCGGCGAAAAATATGGCGTTTTTCTTGCAGACAAAGGCATCACGGGTCGTTCCATTTTCATCGTCGATAAGCAAGGCAAGGTGGCCTGGCTGAAGCACTACGATATTCCGGTAGTCCCTGACGTCAAGGAAGTCGCTAGCGCCCTCGGTACCGTAAAATAGCCGGCGCTCTAACGCTCTTAAACTCTTTCACTTTTATACGGTTTTACTTTACCTCTTGGTGCTCTGCGAGCGCGCGCACGAACAACACCAATTGCCATCTCTGGTCATCCGTCAACTTCTTTCGAAAGGACGGCATCGGCTTCCGCCCCACGGTAATCTGGTAAAAGATTTCCCCATCGGTCAGCTTGTTGACGCTGCTCGGGTCCGTCAGGTCCGTAGGTGCCGGTTCGTACATCATCGCGTCCGGCCCGTCCCCTTTGCCTTTATCTCCATGGCAATCGGTGCATTTGTCGGCGTAGATCTGCTTCCCCGCGTCTAAATTCGCCTGGGTGGCCGTCAATGGATTCTGCCGTTGCTTGTCCGCCGCAGGAATCGCCCACGGCTGCTTGTGAAACACGCCCAGCCCAATCGCCACAACCATCAATCCCAGCACACAGACAAACAACACCAGACGCAGGCGGCGGCTCTTCCGAGAACTTGGAGTCATGACTCTGAAGAGTCTCGCACAGGTCCGCACCCAGCGGAAAGCGACGCCAAGTCATGTGGCACAGGCTTCCGCCTGTGTTCTTTGGAGTGCCGGACACCGGCTCAACTTCAAGTCATTTCGAGCGAAGCGAGAAATCTCTCTTCGATCCCTGCGTCTTGCTCGCCATCGATCACGTTAGTCGCTGCAGGCGTGTTTGTCACTTTCAGTCAGTTGGTCATCATATGCCGCGAAAAATCAGCCACAACAATTCGAGATTGAAGAACAGAATCGCTGCAGTAACCACCCACGCAATCACTTTCGTCATCCACGAATTCACGAAAGGCCCCATCTTTGCCCGCTCACTGGTGAATTGCACCAGCGGAATTATCGCGAACGGCAGCTGAAAACTCAAAATCACCTGGCTCAAAATAAGAAGTGACGTGACCTTTCCTTCTCCTGCAATGCCAATCACTAAAATTGCCGGAAGAATCGCAATGACCCGGGTAATCAACCGCCGAATCCAGGGCTTCAGACGGATCTGCAGAAACCCTTCCATCACAATTTGCCCGGCCAGCGTGCCCGTCAGCGTGGAATTCTGCCCCGAAGCCAGCAGCGCCAGGGCAAACACCGTGCTCGCCAGGCTCACGCCCAGCAGCGGGCTCAGTAATTTGTAGGCATCGGCGATATCCGCCACTTCATTCAATCCATGTCTGTGAAACACTGCAGCGCCCAACGTCAGAATCGCCGCGTTGATAAAAAGCGCGAATCCCAGCGCTACCGTCGAATCGATCACCGAATACTTGATGGCTTCCCGCCGTCCCTTTTCATTTTCTCCAAACGCCCGCGTCTGCACGATGCTCGAATGCAGGTACAAATTGTGCGGCATCACCGTCGCCCCAATAATTCCAATCGCTATATAGAGCATCTCTTTGTTACGCAGAATTTCCAGGCGCGGTAAAAATCCATTCGCTGCTTCCAACCACAGCGGCCGCGCAAAGAAAATTTCATATGCGAAGCACACCCCGATCGTGCCAATCAGTGTGACCACAAACGCTTCCACCAATCGGAATCCTCGGCCCTGCAGCGCCAGCACCAGGAGCACATCAAACGCCGTTACGATCACGCCCAACAACAACGGCAGACCGAACAGTAGTTTCAAGGCCACTGCCGACCCCAGCACTTCCGCCAAATCACACGCAGCGATTGCCAGTTCGCAAATCACCCACAGGAAAATCGCCGTACCTCGCGAGTAATGATCCCGACACCCCTGGGCCAGGTCGCGCCCCGTCGCAATGCCCAGTTTCGCGGCCAGTGCCTGCAGAAACATTGCCATCAAGCTGCTGATCAGCACTACGCTCAATAGCGCGTAGCCAAACTTCGAGCCGCCTCCGATATCCGTGGCCCAGTTCCCTGGGTCCATGTATCCAACAGCGATCAGGTAGCCTGGACCCGCGAAGACCAAGAGCTTGCGCAGCCAGGACAGATTTGGCTCTACGGGAATGGATCGGTGAGCTTCCGGCAGGGACGGCAGCGTCAGGGCGCGACGCCATGCGGAACCCGGCGCAGCTTCTTCCGTGGTAGCTGGCCGGGACGTGAGCGATTTGGCGAGCAAGTCTCCCATACTTCAATGTTAACTATGGTGAACTTCAATCCTAAACTACATTTAACGACAGCGGGTGTCAATAGAACTTTCTCATAAAATTGCTGTAGACGCGTCGTCGCTCCCGGCGTCACAGCGCTGCCCCGCGCAGGGAATGCGCTTTCGAGCGAAACCCTAATTTCTGATACCTTGGAAGGGAATTTCCAGGAGACCATCATGGACGAAAAGCAGCCTTCCCAGCAGCCCCCCGCGCCGGGACAAGTGCAAATTAAAGCCGACGAGAAGGAATTGCAGGGTATGTACAGCAATCTGGTGATGATCCAGCATCACGCTGAAGAGTTCACCCTCAACTTTGTTTACGTCTTTCCGAACGCCACCCAAGGCAAGCTTCTCAGCAGCATGATTGTCAGTCCAGGCCACGCCAAGCGCATCTGGCGCGCCCTCGGCGAGAATATTTCACGATTCGAATCGCTTTACGGCCCCATCAAGGAGGGCCCGGAAGGCCTCACCCCGGGAGCAAACATCGGTTTCGTCCAGTAAAGGCAAAGTTCGTGCGCTTCTACCCCGCCAGCGACCAGTGCATGCTCGTCTATCTTGGCGAGCACATTCATTTGCCCGCGCACCAGCACGTTTTGCAATTATTCCGGCAACTTCAGCGGCGGCCGCCAGTGTGGCTGCGCAACCTGCAACCGGCCTACACCTCACTTATGGTGACTTTCGACCCATGCATTGTCGATCACGCTGCCGTCGAGACCGCGTTGCGCGCCTATGATCACCAGCACAAAACAGGGCGTCTTCGCAAACCACGCCTGGTGCGAATCCCCGTTTGCTATGGCGGAGAGTTCGGTCCCGACCTCGCCGAAGCCGCCCGCGCGGTCGGGCTGAAACCTGCGCAATTCGTCCAAGTCCATTCCTCGCGCACCTATCACGCTTACTTCCTAGGTTTTGCTCCAGGGTTCGCCTATCTCGGTGACGTTCCCGATCAAATCGCCGTTCCGCGTCTGCAAACTCCTCGCCGAGCTGTTGCCGCAGGCAGCATTGGCATCGCCGGAAAACAGACCGCGGTCTACCCATTCACCACCCCCGGGGGTTGGGTTCTCATCGGTCGTACACCCGTGGCCGTATTCTGTCCCCATCGGAAACCTATGGAACTCATTTCCATCGGCGATCAAGTCAAATTCCGTCCTATCTCCCCGGATGAATTTCGAAAATTGGAAGCCGCATGCCCTCCCTCTTAGTCGATGTCCCCGGACTGCTGACTACCGTCCAGGATCTCGGACGTCCCGGTTACGGTGCGCTTGGCGTTTCTCCCTCGGGTGCGGCGGATCCCGTCGCCTTTCGCCTCGCGAATTTGCTTGTCGGCAATGCTTCCAACACTCCCGCGCTCGAAATGACGCTGCTCGGCGGCAGCTTCGTTTTCTCCAATTCCGCGCACATCGCCATCACCGGTGCGGATTTTGCCCCTACGATCAATGGCAGTTCCCTCGAGCTGTGGCGCGTGCATAAAGTTTCTGCAGGAACCAAAATCGTATTCGGGCCCACGAAAGATTTTGCTCGCTGTTACTTGGCCGTCGCCGGCGGCGTCCGCGTCCCTCTTTTTCTCGGCAGTGCTTCCACCCACATGCTCAGCGGCTTGGGTGGATTCAACGGTCGCGCACTGCGCAAAGGCGACGTGCTCCCACTCGGTGTGCCAATCGAAGATTTGATTTCGCAGCGCATTCCCTCTGCAAGCCTGCACACGCTGTGGCCCAGAAAGGTCTTGCGCGTCACCGATGGCCCGCAGATCGACTCTTTCTCCGAGCAGGCCCGCCACACTTTTTTTCGCAGCAAGTTTCGGGTCACCGAGCAATCTGACCGCACCGGTCTTCGTCTGGAGGGGCCCGCCTTCCGGAGTAATTCGGACGGAGAAATGATCACTGAAGGCGTTCCGCTGGGCGCCATCCAGATCACACCTTCCGGCCAGCCCATCATCCTATTTGTGGAGCAGCAAACCACCGGCGGCTATCCGAAAATCGCCAACGTCATTGGGGTCGATCTGCATCGGCTCGGCCAACTTCGCCCGCGTACCGACATTCGTTTCGAACGTATTTCCTTGCGCGTGGCGCGCGCGCTCTGGATCGAGCAGGAACGCTTGCTGAGCCATCCGAGGCAACTCTTCGCATGAAATTTGTCGATATCAATTGCGATGTAGGCGAAAACTCCGAAGCGATTGCCGACGGCTCTCAGGAAACCCTCATGCCCTACATCAGTTCCGCGAACATCGCCTGTGGCGGCCACGCAGGTAACTCTCAAACGATGCGTGCCACCATCACCCAGGCGATGCGTCACAATCTCAGCATTGGCGCCCATCCCGGCTACGAAGATTCCGCGAATTTTGGACGCCTGGAATTACATCTTCCCCCTGAAGAAATCACCGCTTCGGTCCAGCGCCAAATTCAGGCGCTACAGCGCATTGCCGAGGAATGCGGCGTCTCCATCCACCACGTGAAAGCGCACGGCGCCCTCTATAACCAGGCGGCTCGTCATCGCCAAATTGCTCGCGCCATTTCCGAAGGTGTTCGTCGCATTTTACCCAACGCTATCCTCCTCGGACTCGCCGGTTCCATCATGCTCGACGAATTCCGCGCTGCTGGATTCTCTGTCGCTGCCGAGGCGTTCGCCGATCGCCGCTACGAGCCTGACGGGACCCTGCGTTCCCGCAATTTCGCCGATGCTTTGCTACGTGACCCTGAACAAGCCGCTGAACAGGCTCTGCTCATCGCGCAACGCTCCCGCGTCTTCGCCGCTGACAATTCCATCGTTGCCCTCCACGCCGACACCCTCTGCCTTCACGGGGACACTCCCGGCTCACCCCAAATCGCCGCCGCCATCCACCGCAAACTCACCCAAGCCGGCTTCGCCATCCGCCCATTGTCCCAGTAGCACAGGCGTCTGGGGCACCCA
Source organism: Verrucomicrobiia bacterium (assembly GCA_035506955.1). Taxonomy (GTDB): domain Bacteria; phylum Acidobacteriota; class Terriglobia; order Acidiferrales; family UBA7541; genus Acidiferrum. Next base: position 29,890 of record DATJOO010000095.1, read on the forward strand.
GCTCACGCCCGCCTCGGAAAGCCGCCGCTATAAAGCAAAAAACAAGCTGAGGCCGGCGCTACTCGCCAGTTGCCGCTGCCCCCTCGGCTTATAGCTTGGTGTATAGTAGGGACCCTTGAAAGCCATGAAGCGCCACGTTCTGATCTATGGCCTCGTCGCTGGCCTTCTGATTGCCTCCCTGAAGTGGGCCGAGTATCGCTTCCTGGTCCTCGAGCATTCCATGGAAATTTACGGTGGCCTGATCGCCGCGACCTTTGCCATCCTCGGAATCTGGTTGGGCCAAAAGCTCGCCCGCAAACCGGACGCGAGCGCGGTGAGTCAGATGCCCCTTCCCTCTGGATCAGCGGTCCCGGATAAGAAAAAGGCCGTAGACCTAGGCATCACCCCGCGGGAACTAGACATCCTGGAACTGATTGCTAAAGGCATGAGTAACCGCGAAATCGCCGAAACTCTTTACGTGAGCGAGAACACCGTCAAGACGCATTCCAGCCGCGTTTTTGGCAAATTAGGCGCCAAGCGCCGCACCCAGGCCGTTCAACTCGGAAAAGACTTCGGTTTACTTTCCTGAACACCTCACCCAAACGAATGATTTTTCACCCTACCGCGCAAAATCACACGCAAGTAGGACGACAAAACTCCTTCTGCAGCCGTACCGTGCGCTCGATTCACCTTTCCACTTCAGGAGGTTTTGATGAAAAAAACGATTCTCACCTTCGGGCTGATTTCCGGTCTTATTTCCTCGGTGATGATGCTTGCCACCGTCCCCTTTATGAACCGCGCCGGCTTCGAGCACGGTTATGTTCTGGGCTATACGACGATCGTACTATCCCTGATCGTGACTTTCTTTGGTGTCCGTTCCTACCGCGACAACGTAGGCAATGGCCACATCACTTTCGGCAGAGCCTTCCTTGTCGGCCTCGCAATCACTGTAATCTCTTGTCTCTTTTACGTCGCCACCTGGGAGGTCATTTATTTCAATTTCATGCCCGACTTCATGGACAAGTACGGCACCCACGTCCTTCAGAAGATGCAAGCTTCTGGCGCCACGGCCGCCGCCATTCAGCAGAAATCCGAAGAAATCAACAGACTCAAAGTCCTGTACAAGAACCCACTCTACAACGCCGCCATGACCTTCATCGAGCCATTCCCCGTCGGCCTCGTCATCACGCTGCTCTCCGCAGCCGTGTTACGCAGAAAGCCGCGTCCACAGCCCAACGAAGCCCCCGTCGCCGCTGCAAACTAGGTTCCTCTCGTAACTGGCCCTTTGGAGTCCGGCAGCGTTGTTTGCTCTGGGCTTCGGTGGCGACCGCTTGCAGACAACTCACAATTCGATGCGCTTCGTTGCATGATGCATCGTCGCTATGCCTTTAACCCCCCAGCTTCGTTTCCGCCAGCCGCGTTCCTTCCACCCGGCTGCGAATCTTCGCAAACGCCGTGTCCCTCGACGCTAGCCGTTTGTACTCGCAGGGAAATTACGATAAGCTGATTTAGGTCGTACCGCTTGCGGTGATCTCTGCGTTTTTGCGTGGGCCTGTAGCTCAGGTGGCTAGAGCGCGCCCCTGATAAGGGCGAGGTCGGTGGTTCAAGTCCACCCAGGCCCACCAATCCGCTCAATCCGTTACGCACCAGTGGTTTTCTGCTTTGTGCGGCTGTGCGCCCGATTCTGGCGCCCGTACCAGGAACGGCTTGACAAGGCAACGATGCGATGGCGTCGTGAGCCTTTTGCGCATTTCTCGCATATTTGGCGTTAGCCTCATCGGCTTCGGCCGTGATCGCCATCCCAAGAAATAGCACGATCAAAAATCGGGCATACCTAAAACCTGCACTACCTGCGCTTTTTTGTAAATCACCTCAAGCACGCGGTCAAGACCCTCGCTTCTGCAATGCAATCGTGTCGCGTTGCCCCTCTCAAAGCCTTGTAGTTGGGTCGCGACTGCTGCGCAAACAAGGTCTTACGGAATCGACGCTGAATCTTAAGCTGGGTTGCCAAGGCACAATAATCCGAGTATGTTTAGGTTCTCACAACCTTCCGCAAGCCCATAATCCCTATCTGTTAGGGGCCACGGCACTTTGCGAGTCGTAATGGCCGTGGAGGGCCCTTTGTCTATCTGGACGTTCGATATTTTTCAAGGCGTCTATGGCCGCAGCGACGTCATGTGGATTGAAGCTGTCGACGGCCTGGCAGCAGCGACAGAACGCATGGACGAAATTGCTTTCGAGCAGCCCGGAAAGTATTTCTTGTTCAGCGCCAACGAACACAAAATGTTCGCTTCCACCGATACCACTGACCCGCGCTGATGATTAACTGTAGTCCGTTGCTTCAACCAGCTTGTTGCTCTCGACCTGCTAGCGCAATCTGACTCGCGGCCCAAGGAGTTGCGCGTTCACTTCCGTCTGCCAAATCAGAACTGCAAAACAGCCACATACATCACCTTGCGGCCCGCGCGCGGCACAATTGACGCGATATATCTGCCCTCGTAATTGGTAAGAGCCCACAAATGTGCCGGGTGCTTCGTAGGGGGATTCATCTGGGGTACACAAACCAAAATGTGGAGATTAAAGCAGTTGTTTCCAGCGGATATATTGGAGGCGCGGGTGGGAATCGAACCCACGCATAAAGGTTTTGCAGACCTCTCCCTTACCACTTGGGTACCGCGCCTCAGTCTTACTATTATAGCGAACTTGCGTGAGCCCTGTCAGGAGTTGGAGTTCCTTCTCAGCATTACCGCACGGCGGCGTACAGCCGCTACAAAGACAACAACAACGTTTCGTAGCGACCGGCCAAACTTTACTTCTTGACGGGTTCCTCGATCTGCGCTTCGCGCAGGAAACGTGCGGATTCTTCCGGCGGCGTGGGATTGATGTAAAAGCCGGTGCCCCACTCAAAGCCCGCTACCTTGGTGAGCTTGGGGATAATTTCCATGTGCCAATGGTAGTGGTCGTTGATTTCTTCGCCGATGGGCGAGGTATGAATCATCAAGTTGAACGCCGGACGATCGAGCACCGCGTCCATACGCATCAGCGTGTCTTTCAGCATCTGCGCCAGACTCGCGTACATCGAACTTTGGTTGTTCTCGTAAGCGGAGCCGTGGACTTTGGGCAGCAGCCACATTTCGAATGGAAAACGAGGGGCGTACGGAGCCAGGGTTATGAAATGATCGTTTTCGCCAATTACCCGTTCGCCGGTATCGCGCTCCTGCCGGATGATATCGCAGAAAATACAACGTTCTTTCTCGTCGTAATAGTGCCACGCGTTGTCCACTTCCTCGCGTACGCGGCGCGGCACGATGGGTAACGCGATGAGTTGCGAGTGCGGGTGCTCCACGGAAGCGCCGGCGGCTTCGCCGTGGTTTTTAAAGATCAGCACATAGCGGAAACGTTTGTCGTTTTTCAGGTCGAGCATGCGGTCGCGGTAAGCCCAGAGCACATCCTCGACGGATTTTTGCGGAAGTTGCGCCAGTGTGGTTTGGTGCTGAGGCGTCTCGATAATCACTTCGTGGGCACCGATGCCGTTCATTTTGTCGAACAGGCCCTCACCTTCGCGGTCGAGTTCGCCTTCGATTCCCAATGCGGGAAAGCGATTGGGCACGACGCGGATGCTCCATCCTGCGGAATTGGCGCCTGTCCCGTTGCGGCCGTAGGCCAGAATTTCCGGCGGCGTCTTTACTTCGTTGCCCGGGCAGAACGGACAATTGCGCGGCGGTCCCGGAAAAACGCTCTCGCGCAGAAAATCCATCGGACGCTTTCCGCGATCCGTGGAAATGATGACCCAGCGTGCGGTAATCGGGTCCTTACGTAGTTCGGGCAATGCACACCCTCCGTACCGGCGTGTCCACTGTGGCTTTTAACGCGGGCATACAGACATTGTATTGTACTCTTCCGCGTAGGCAATGGAAGTGAGGCCTGAAAAAAAACGATTTTCTAATGAGAATGCACGGTGGCTTGCGGGCTCAGGGCCGCTTTGTGCAGACGCACGGTGGGTGGGCGGCCGGGGGTATTCTCGATGGCCACGACATCGAAGCGCACCGGGCAATTCTGGATGTGCCGTTCGCGCAGGAAATAGTGCGCGGTGCGAACTAAGACTTCGTGCTTTTCATTGGTGACGCTGAGTTCTGGTTGCGCGGTCTGCCCCTTTTGCGCGCGGCGGGTGCGCACTTCAACGATGGCCAACGTGTCGCCGTCGTAGCCGATCAGGTCCAGTTCGCCCTTCGCACGGGAGGGCATATAGTTGCGGGCAATGAAGATATAGCCGAGGCGCCGCAGGTACCAGTAAGCATACGTTTCCCCGCGCATGCCCATCTGCAGCGCCTCGTGCCTTTTCGCCGGGGCCATGGCGTCTCCTGAATCACGAAGACCTTGTCGTGATTGCCATTTCACCCAGGCAAATCCAATGCGTGCCATCCATTGCATTATTATATTACTGTATGGGTACTACACCAGAGAGTATAGACAAAAATGCCGCGGGCGTCACCTTTTTGTGAGCGCGCGAGGTGGAGGCTTCGGGGCTTGTGGTTGATGGATGGTTTGATGCGCTTCGGCGCCCCAAAATCGCGCTTCGGCGTAACAAATCGACTGAGTGCAACAGGTTTCGCGTGTAGCAGCGGCCAGCCTGCGCACAGGGACGCTTAGTGCCTCTCTGTGCGGCGGGGTAAACCCGCTGCTATAGAGACTTGCTGTTAGAGATTCTTTTCCGCTTCGCGAATGGACTCTTCGAGAATGGCGATGGCGCAATCGGCCTGCTCTTCGTCGATAACCAGCGGCGGGGAAATGCGGATGGAATTTTCGCCGGAGTCCAAAGTGAGCAATCCCTTGTGGAAGGCGTTGGCCACCACTTTGTCGCGCAGATCCTTGGCCCGTTCCTTGGTAACTTGATCGCGCACGATTTCCACGCCGATCATCAAGCCCTTGCCGCGCACGTCGCCGACAATCCTGAAGCGTTTGGGCCAATCGCCGATCTTGCTGAAGATGTAGTCGCCGACTTTCTTCGCATTGGCCATCAGCCCACCCTGAATCAAATCCAACGTTGCGGTCGCTGCCGCCACGCACACGGGATTGCCGCCATAGGTGGTGCCGTGCGAACCGGGCTTCCACTGCATGACGCTTTCCTTGGCGATGAACGCACTGATGGGCATGCCGCTGGCAATTCCCTTTGCGGTCAGCACAATGTCTGGGGTGATTCCGGCATGGTCAAAAGCCCACATCTTGCCGGTACGGCCCATACCGGCTTGCACTTCGTCCATGATGAGCATGATGCCGTGCTTGTTGCAGATACGCTGCAGTTCTTGCAAGAACTTAACGGGCGCGGGAATGAAACCACCCTCACCCTGAATGGGCTCGACGATGATGGCCGCCACTTCTTCGGGGGCAAACAGGCGCTTAAAGATTTGCTGTTCGAGCAAGTCGATAATTTCGCTGCCGCACTCTTCCTTGCCATGTCGCAAGGCGCAGCGATAGGAATAGGGATAAGGAATGTGCTCGACGCCACCGAGCAGCGTGCCGAAATACTTGCGCTGGGTATTCTTGGAAGCGGTGAGCGAGAGGGAGCCCAGCGTACGGCCGTGGAAGCAGCCATAAAAAGCAATCAATTTATCTCGTCGCGTGGCGTAGCGTGCCAACTTGATGGCGCCTTCGACCGCTTCGGTGCCGGAGTTGCCAAAGAATACCTTCCACTGATGATCCTGCGGCAGGGTGGCAACGAGCCGTTCGGCGAGTTGCGGCATGTGCCGGTGATAAAAATCAGTGCCGGCAATATGTATCAGCTCGGCAGCCTGCTTCTGGATGGCTTCTACCACCTTGGGGTGGCAATGCCCCGTGGAGCAAACGGCAATGCCGGCGCAAAAGTCGAGGAAGGTGTTGCCGTCCGGGTCCTCGACAATGGCACCACTGGCACGCTCGGCCACCATCGGATAGGAGCGGGACAGGGAGGGCGAAATGTATTTTAAGTCGGCTTCGATGACCTGCCGGCCCTTTGGCCCGGGCAACGCAGTTTTGATATGAGGCAATTTGGTTTCCGTAACGGTCAGCATAAATCCTCCACGATTTTGAGTTCGTTGGCGTGAATAGGAACCACGAGGAGAGCGAGAAGCTAGCGGGCTTGCCGCTTCATAGCAACTAGAGGAGAGTACTCAATCGACGCCAAACAGGCCGGGACGCAGGCTGGAGGGACGAAACTTCCGCGGCACACGCGGGCCCATCGCCAGGCGATCATGCTTTAAAAAGTGGAAGCACTTCATTTGCGTTTCCAGCGAACACTACCGTCTTTCGTATCTTCTAAAATTATACCACGCTTAAGCAGCTCGTTACGGATGCGATCCGCGGTGGCGAAATCCCTGCGCTTCCGCGCGGCCTCCCGTTCGGCAATCAATTTCGCGATCTCTGCGTCGTCTGGGCCCGATGTTCCCGCATAACCAAGCGCCTTAAGCTTTTCGGCATCATTGTCTTCGAGCACCGCAAAAACTTTATCGAAGTTCGCCAGAAATTCCTGTGCGGCTTTCACGTCGCCCTGCCGAAATTCGCCTTTGTCCATGGCGATGTTGGCTTCGCGTACAAAATCGAAAACGGCAGCGAGCGCCTGTGCGGTGTTCAAGTCGTCGGAAAGGCCAGCATCGAAATCGTCGGCAGCCTTGGCGATTCGTTCTGCCATTCCTTTTTGTTTGCCAGCCGGATACTTTTCATTTTTCAGGCGGCCCGCGAAATTGCGCAAGCGGTCCACGGAACTGGTGGCTTGCTGCAATCCATCAAAGGTGAAATTCAATTGGCGGCGATAGGGCACGCTGGCTAATGCAAAACGCAGCGCGGAGGGCTTATAGCCCTTCAAGAAGAGATCGCGGAGAGTATAGAAATTCCCTAGCGATTTGGACATCTTCTCGCCTTCGACCAGCAAATGCTCGGCGTGCAGCCAATAGCGGACAAACGGCTTGCCGGTGGCGGCTTCGCTCTGGGCAATCTCGTTTTCGTGATGGGGAAAGGCTAAGTCGATGCCGCCGGTGTGAATGTCGATGGTTTCGCCCAGGTATTTCATGGCCATGGCGGAGCATTCGATGTGCCAGCCCGGACGCCCGGGACCGATCGCGGTTTCCCAGAAATGCTCGCCCGGCTTGGGCGCTTTCCACAAAGCAAAATCGCGCGCGCTCTCTTTTTCGTAGCGGTCGTTGTCGACCCGGGCGCCGGCCTGGATTCCGCTAAGGTCCACCTTCGACAATTTCCCGTAGTCCTTAAACTTCAGGATGCGGTAGTAAATAGAGCCTTCGGAATCGTACGTGTAGGTCTTGCCTTGCAGCCTCTGGATCAGCGCAACCATCGAGTCGATATTTTCGGTGGCGCGAATCCAATGTTCCGGCGACTCTACGCTTAAGGTGCGGCAGTCGGCAAAAAACGCTTGGACGTATTTTTCAGTGTACTCGCGGATGCCGATCCCCGCAGCGGCCGCATTGGCAATGATGCGGTCGTCCACGTCGGTCAAATTCATCACGTGGGTGAGTTTGAATCCGCGCAGTTTCAGAAAACGGCGCAGAATGTCCTGAAACACGAAGGTGCGGAAATTGCCGATGTGCGCGAAGTCATAGACCGTGGGCCCGCAGGTGTACATGTGCACCACGCCCGGCTTGAGAGGCGCAAACGTTTCAAGTTTTCCAGACAGAGTGTTGTGGACGTGGATATCGTGCATGTACCTTAGGTTGTCCTTTTCGGCTGACCAGCAAATGAACGATTGTATCTGACGATTTGCAGGCGCCGCAATGACGCTGCGCTCGCAGTTGTTGTAGCACCACATTATCCCGCTGTTTTGCTAGCGTTTGCTTCCGAGGAGAGAACCTAGCACGCCACGAACAATCTGGCGGCCCAGGGAACTGCCCATGGCACGCGCCGCGCTCTTGGCCATGGCGTCAGCGAGATTGTCGCCGCGACGCCCGTGGCCGCTCATGCCCGGGATATTTTCCCACCAGGACGGCGATGTCGGAGCTTGCCCGGGAGCATGAGGAACGGGCGCGCCTTGTGCGGCACGGGCACGCAGCACTTCGAAGGCGGATTCGCGATCGACGGCGTTTTCGTAGACACCGGCAACCACGGAATTCTTGATCAATTCTTGCCGCTGCTCTGGAGTGATTGGCCCGATCTGGCTGTGCGGCGGGCAGACCAGCGCGCGCTCCACGATTCCCGGCGTGCCCTTCTCGTCCAGGAACGACACCAATGCTTCCCCAACGGCCAACTCCGTGATGGCTTTGCTTACGTCCAGTTTGGGATTGCTGCGAAATGTTTCCGCCGCCGCTTTCACGGCTTTTTGATCCTGCGGCGTAAACGCACGCAAGGCGTGCTGCACCCGGTTGCCGAGTTGTCCAAGCACGGCCTGCGGAACGTCCAGAGGGTTCTGCGTCACGAAGTAAACACCCACTCCTTTGGAACGGATCAGCCGCACCACCTGCACGACTTTGTCCTCGATGATTTTCGGCAAATCACTGAACAGCAGGTGCGCCTCGTCAAAAAAGAAAACCAGCTTGGGCTTTTCCGGATCTCCCACTTCCGGCAACGATTCGAACAACGAGGTCAGCAGCCACAACAAAAATGTGGCGTACAGTTTCGGCGACTGGTTCAACTTATCCGCCGCCAGAATATTCACGATGCCATGACCGTGCGCGTCGGTCTGTAGCAAATCATCGAGATTCAGTGCGGGCTCGCCGAAGAATTTGTCGGCGCCTTGCTGCTGCAGCGCGAGCAGGCCGCGCTGAATTGCTCCGATACTGGCCGCGGAAATATTGCCGTACTGCGTCTGGAAATCCTTGGCGTGTTCGCCGACGTATTGAAGCATGGCCTGCAGGTCCTTGAGATCCAGTAGCAGCAACTGGCTGTCGTCGGCAATCTTGAAGACCAGAGTGAGCACGCCTTCTTGCGTGTCATTCAGATTTAGCAAGCGCCCCAGCAGCAGCGGCCCCATTTCCGAAATCGTGGCGCGCACCGGATGGCCCTGCTCGCCAAAAACGTCCCAAAACGTAACTGGGCAGCCTGCAAAAGAAAAATCGCTCAACTTCAGTTTCTTGATGCGCTCGGCGAGTTTTGGATTCTCCGTGCCGGGCTGGCTGATGCCGGAAAGGTCGCCCTTGATATCCGCCGCGAACACCGGTACACCGATGCGGCTAAACGATTCCGCCATCACTTGCAGTGTGACCGTTTTCCCTGTTCCGGTAGCGCCCGCGACCAGTCCATGGCGATTCGCCATTTGCGGTACGAGGTAAAGCGGCGAAGTGCCTTGCGCAATCAACAGTGGTTCCACCATGTCTCCCACTCCATTTTGAGAGCGGCGGGCAGCGCAGGCGGTACGCCGGCCAGCCTTGGTAGATTCTACCTGCCTTTGTCTGTGCGTACGAATCACACGATGGTACAGTCCAAACACATCCCGCAAAAGGACGGAGCCGTGGACACGCGACAAATGAACGCGGTGTATACGAACCGCCAGATGAAGCGGAGGTACGAGGTGTGGTTCCTGCGCATCGGGCTCGCCGACGGCAGTGGCGCGTGGTGGTTCCGCTATTTGCTCATGAATCTTGGGAAAAGCGGCTGCCGCACGGACTCCATCGGAATGCCGGTGCAGATATGGGCCACGTGGTTTCCACAAAATGGAAAGCCGCAAACTTTTATTCAGGGGTATCCGTCGAACGCGTTGCACCTCAGCGCGCGACGGAAATTGCCCTTCCATTTCCTTATCGCCGAGAACGGCATTGAGGAGAACGCCTGCTGGGGCCATATGCACGTCGACGGCCACGCGATTTCCTGGAAGTTGCGGTATCACTCCGATTTCGGCGTCGTGCTGAGCGACAAAGGCTGGATCGGCTTTTCAAAGTCGCCTCACTCCAACGCGCAATTCTCGGGTGAAATTATTTTTGACGGTTCGAAATTTTCCGGGGAGCCCCTTGGCTTCGGCGTGCAAGGCCACAACTGCGGTTACCGGCACCGCTCTTACTGGTTTTGGACGCATGTCTATTTTCGCAGCCAGCAGGGCAACTCGAGCACGCTTGAAGCGCTACTGTATGACATGCCGTTCGGTACCGTCTTTCGCAAAGCCGTGTGGTGCCACAATGGACGGCCACAGGTGCTGCAACGCTTCAAAGAAATCGCGGCGGAGCAAGAACCATCGTACCTGAAATGGAAATTCACCGGTCTGGACGATACCGGGCTTTCAGTCGAAGCCACCGTGGAAGGCCGTGCTCCTGGGCTGCACCGGCTTCCGTATCTCAAGACCGACTGCTCCGGAACTTTCCCGGTGTCGAATGCGAGTCTGGCGAATGCCGTCGTACGTTTCGGGAAGAATGGCGGCGAGATTTTGGAGACAATAGGAGGAGCGGTGCTGGAAATGGGGGGTACTTAGCGTGGCACAGGGATCGCAGTGGAATGCAGAGCTGTACGACGAGAAACATTCATTCGTCTGGAAGATGGCCGCAGCGCTTTTGGAGCTTTTGGACGCGAAATCCGGTGAGCGCATTCTGGACTTGGGCTGTGGCACGGGGCACCTTACCGAACAGATCGCGGCCAGCGGCGCCACTGTCGTGGGCGTCGACAAATCTGCTGAGATGGTTGAGCAAGCCCGACACAAACATCCCGCGATTCCATTTGAGGTGATGGACGCCCGCGAATTAGCCTTGGCGCAACCCTTTGATGCCGTCTTTTCGAATGCGACCCTGCACTGGATCACCGAGCCGGAAAAAGTGATCGCCGGTATTGCCAAGATCCTCAAACCGGGCGGCCGATTCGTGGCGGAATTCGGCGGCAAGGGGAATGTTGCAGAAGTACTGGCCGCCACGCAACGCGCGTGGCATAAGCTGAACCTGCCCGCATCGCAGAATCCCTGGTATTACCCGAGCATCGCTCAATATTCGACCCTACTAGAGCAGCACAGCCTCGAGGTAACTTACGCCCGTCTGTTTGAACGCCCCACCGCCCTGGAAAATGGCGCGCGCGGGCTACACAACTGGCTGGAAATGTTTGGCGGGGTGTTTCTGGATGCGCTGGCTCCGGAGCAACGCGAAGCCGCTATGGGCACCATCGAACGAGAAGCGCGCCCCACGCTTTTCCATGACGACCATTGGGTGATGGATTACCGCCGCTTGCGTATCGTGGCGCATAAGGCCTGATCCCCTTGTGGCGTGTGGAAAACCGCCACAATAGGTTGAGTAGGCCTTTACAGCTTTTACCGCACATGCTACGCTTTGTTCCCGTACCGCCATCTTAGCGCCAGGCGGCTGGGCCTCTGAAAGAGAACCTGCCAAACGTGTGTGGATTCTGTCGCTTAGCGGCAGAACGGTCGCGCCGAACAACCTCCCCTCGAGGAAAGGAAAGTCGTCTCTCTTCGCGCGGTATCTCCCTGGCCCCTTCACTGCCTTTAGCAGGCGTAGCATGTGCGGTAGTGCATCGCGAAGTGGAAGTTCACGACAAAAGGGGACACCTTGCTTAAGCTGCGAAAAGTGGAAATCGTTGGCTTTAAGTCATTCTGCGAACGCACCGTAGTGACCTTCAGCGGAAACGGCACCACCTGCATCGTCGGACCTAATGGCTGTGGCAAATCGAACGTGGTTGACGCGATCAGCTGGGTTCTGGGCGAGCAAAGCCACAAATCCCTTCGTGCGGAGCGAATGTCCGACTGTATCTTCAACGGGACAGCCAAGCGGCCTCCCATGGGCCTGGCCGAGGTCACCATTACTATGGAGGACCCGGAGCTGGCGGAAGCCGCACGATTCGTCCTCGAAAGCGCTACCACCCCCGAAAGCCCCGAATCAGCTGCGGAAACCTCCGCAAGTACCGAAGTTCTAACCTTGGAAGCGCCCTCTGCGGAGCCTACCGGAGTTACCGAAGCTTCCAGTGATACGCTGGCCGACCAGGCGGAACCCATTGAGACGGCCGATGCACCAGCCGAGTCGAGTTTTCTCGCCAAGAAGCGGAAAAGGTCCGAAAAACCGGCGATGAACACCAAGCCGGGCGAAGTGGTGGTTAGCCGCCGGCTGTATCGCAGTGGTCAGAGCGAATATCTGATCAATGGGCGCGTGGCTCGCCTCCGCGACATTCAGGAAATGTTTATGGGCGTTGGCCTGGGTCCCGATTCGTACGCCATCATCGAACAGGGCCGCATTGGCCAGATTCTGGCGACCAAGCCCATGGAGCGTCGCGCCATCATCGAGGAAGCGGCGGGCGTGACCAAGTTCAAAACTAAGAAGCGCTTGAGCGAGGCGAAGCTCGAATCTTCTAAGGTAAATCTGGCGCGCGTGAACGATATTGTGGTCGAAGTGGAGAAGCAGCTGGGCTCTCTGAAACGCCAAGCCGCCAAAGCCCGTCGCTATTCCGAGATCCGCGAGCAAATGCGCGGCATCGTGCGCCAGATGCTGGCTGGCAAAGCCCGGGAACTCGACGCGGAATCCGAATGCGTGACTGCGCGGCTGAACGAATTAACCGGGGCGGAAACGCAATATGCTCAAACCATTCACGAACAGGAAGCGGATCAAGATCGCCTGAGCCAACGAATTTATTCGCTCGATGCGGAGATACGTCAGAATCAGAATCTGCTCAACCAAACCGCGCTTGAGGTGGATCGCTGCGAAAACCGTATCACCTTCAACCGCACGCGCAGCGCCGAGCTTGCCGGGCGTAACGAACAACTGGCGACCGAGCGCCAAGCCGTCGTGGCTCAACAACTGGATTGGGAAACGCGGAACAGCGCGCAGCAGCAGGCTGTGGACGCGGCGCGCACCGAGTCCGTCACCGTCAATGCCCGCGTGGAAGAACTGGCGGCTCGCGCCACGGTTCGCGCGTCGCAAATTTCCGAGGCGGAAACGCGCATGGAAACTCTGCGGCGCGCGGCCACGGAAGCCAGCGAAAGCGTGCTGCGGCTTCACGGTGAACAGAAACAAGCCGAAGAAGCACTGGTCCACCAGAAAGAAGCGCTGCAAAAGCTGGAAACGCGCGAAGCCGAGCTACTCGAATCTTCGATTCGTGTGCGCGGTGACGCGGAAGAAGCGGCGCAGAATCTGCAGTCCGCCGTGGCCGAACTGGCTCAACTGCAGAATCAGGCTACGCAGCTGCAGGCGCAGCTTGGCGAGTTACGGCAGAATCGCGAACGGACTTCCAAAGAAGCCGACAGCCTGCGGGATTCCCTTTCCGGCGTTCGCGCCCGCCACACCACGCTTACGCGCATCCTGAATGACCATACTTACACCGGTGAATCGGTGCAAAAGCTTTTCGCGGCGAACGAACGAAACGGCGGCGAGAATTTCCGTGCCGTGGGTGTGCTGGCGGACTACGCGGAAGTGCAAGAGCAACATGAAGCAGCCATCGAACAGTATCTTCGCGAGGAACTGGAATATGTCGTGGTCGAAACCTACGACCACGCGCGCGCCGGAGTCAGCATGCTGCGTGAAGAAGTCGGTGGGCGTGCCACGTTTTTCGTGGATTCGCTGCGCAACTTGAAGCTGGACGAATATGAGCCGATCATCCACTTCCGGTCTGAAGACGGTGTGATCTCCCGGCTCGACAAACTCGTGGATTTTCGCGACCCGCTTGGCCCGGCGGCCAAACAGTTTTTGCCCCGCCTCCGCAATGGCTATTTGACCGAAGCGGTCGCAGCCGAGAAGTTGGCGCGTGAATACCCGCAATACGCGTTCGTCACACCGGAAGGCACCTGTTACCAGGGCCGAATGGTAACGGGCGGGCGTCCGGATGAGGCTGGTCCCCTCGGCATGAAGCGCGAGTTGCGCGGGGTAAACGCCGAACTGATCCATCTGGAGGAGCGCTGCGATTCCGTGCAGGGCGAACTGGAAGCGATTGTCGCCAACCTGCAAGCCACGGAAAAGGCTCAGGAGGAGTTGACGGCGCGGCAACGCGAATCCGAGCGCGCACACTTTGCCGCAAAGCATCGCCACGAACAAATGCAGAGCGACTTGGCGCGATTGGGTCTGGACCTCACCGGCTGCCAAAAAGAACTGGCGCAAATCCGCAGGGACATCGACGCGGCGCAACAGCGCGCTCTTCTGGTACAGACCCAACATCAATTGGCCGCTACCAGCCGCGCCGAAGCGGAAGCCGAGACGATTCGGTTGACCGAAGAGCTTGCGCAACTTCGCAACGCCGTGCAGTCCGAGCGCGATGACCTGGCCACCGCGAAAACCGAACTGGCCACCATGAATGAGCGGTTGGCGTCGGCGGAAGCGATTGCGCATCGCCTGCAAGAAGAACGTGCGGACCTGGATCGCCGCGAAGCCACTCTACGGCAGCAAGAAACTTCCATCAACGAAGAAACGGTGGCGATGGCGCGCCAGTCGGAAGAATTGACGGTGCAACTCGAAACGCTGCGGCTGGAAAAAATGCGCCTTGCGGAGTTGCAGAAGACGCTCGAACAGGAATGGGACGACGCTCGCACGCGCGTGACGCAACTCGAAGATCATCTGCGCATGGCCCGGCAGACTCTGCAGGAAATGAGGGATGCGCGAGGCACGGTAGAAATCGAGAAGGCCCGCAACGGCTCCGATCGCCAGCACCTGAGGGAAACTTGCCTGACGGAAGTCAATGCACAGCCCGAGGACCTCATCGCCTCTGAAACCGCCTTCATGTCCGGCGAAGAACTGGCAAATGCCGAAGCCAGCTATCGCGAAATGAAGCAGCGCATCGAGAACATGGGTGCGGTGAACATGATGGCGCTCGAAGAGTTCAACGAGTGCGAGCAGCGCTTTACCTTCCTGACGCGCGAGCGCGATGATTTGCTGCAATCGATCGCCGATACGCAACAGGCCATCAAGGAACTGGACCTGATCACCAGGGAAAAATTCGAGCAGGCTTTCGCATCGATCAACGCCAACTTCACTTCGGCGTTCCACACCATTTTCGGGGGCGGCACAGCCGAAATGCGCTTGACCGAGGTGGACAGCTCGGGAGAAGCCGGCATCGACATCGTGGCTTCACCTCCAGGCAAGCGCCTGCAAAACGTCTTGCTGCTTTCCGGCGGCGAAAAAGCCATGACCGCGCTAGCCTTGCTGATAGCGATCTTCCGCTACCAGCCAAGCCCGTTCTGCATCCTCGACGAAGTCGATGCGCCGCTTGATGAAGCGAACGTGGGCCGCTTCACGCGACTGATCAGCGACATGAGTGCGCAAACGCAATTTATTGTGGTCACCCACAACCGCAAGACCATGGAGACGGGCAGCGTGCTTTACGGCGTGACCATGCAAGAGCCCGGCGTTTCTAAGATTGTCAGCGTGCGCTGGGAAGGCGAAGAAGCCCCTGCGCGCAAACAGCGCGAACGCGCCGCAAGCGCAGCCTAATTTTTTTCGGGGAGCCGCGCCACTTTTCAAGTGAAAAATGGAAATCGCGGCGACAAGAAATTTCTCACAGAAAATGCTCAGGGGGCACATTGACTTCGCCCCGCGGTGCGCTAGAATGCTTCACGCTTCCTCAGGGGCAAGTTCTCGTGAGTACAAGTTCAGCAGCAAAAGTCATCCGTGAGACGCACTTCGCGGGTGTGACGCCCATTGCGCGGGGCAAAGTCCGCGATATCTATGATCTCGGTGACCGGTTACTGATCGTCGCAACGGATCGCCTATCTGCCTTCGACGTGGTTATGGCCACACCGATTCCGGATAAAGGTCGTGTGCTGACGCAACTCTCGCTTTTCTGGTTCAACCTGCTGCACGACGTCATTCCTAATCACGTTCTAAGCGCAACCCAGTTCCCCGCTCCGTTTGACCGCTATACCGAAGACCTGGCCGGCCGCAGCATGGTCGTCCGCAAAACTCAACCGCTTCCGGTCGAATGTGTCGCCCGCGGTTATCTCTCTGGGTCCGGCTGGAAAGAGTATCGCGCGACCGGCAAAGTCTGCGGCATTTCGTTGCCGGCAGGCTTGCGCGAATCCGACAAGCTGCCCGATCCCATTTTTACACCTGCAACCAAAGCAGCCAGTGGCCACGATGAAAACATTTCCTTCCAGCGCATGGCGGAAATCCTCGGACAGCCGCTCGCAGAGAAGGTCCGCAACGTCACCCTTGAGATTTATCGTCGCGCCGCAGCTTACGCCGAGCCTCGCGGTATTCTTCTGGCCGACACCAAGTTCGAGTTCGGCCAGCTTCATGGCGAATTAATCTGGATTGATGAGGCCCTCACTCCGGATTCCTCCCGCTTCTGGCCCGCCTCCCAATACCAGCCCGGGGGCGCGCAGCCTTCCTTCGACAAACAGTTTGTTCGCGATTATCTCGAACACATCCAGTGGCCCAAGACACCACCCGGGCCAGCGCTCCCGCTGGACGTGGTCGACAGTACTCGCGCCAAATATCGTGAGGCCTACCGCATTCTGGTAGGCCGCGAATTGGATTAACTGTTCGCCCGCAACGAACACGCCCGCTACACAACGGAGAGTGCTAACGTGAGAGATCAACTGGAAGGGCTGGTATCCCAAATGGTAGAGCGGGGGATTTTATTCGATGAAGCAGTGGGCGAATTCGAAAAACGGTTCATCAAGCGCATGCTGGACCGCACCAACGGCAATCAGTCGCGTGCCGCGGAGTTGCTGGGCATCCACCGCAACACTCTGAGCCGCAAGGTTGTGCAGTATAAGTTGGATCATCGGCGCGGGCGGTCGCGCTAGCAGAGTTCCTCCGACACAGCTTCAGCGATCATATAGCGGGAGAGGATTTTCGCCGCACAAAACAAAAAGGCCCCGGTTGCCCGAAGCCTTATTGCGATTTCGTCAGATGGACTTCCGTTATTCCGACTGAGGCTTTGCCGCGTGCTTCTTCGGCGCGGGCTTCTTGCCCGCCTTAGGCAGGTCCTCTTCGTTGATCTTCGCCTTGTCCCAGTGCAGCATAAACGCCGGATCGGGATCGTAGGATTCTAACGTGCCAGTGAAGCGCACCGCGTTGCCCTTCTCGAGCTTTGCGGCATCGGGCTGATCCGCGAGCTTCACGGTGATGTCCATATTCGGAGTGTTCGCAGCTTCAAACTCCGCATCGCTGGTCACGAAAGCATTCTTCAGGACTACGGTGTCTGGTCCAACGTTAATGTCGATAATCTTACCCGGAACGTCCGGGAATTCCAGACCGCAAGCCGCAGTCCAGGTCAGCTTGCCCTTGTCCCCACCCGCCTTTAGGTCGGTCACCACAGACGCGATCGTCATGTCTTTCCGCGCCGCGTCAAGGTCTGCCGAGCTGGCCAGCTTGTAGGTAGCCGGACGATCCGGGGTGGTCGCCGCGAGCTGCAGCAGTTCGTTCAATTCCGCCTGTGTCAGCGCATCGCACACCGTGCCGCCCTGGTAGGCCTGGATCACCTTCGGCATATACGCCTTCACCTGCTTAGATTGCTGATCGGTGGCGCCCTTGGAGTCGGCCGCGCGCGCGAAGGCCCACAGCGCATCGAGCTGCTGCGGCGGATTCAGCGCCAGATAGGAACGGCCAAGGTTGAAATTGGAGATGAAGTCGTCCGGGTTGGCAGCCAGAATCGTCTTATACATCGAAATCGCGTCCGGATAATCCTTTGCCGTGAAGGCAGCGCCCGCAGCCGTACCGTTGAAACTCAGCACCGCCTTTTTCTTGTCATCAGCGAACTTTGCGGGATCATAGCCTTGCGGCAACGGCAGATCGTCTACCGACTTAGCCCCGTCCAGCGCTGACTGATAGGCCGCCTTGGCGGTCGCCACGTCCGGGTTGGGGGTATTGTTGTAAGCATATGCGCGCGCCGAATAGGCTTGATACTTCTCGGTTGGCGAGATGCGGTTGCCCAGCGCCAACTCCTTGTCTGCGTACTCCATCACTTTGGGGAAATTCTTCTGTGCAGCGTAATTCTGGTAGTAGAGCGGATAAACGTAATTCATCAAGCAGGAATTCGGATACTTCGAGACAAAATCATCGAGCGCCTTCAACTGCGCCGCGGGATTCTTTTCGTTCGCGGCGGCGGTATAGGAGTTGTACTCGGCCATGGTGTAATGCTGCCCCGGACCCGAACACTGGTCTCCTCCGGCTGCTGCGGGTGTCTGTGCCGCCACTGGCAGTGCGTTCATCCCCAACACGTACATCGCGATCAGGACCGCCAGGCTTGCCATCCGTCGTGTTGCATTCATTCCGATATCTCCTCGCTCTCACTGCATCTTTAGAATAACGCAATCTGGCAACCACCAAAGGCGCTCACCAGTTCTACTGCCCATCCCGGCAAGACAAAGAATTCTCTCGGAAACCTACGAATTATAGGGGCGCATGCCATATATTCGCAAGTCGCTGCCAAACTTAATCGCATTGTGCCGATTGAGTATAGCTTGACCAACATACTCTGCGATATCGCACACCCTGTGCGCCGAGAGGCATCGAAGTCAGGCGGCTCCCTGGGAGTAACATGAGTGTCGCACAAAATTCCCAGCTACGGCGAGGAAGAAAACAAATGTCCAACATAAACACCGCAAATACTTCATCCGGCTCGGCGCAAGCATTTTCCGGTCACGTGGCGCTTATTACCGGAGGCAGTCGCGGAATTGGCAAAGCGATCGCACAGAAGCTTGTGGGCCTTGGCGCGGCGGTCGCGATCTGCGGCCGCGATGCCAAGACCTTGGAGGCTACCGCCCGCGAACTCAAGGAATCTCCAAGCCGCGTGCTGGCTTTCCAAGCGGACATCACGGATTTCACGGACATTTCCCGGCTGGTCAAAGCAACGGAGGAGCAGCTCGGCCCAATCACGATTCTGGTCAACAATGTGGGCATCGGGAATCCAGGTTTTGGGCCGCTTCAGGAGAAAAGCGAATCCGAGTGGGACCACGTGTTGGACACCAATCTCAAAAGCGTATTTCTGGTATCTCGTGCCGTTGTTCCCCTGATGATCCAGCGCCGTCGTGGCGACATTATTAATATCAGCTCGCTGGCAGGCAAAAGCGTGTTTGCGGGCGGCGCGCTGTACTGCGCGTCAAAGTGGGGATTGCAAGGGCTGAGCGGTTGCATGGCCGAGGACTTACGTGGATTCGGCATTCGCGTGAGCATCATTTGCCCAGGCAGTGTGTTTACGGACTTTTCCGGGCGCGGCCTGAAGGACCCGAGCAAAATGCTGACGGCGAATGATGTGGCGCATGCCGTCGCCATGGTAGTGCAACAGGGGCCGCAGAGCTTCATCAGCGAAGTACACTTGCGGCCACTGGCGCGGCCATAGAGCTCGGGGAACGCGCACACAGCGGCCCTCCGTTTTTCCTCTTGACACTAGTCGTTATAACAACTATATTCGGGTACATGGCACGGCCTGATCCATCCTGCCCCACCACGCATCTTGAAGATCACATCTTCGTGGCTATCCTCAAGACCGCGGACGCCCTCTCGCAAGAAGCCGAGCAACTGATCAAATCCGCCGGTCTCACCGGCGCGCAGTACAACGTGCTTCGCATCCTGCGTGGGGCCGAGCCTGGCGGCCTGCTCTGCCGCGGCATCAGTGACCGCATGATCTCTCGCGATCCCGATATCACCCGCCTTTTGGATCGCATGGAGGCCCACAAGCTGATTACCCGCCAGCGTCAGACCGAAGATCGCCGGGTTGTCAAGACCCGGATCACCGCTGAGGGCCTAAAACTGCTGAAGAAGTTGGACCGCCCCATCCATCAGTTGCACAAGAAACAGTTTGGCCGTCTGTCTTCTGCCCGGCTGAAACAACTGGCCGAGTTGCTGACTGACGTGCAGAAACGTGAACCGCCCGAAGCACTTCAGACATCCAACGAATCTATCCACGACGAATAGCAAGGAGAACTACGTATGAGAGATAACCTTTCTCGATTCGGTGTCGCTGTCGCCGCCGTGGCAATTTCTGCTTTGCCATTGTTCGGTGCAACAACTACGTACCACATCGCTCCCACGCACAGCGACGCGCAATTCGCGGTGACGCACCTGATGATCTCAATGGTCCGCGGCGCATTTCACGGCGTTAATGGCACGGTGGTCTCTGGGCCGCCTGCATCCAAGTAAGTTCGTCTGCATCCAAGAATAGGAGATTCGATTATGAAAAAGACGGCGGTTACCGACCATCCGATAACGGAACACCTGCGCGAGCGCTGGAGTCCACGGGCCTTCACCGACAAGCCAATTCCGCCGGACGTGCTGCGCAGCCTGTTCGAGGCGGCACGCTGGGCGCCCTCCAGCAACAACGAACAGCCTTGGGCGTTCCTTGTTGCGACGAAAGACGATCCTGCGACGCACGCGAAACTTCTCAGCACACTGGTGGAATTCAATCAGGCGTGGGCCAAGCACGCGCCCGTCCTGGGCATCGCGATTTCGCGTATGAATTTCGCTCGCAATGGCAACGTCAATCGCAATGCTTTCTACGACACCGGCGCGGCCATGGCCCATCTCACCATCGAAGCCGTGAGCCGCGGTCTGCTGGTCCATCAAATGGCCGGCTTTGATCACCACAAGGCGATCGAACAGTTTCTGATTCCCGAAGGCTGGGAACCCATCGCCGCGTTCGTCATCGGTTACCCGGGCGATCCCCAAGCATTGCCGGAGCACTTGCGCGAGCGGGAGCTAGCTCCGCGAACGCGCAAGCCGCTGTCGGAATTTGTCATGTCGGGACATTGGGGAGAACCAGCGTCTTTTCTGAAGTGAACCCTTGGGTGTTCTAAAGGTCGCGTCGTTATGCCATCACTGCTCGAAACGCTCGTGCGCTACGGATATGTGCTCCTGATCGTATGGGTGTTTCTGGAGCAGCTTGGGTTGCCGCTGCCGTCTCTGCCTCTGCTACTGGCCGCGGGGGCTTTGGCCGGAACCGGCCGCATGAATTTTGGTTTCACACTTTTGCTCTGCGCCCTCGCCAGCCTCGCCGCAGACACGATCTGGTACGAGTTGGGCCGCCGGAGAGGAATCAAGGTCGTACATTTTCTGTGCCGCATAACGCTGGAGCCCGATTCTTGCGTCCGCCGCACGGAAGGATTGTTTGAGCAGCAAGGCGCTCGCTCGTTACTGGTCGCCAAATTTCTTCCAGGCCTGAACGCCGTGGCTACGCCGCTGGCGGGAATTTTTCAGATGCGCTGGCAGAAGTTTCTGTTGTTCGACACCTTGGGTGTGCTCCTGTGGTTGTGCAGTTGGCTCGGACTTGGCTATTTCTTCAGCGCACAAATGGAAGACATTGCGCATCATGCGGAAGCCCTCGGCAGTTGGCTCATCGTTCTGCTGATATCCGCTCTGGTTGCCTACATCCTTTATAAATTTGCCGCGCGACAGCGGTTTCTGCGCCAACTGCGCATTCGCCGGATTACCGCCGATGAGTTGAAGATGAAAATTGATGCCGGCGAGCCGCTTTCCATCGTGGATCTTCGACATGACCTGGACTTCGAAGCCGACCCCGAAACCATTCCTGGTGCCGTCCACCTGAATTCCAAGGCGCTGACGGACAAGACGGAAACGTTGCCGGTCGACCGCGAGGTGATTCTTTACTGTACTTGACCAAACGAAGCTACCAGCGCCCGTGTGGCGCTGCTCCTTCGAAGTCGAGGGGTTCACCGCATTCGACCCCTCCAGGGTGGGTTGGAAGCGTGGCGCGAACGCGGCTATCCCATGACCAGCGTTTCATCCTAGGCCCCGGGAAATAATAACTTCGTATTAATCGCTTTAAAGGAGAGGAAATGAGCATCAAGGTTCAAGTCGTTTTCTACAGCATGTACGGGCACGTCTATCGCATGGCCGAAGCAGTTGTGGAAGGAGCGAAGCAGGTGCCGGGAGCGGAAGTTTCGCTGTATCAGGTGCCCGAACTGCTTTCCGACGATGTTCTGGAAAAGTATGGCGCGCAAGCTGCCAAGAACACGCTGGCCAAAATTCCGGTTGCCAAGCCTGAGCAATTGGCCGATGCCGACGCTATCCTCTTCGGGACGCCGACGCGTTTCGGCAATATGGCCGCGCAAATGCGGTATTTCCTGGATCAGACGGGCCCGCTGTGGAGGAAAGGTGCGCTCGTCGGCAAAGTCGGTAGTGTCTTTGCTTCCACCGGCACGCAGCATGGCGGGCAGGAAACCACCATCACCAGTTTCCACACAACGTTGCTTCACCAAGGCATGATCATCGTCGGTGTACCTTACACCGAGCCCGGCCTCACCTATATGGGCGAAATTTCTGGCGGTACGCCTTATGGCGCCACGACTATGGCTGCAGCCGATGGCTCGCGCCAACCCACCGAAAACGAATTAAAGATTGCGCGCTATCAAGGCAAACATGTCGCCGAAATTGCCAGCAAATTGTTCCGCTAATTTGGCGGTAGCGGCCTTGCATCGCTGCCCAGCCGCGTAAAGCCGCTGCTCCTCGCGTTCGCAGAAGGTCATAGCCGAGGCAGCACGATGCCGCCCTGGGCTTGATACTTCCCTTTTTTATCCTTGTAGCTGACTTCGCAGGGCTCGTCGCTTTCGAAGAACAGCACTTGGCACAATCCTTCGTTGGCGTAGATCTTCGCGGGTAGCGGCGTCGTGTTGCTGATTTCCAGAGTAACGAAGCCCTCCCACTCAGGCTCGAAAGGTGTGACGTTCACGATGATGCCGCAACGCGCGTAAGTCGATTTTCCCAGGCACACCGTCAGCACATTCCGCGGGATTCGGAAATATTCGACCGAGCGCGCTAATGCGAACGAATTAGGTGGAATCACGCAGGCGTCGCCTTTGTAGGCTACCAGCGATCGCGGATCAAAATGTTTCGGGTCCACGATGGTGGTATTCACGTTGGTGAATATCTGGAATTCGTCGGCCACTCGGATATCATAGCCATACGACGACACGCCATAGCTGATTACCCCTTCCCGGATTTGCCGGTCCGTGAACGGCTCAATCATTTTGTGTTCCAGCGCCATGCGGCGAATCCAGTGATCTGGCTTAACGGACATCCACATCCTCCTGTACAAGTTGAGAAAAGGGTGTACTCTCGAATGGTTCAGTGTAGATGACGCGCAACGTCTTGACAACTCGGACGTTAGCCTCTAGCATCGGGCCACGGATTCATGGAGGGTTGGTGTGATTAAGCTCGACATTGTAAATGCTGTGGTGGCCAAAACCAATATCAGCCGCACCAAAGCGGAGCAGGCTGTCGAGACCGTCTTTGAATCGCTCAAAAACGCTCTCGGTCGTGGTCAACGCATCGAACTCCGCAAATTTGGCGTCTTTAGCGTGAAGCCTCGCAAGACTGGCATCGGCCGCAATCCCCGCACCGGCGAAGAAGTCAGCATTCCCCCGGGTAAGGCCGTTCGCTTCAAGCCCGGCAAGGAACTTCAAGGACTGGAAGACACCACCGCTACCGCAGCCAAGTAGACCCAGTGGATCCCTCGGTACCAGAACAGCGCGCTCCCGTTGTCCCCACAGCGGCCGTCTGGTCCCCTCGGCCTACTTCCGTCACTTACTACCCGGGAAGCTACACGCATCCTTCGGTGCGTTCGCTGCTGCTGGCGACCGCTTTGTTTTTGCTGACCCTGCTCACTTGCCTGGTGGCAGGCGCGCACTTTGCGGCAGCCTATGCGCATAACCAAACCGTTTCGCTCGACACCTTCTTCGCCACTTTTCCGCTGGCCTACCATCACCCTTCGTTGCTTCTCTCAGGTATGCCCTTTGCCATTACTCTGCTGACGATCTTGCTGGCCCACGAACTGGGCCATTTTTTTGCCTGCCGGCACCATCGCATCCACTCGAGTTATCCCTTCTTCATTCCTGCTCCGACTCTGATTGGCACCTTCGGTGCCTTCATTCTAATTCGTTCCGCGATTCGTTCCTCGCGCGCGCTTTTTGACGTTGGCGCTTCCGGCCCGCTGGTGGGTTTTCTCTTTGCGATTCCCGCTCTGGCGTATGGCGTGCTTCACGCCAAGGTGATTCCCTCGATTGGTACGGATGGCAGTGCGGATATTGTGTTCGGTGTACCTCTCGCGCTAAAATTCGTGGCCGCAATGTTGCAACCCAATGTGCAGGCTACCGACCTGTTGCTTCATCCCGTGGGCCGCGCGGCGTGGGTTGGCCTTTTTGCCACGGCCCTGAATCTGCTCCCCGTTGGGCAACTCGATGGCGGCCATATTGTGCGCTCGGTCAGTCCGCGCGTGCACAAGTGGATTTCGTTACTTCTCCCGTTGATTCTGCTGCCGCTGGGCTTTTTTGTGTGGAAGGGATGGTACTTCTGGGCCGCGCTGTTGATTGGCTTACGTTTCTTTCGTATGGCGCCGATCTACGATCCGGTGCCTCTCGATCCCGATCGCCGATTCGGCGCGTTTATCGCGTTGGTTGTGTTTGCTCTTTGTTTTATGGCCAACCCACTTCGTTGATCCGGACTTTGCTCTTCGGTTCCTTTACAGCAAGCTCAGTGGGTCCATGTCTACCAGCACCGCCGTCTGTGGTATCTCCTTCGCGTCGCAGAATGCCAAAGCGCCACTTAGAACTTTGGTCAATAATGATTTTTTCGGCGACTTTAACAAGAATTGAAAGCGATGCTCTTTTTTCAAGCGCGCCAGCGGCGCCGATGCTGGACCGAGAATCCGCAAGCCCTTTCCATCGTGCGGTGCAAAGTACTCGGATAGCTGCCGCGACCAGCCAATTGCATTCTCCAGCTTCGTATCGCGCACGATGACATTGGCCAAGGATGTAAACGGCGGATACATCATCATTTGCCGGAAATGCACTTCGCGCTCGTAGAACGACACATAGTCCTGCTTCACGGCGTCCTGTACCGCGTAGTGTTCCGGAAAATACGTCTGAATCAGCACGCTTCCGGGTAAATCGCCGCGGCCGGCACGCCCGGCTACCTGCGTCAACAATTGAAACGTGCGCTCCGCTGCGCGAAAATCCGGCAAGCTCAGCGAAGAGTCTGCATAAACCACACCAACCAGGGTCACGCGCTGAAAGTCGTGGCCTTTGGCCAGCATTTGCGTGCCCACCAGGATGTCCAGCGCTCCACTGGCGAAGGCCCCGAGCGTTTCCTGGTATTGCTGCTTCGTGCGCGCGGTATCACGGTCGAGCCGCGCTATCCGTGCGCCCGCAAATTCCTTGCGCAGCCGCTCTTCCAGGTGCTCGGAACCTTCACCGAAAAAGTACACATACTGCGATTGACACTTCGGGCAGACCTTCGGCACGCCCTGGATCGATCCGCAGTAATGACACTCCAACCGGTTGCGAAACTTGTGGTACGTCATCGAAATGCTGCAGTTCGCGCACTGCACGGATGCTCCGCAACTGCGGCAAAGCACCGACCAGGAATACCCGCGCCGATTGATCAACACCAGCGCTTGTGTGTGGAACGACAAACACGCCTTAATTTCATCGTGTAATCTTCGCGAAATTGGACTGGCTTTTTCGGTCTGCTGAAAATCTGTCCGCATATCTACGATTTCTACCGCGGCCAGCTCGCGGTTTTCCACACGCGCCGCCATGGTCAGCAGTTCGTACTTGCCGTTCACGGCGTTGTGATACGTCTCCAGCGAAGGTGTGGCCGACCCCAGCAGCGCCAGCGCGTTTTCCAGCTTGGCGCGCACAATGGCCACGTCGCGGCCGTGATAGCGTGGCGTTTCCTCCTGCTTATAGCTGGCCTCTTGCTCCTCATCCACAATCACCAACCCGAGATTTTCCAGCGGTGCAAAAATCGCCGAGCGCGTTCCCACCACCACACGTGCTGCGCCATTTCGCACGCGCCACCATTCCTGCGCCCGCTCCACATCGCTCAGCGCCGAATGCAATACCGCGACGCCTTCGAACCGCGCTCCGAACCAGGCGCGGCATTGCCGGCCTACCCACAACGTCAGCGCGATTTCCGGAACCAGGATTATGGCCGTTTTGCCTCGCGCCAGAGTGTCTTGCACGCTTCGCAGATACACCTCGGTTTTTCCGCTGCCGGTTACTCCGTGCAGAAGCTGCACGCCGAACTCCGCCAGTTCAAACCGCGCTCGAATCGCGCTGAAGGCGGCCTCTTGCGTATCGTTCAGCCTGTGCGCAGCCGGTGTGTATCCGCTATCGAACGAGTCTTCTACTGGATCAATGGGTTCTTCCCAGCTTTCCAACAAGCCGTCCCGCAGCATGCGCTCAATTACAGCTCGGGAAACCTGCGCCAGCTTCAAAATCTGCGGGACGGGCAGCGGTCCGCGTTCCGTTTGCAGCAGCGCACGAATCCGTTCTTCTTTTTCATCCAACGCTCCGGATGCATCTTTGTCGTCCTTCCACGACACCACCCGCTGCATCCTGCGCTTGCGGCCTTGCACGGTTTCCCGAATTTCCAGATAGCCACGTCGTTGCATCCTCTGCAGCGCCTCCGGCGTGATTCCCAGACTACCGCGCTGACCGAGACGCAGTTCGCCCTTCTTCTCCAGTAGCTTTTGCAGAAAATCCGCTTCCGCACCATGCAAATCGTTACGCGTCGTTCCAGCTTTTAACTTGGCGGCAAGAACGCAGCCCGCCTCGGTTAGTACGACAGACCGCTTCAGCGAAAGTTCCGTCACCGGTGGAAGCATTGCGCGGAAAACCTCTCCAATCGGCGCCAGATAGTAGCTGGCGATCCATTGCCCCAGATCGAGGAGTTTCGGCGTTAGCGCTGGAAGTAGATCCAGCACCTTGTGAATCTCGCGAATTTTTGTGTGGGCAGGAGTGGTCGTCGTCAAGTCGACGACGACGCCGACGATCGCCTTTTTGCGAAATGGCACCAGCACCCGGGTTCCCGGCTGCACCTGTGCCCACAGCGCCTCCGGCACGGCGTAAGTAAACGTCGTGCGCAAAGGCACCGGCAACGCCACATTGCAATAGCACTCTGTCATTTCAAGGGAGCGCGCCTGTCCAGGAAAGCGCGTCGGTCTCGCGTGTAGTGTAGCAGTTGTTCGAACGCGTCCAAAAAAGGCACTCGGCATTTCGCGTAGTGACCACGCTCGTTGGACAAACCACTTTCCCACAAGGCGCTGCCGCACCTACCAAGTGATAGACGCTATGCCAACGAAGATCGCCACAACACCCGCCAACTGAACGCGTGAAATCTTCTCCTTCAGAAGCGCCGCCGCTAATCCCACGGTGACCGCGCCGTAAAGCGAAGACAGCACTGTGACCACGGAGACCTGTTCCAGACGCAGTCCATAACTATTCAAAACGTAGGCGCTGGTATCGAGAATCCCCATGCCCAGCACAAGCCATTTTGCGTCGGCGCGCGGTACGCTGATCGGCTGCCGCCAGAATAGAATTACCACTGCGGTGAGCGCCGCACTAGTTAAGCGAACGAGCCACACCGTCTGCGCACTTCCCACCGCTGGTATAGCGCGAGTTCCTAAAATCCAGAACAGGAATCCAAAACCCAGGGCAGAGAGGAGCGCCCAACCAACTCCCAAATGCCGTTTTCCCGGATACGTCTTTTCGTCGAGCGGATTTGCATCGCCGGGCACCTCTTCGCCTCGGGCCACAATCACGACGCCAAGCAGAATCAGCACCAAACCCATGAACCGTAGCGGCCCCAAATGTTCGCCGGTGGCCGCCGCCAGCAGCATCGTCAAAGCCGGATAGCTGGCCGAAACCGGCGCGACGACGGACAGCTTTCCAATCTCGAACGAGCGATACATAGCCAGCGTGGCAAACGTGTTGATCACGCCCGCCACGATTCCCCACGCCCACGGAGTCCAGCCTGAGCCGTCGGCCAGATGCCCCAGGCCGCCGAGCGACGGCAACGCCAAAGTGAGCAGCAGGAATCCGATCGACTGCATGTACAGCATCGCGCTCAGCGTGCCAATTTTTCGCGTCGCAAAACGCGCCAGCAGATCCGAACTTCCCCACGAAAGCGCGGTCAGCAGCCCCAGTAGAATTCCCATGTTAAGAGGTTACGAGGACTTCTTCTTCGGCAGGCTCAATCCCAATTCTGCCATCACCTTTTGCAGGTCTTTCCAGACATCGGCCTTGGCGGGCGGATTGCGCAGCAGATACGCCGGATGATACGTGGCCATCAACTTTCGCCCGCGCCACTCCAGCCACTGGCCGCGGAACTGCGTAATTCCCTTAGTGGTTTGCAACAGCGCTTTGGCGGCGACGGCGCCCAGACACACAATCACTTTCGGATTGATCACATCAATTTGCCTTAACAGGTAGGGCGAACAGGTGTGTACTTCATCCGGCTCCGGCACACGATTTTCCGGTGGACGGCATTTCACCACATTGCAGATGTACACATCCTTCCGCTGCAAGCCCATCGCTTCGATCATTTGCGTCAGAAGTTTTCCAGCGCGGCCCACAAACGGTAAACCCTGCCTGTCTTCGTCCGCTCCTGGTCCTTCGCCCACAAAGACCAACTCGGCTGTGGGGCTGCCATCGCCAAACACCAGTTTGTTTCTGCCCTTGTGCAACTTGCAGCGCGTGCAGTCGCCGATGTCTTCGCGAATCTTCAGCAGCGTATCGTCGTGGATCTTGTCCACTTCTTCGAACAGCGACGCACCCGATGGCTTCACTTCCGGTATCACCGGCGGCGTTCCCGTGACGGGCCTCTCCACTTTACTCTTTCCCTTCGCCAAGGAACTCTCCTGTGCTCTGGAATGACCGCCGGGTGACGCACTTGCTGACCGTGCAGACAAAGCTTCCGGAGCCGGTGCACGATCGCGGTAGAAAAAACGGATACCCAAGTCCTCGTAATAGCGCAGGCGCTCTTCTATCTTTTCTTGTAGGGATTCCGGAATCGCTGCAGGCATGATCGCTCAATCGCCTCGATGCGACACGGGTTTGCTCTTCAATACGTCGCGCAGGCGCAGAGCCTCATCCAGGATTCGTTGCGCAACTTCGGTCTTGCTTAATTTCGGCAGTGGCAAATCGCGGCCATCGCGCGAGAACATCGTCACGATATTGGTGTCACGATCGAACCCTGCGCCATCCGCACTTACATCGTTTGCCACGATGATGTCGGCATTCTTCTGAGCCAGCTTCTTGCGCGCATTCTCCGCTACGTGCTCGGTTTCTGCCGCGAATCCGATGACCAGCCGTTCCCCTTTTTCGCGCGCGACGCCCGCCAAAATATCCGGATTCGCTTCTAACTGCAGCATGAGGCTTTCTTTTTCGCGCTTGATCTTTCGGCCGGCTTTCTGCGCCGGGCGGTAATCCGCCACGGCTGCGGCAAACACCGCAATCGTGCATCCCGCGAACTGTTCTTGCACGGCCCGCTGCATTTCTTCGGCGCTACGTACGTCGATGCGTTCCACGCGCTGCGGTACGTCTAGAGAGGTTGGCCCACTGACCAGCATCACTTTTGCGCCACGCCGCGCGGCCGCTTCCGCGACGGCATAACCCATCTTTCCCGAGGAGCGGTTGGTCAGATAACGCACCGGATCAATGTCCTCGCAAGTGGGCCCGGCAGTCACCAGCACCGTCTCGTGCGCCAAGTCCTGCTCGGCACCCAGCACTTCGCGCACCGCCTTCAGAATTTCTTCCTGCTCGGCCAACCGGCCTGCGCCGATCATGCCACAGGCCAAATAGCCCGCACTGGGATCCACAATCCGCACACCCCGCGCTCGCAGCGCCTTCACGTTCTCCTGTGTCGCTGGATGCTGCCACATGTTCACGTTCATGGCCGGCGCCAACACCACCGGAGCAGTCACCGCCAAGTACATGGTGCTCAGGAAATCGTCGGCGACCCCGCGTGCAAACTTCGCCAGAATATCCGCTGTGGCAGGAGCCACCAGGAGTAAATCCATGCGTTGGGCCACGGCGATATGGTCAATGGCCGAATCCAGGCTGCCTTCGCCGCCGGGCTGACTAGAAAAAAGATCGGTGATGACTCGTTGCCCGCTGAGGGCCGCAAAGGTAAGAGGGGTGATGAACTCGCGGGCTGCCCGCGTCATCACTACCTGTATGGAGTGCCGCTCTTCTTGCAGACGGCGGACCAGTTCCGCGGACTTGTAAGCCGCAATTCCGCCCGTGACCCCGAGGGTGATGCGCATAACGAACCGCCGGCGCTACTTGCGCCGCTTGGCTTCCTTTTCCTCTTCCGTCATCGGAACTTCCGGAAAGTCATATTCGATGAGCCCGTGGGTAACCTCTTCGCACGCGATCCGCGTGGCCTTTTGAGTGCGCACGCTTTCCAGCATGGGCGGCGCACCGGCCATGATTTGACGCGCGCGTCGTGCCGCCAGCACGACGTAAGCAAACTGGCTCTCGGGAGCTTTGGTTTGCACGGTCATGAGTATCTTACCCTCCAAACGATGCCAGGACTTGTTTTACGCGATCGCGGCGACGTGCGTTCGAGCATCGCAAGGCCAACACAATCGCCTGCGCTTCTTTTCCCGCACGGTCCACATCATCGTTTACCACACAAAAATCGTAAAAACTCTCGCTGGCCGCGATCTCGTCGTGCGCCTTGGCCAGCCGCCGCGCAATCTCTTCCTCCGCGTCCTGCCCGCGGCTGCGCAGCCGTCGTTCTACTTCGGCCCGTGAGGGTGGCAGTATAAAGATCGCTACCGATTCCGGCAACTTCTGCTTCACTTGCCTGGCACCCTGTACGTCAATCTCCAGCACTAAGTCCAACCCGCTGCGCCGCGATTCTTCCAGCCACTTCTTGGGCGTTCCGTAGGAATATTTCCCAAATACCTGCGCGTACTCCAGGAACTCACCCCGCGCCACCATGGCATTGAACTCCGCCTCAGTGACAAAATCATAACATTTCTTGCTGGCTTCAGTCGCCCGGCGCGCCCGGGTAGTACACGATATCGAAGTCATCGTCCCCGGCAACTCCAGAATTCGGTGTACCAGTGTGCTTTTCCCAGACCCGGAGGGGCCGGAAACGATCAGGATGAGAGGCTCTACCCCTGTTCCCTCGCTCATTCGATGTTCTGGACCTGTTCGCGCAATTTTTCGATCTCCGCCTTGATCTCCAACGCCAGCCCGGTAATGGCCAGCGCTTCGCTTTCCACTCCTGGTGTTTTGGAGAGCATGGTGTTGGCTTCGCGGTGCATTTCCTGCAGCAGAAAATCCAGCTTCTTGCCCAGTTCGCCGGCGCCATCGAGCAGTTTCGTAAATTGCTGCAAGTGACTGCGCAGCCGGTCTAATTCTTCACTGATATCGCTGCGTTCTGCAAGCAATGCGGCCTCTTGTGCCAGGCGTGCGGGCTCGATGTTCGTACCGTTTAGCAGTTCCCGCAGCCGCGCTTCCAGGCGCCGGGAAAACGCCGGGCGCAGCGTGCTGACCAGTTCGCGTACCTGTTCGGTCTCGTCTTCGATTTTCGCGATGCGCGCGCGTAGCTCTTCGGTCAGGTGGCGTCCTTCGACGCGGCGCATCTCATCCATCTTGAGCAGCGCTTCGAGCAAAAACTTGTCCAGGGCTTTACCGAGTTCTTCTTGTTCTTCTTCGGTTTCGGGCAGCGCAGACGCCAACCCGGTAATTACGCCGGGCAGACGCAGCAGGGCTACAGTATCCAATTCCGCCTTACCGCCGGACTGGTCTCGCAATTCCACAGCGGCGCTGACGTAAGCGTTGAGCAGCGCGCGGTTCACATGCACCGGAGCGGTTTCGCTGGGGTCCATGCTGACGTGCACGTCCACGTGTCCACGGTGGATTTTGCCGCGTATTGTTTGACGCAAGCGGTGTTCGTAGGGCTCCAAGGAATCCGGAATGCGCAGCTTCACATCCAGAAACCGGTGGTTCACGCTTTTCACGCTTACGCGAACCGCCCAACCTTGATAGTCGCCGCGGACCATGGCGTATCCGGTCATCGAGCGGCATTCGGCCTTGTTTGTTGTCGTGGTGCTCACTTCGCTGGTGCTTCTTGCGCTCATCCTTCCTCGCTGGACCTGGTTCCCTTGGGATTCGGCAGTTCCACCGGCGTCAGCATTTCTTCATACGCAAATTGCAGCTCATGCAATCGCGCGTAGCTTCCGCCATTGGCCAACAGCTCCGCATGGGTGCCGCTCTCTCGGATCTGTCCTTCTTCCAACACTAGAATCTTATCGGCTTTCCGCACTGTACCCAAGCGGTGCGCGATTACAAAGACGGTACGGCCAACCATCAAATTTCCCAAAGCCCTCTGTACATACTGTTCGGATTCGGAATCCAGTTCCGAAGTGGCCTCGTCCAGAATCAAAATCGGCGCATCTTTCAGGATCGCGCGCGCAATCGCAATCCGCTGCCGCTGGCCGCCGCTCAAGCGTGTTCCGCGTTCCCCAATCACCGTATCGTAACCGTTGGGCAGGTCCAGAATGAAATCGTGCGCCAGCGCGGCACGGGCGGCCTCCTCCACTTTCCCTTGCGGCACATCGCCCATCCCGTAACAAATATTGCTCTTCACCGTGTCGTGGAACAGGATGTTTTCCTGCGTCACCATGGCCACTTGATTCCGCAAGGAACGCAGGCTCATGTCTCGCAAATCGCTGCCGTCAATTTGAATGCTTCCACCGGTCACTTCGTAGAATCGCGGAATAAGATTCACCAGCGTGGTTTTTCCCGCTCCGCTCAAACCCACCAGCGCAATCACTTCACCTCTTCTGGCTTTGAAACTCACATGTTCGAGGACCGGCGCGCTGTCGCATTCGTAGGTGAAGGTAACGTCATCGAACGAAATCTCGCGCGAAACGCCGGTCAGGATCTGCCCGCCCTTCTGGTCGATCACTTCCTCTTCACGGTCCAGATACGCGAACACCTGCACGCTGGCGCCCTGTGCCGCCTGGAACTGCTGATACACGTAGCCCATACGCTTCAGGGGAATGTAAGCGTTAAACATCACGTACAGGAACGAGATGAAGCCGCCCAACGTGATTTGGTGGTGCTGAATCTGCACGCGGGCGTACCACAACAGCATTGGAATCACGACTGCGCTGACCAAGTCCATCAAAGGCGAAGTGAGCACTGCCGCCCGTACCCAGCGCATATTTTCGCGTAACAACCGCCGCGACACCTCGCGGAATTTCTTAACTTCCACATCCTCCATGCCAAACGCTTTTACGATGCGGTTGCCGCTGACGGTCTCTTCCAGGATCTGGCTCAAGTCGCTCAACCGCGTTTGGCTCTTTTCCGCCGACAAGCGGATCTTTCGCCCCAGCTTGTTTACGGGAAGGACCACGGCCGGCAGCAAGATGGTGGTGGCCAACGCCAGTCGCCAGTCGAGGATCAGCATGGCCGCCACAAATGCTACGAAGGTGAAGCTTTTCATGAACAAATCGGCCAGATAGTCGCTCAGCGCAAAGCGCACCCGGTCCACATCATTGATAGCGATGGAAATGATGCGACCCGTGGGATTGTGCTGAAAAAATCCCATGGGCTGCTTGATGACCTTGGCGTAGAAGTCGTTACGCAGGTCCATGGTCGCGGACAAACCGACGCGTTCGATTTCCGTCATGCCCAGGTATTCGGCGATGGCCTTGCATGCATACAAAACCAGCAAGGTAATGGCGAAAATTGTCCACACGTTATGAATGCTCGGGGGGAAAAACTTATTGAGATAGATTTCGTGACCGTTCCACGGCAGCTTTACCAACGGTAAACTTGATCCGAACTTCACCGGATCCAGAACGTAATCGATCGCCGGCTTGATCATGAAGCCGATGATGGCTTCGGCCGCAGCCACAAAGGCTACCAGCAATACACCCACGAAAAGCCGTAGCAAGTATGGCTTCGTATAGCCCAGCAACCGCTTCAATTGTGGCGAAATGATCGCAGCCACTATTACCCCAATACGCTCGTTTTTTGCTCAGTACGCTATGCGTCGGTCTATCTGCCTGTCAATCCAGCATGACAGCACCGTGACCACTTTTCAAACTCACCGCCGCTTATTTCGCACGAACGGTGTTCCAAGCCGCCTTGTAATAGCGCTCCTTAGACCTGATGCGCTCCGACGGAGTCAGCGGCGCGAGCAGAGAATAAAAGATCCATTTGCGAAAAATCCGCGCGCGATCCACGAAATACACCGCCCGGGCATGAAACGAGCCATAGAACTTTTCCAGGTACAGATACTTGCTCTCATAGAAGGATCCGACGGAATCCTCCGAACGGGATTGACCCCCGATATGGACAATGCGCACGTCCGGCAAGATGAAACAGCTCACCGCACGATTTTTCAGGCTGTGCGCCAGTGCGGTGTCTTCATGGAAAAAGAAAAAGTCTTCGTCGAACAACTCTGGTGACGGAATCACCGATCTTCGAATGAAGAAAAATGCGCCCGAAACACCGTGCACCTGGACGGGCTGGTTGGCCTTCGCTAACTGTTGTTTGGCGTGGCGCACCAAGGTCTTGGCGTACCAATGGGCGTAATGAGCGAAAAGTGAAGGATGAAAGAGCATGCCCTGGTCTCGTCCATCCTCATAGGTGATTCGCGGAGCGCAAACCCCTACGTCGGGATGCGCCTCCAGGAAGCGCCAAAGCGCGACAAGGGCTTCTCGGTTCAAGATTACATCCGTGTTGGTTACACAAACGTACTTGCTCTCGGTTGCGGCAACGCCGCGATTGATCGCTCGCCCGTAACCGATATTTCCGCCTGTTTGGAGATAGTGCACACCGGCGGCAGACTTGAGGAACTCCTGCGATCCATCCTTCGAATCGTTGTCGACCACGGTGAAAGAAAATGCAAATGGCACATCCAGAGTCGCGAAAAAATGGGTTAGCTGCTTCACGTGTCCCAGGGTGTTGTAGTTGACAGTGATGAACGCTATGTCCACTGCCGCACCGGCTGTTGGCTCAGAATTGAAAGTCATGGGGAACTTCTTTGATTGTACCCTTGCTGGCCGGGCGGGCCCTACCGTGCCGTCGTTTTCCGCGGAAAACAGTTGCCCTATACTGAGGGATACCAAATCGAATGAAAACCGAACCGACCGCCGCAGAACTTTATCTGGATCTCATAAAGAAGTGCCTGACGCGATCCATTTTCCCCGAGACTTACAAGCCGGTCCATCGTCCCCCGCTCACCATCAAGCATTGGCACTGGTTTGCTTATCCCTCCATCGCCGCATTTCTGGAAAAGCGGGGTTACTGGCTATTTCGCAAAGCGAACGTCGATCCCGGGCGCCGCGAAGAAGGCCGCGATTGGCCGGCCGAAGCCGAGACTATGATCGGGCTGAAGCGCTTGGATAATTTGCATTCCTGCATCCGCGAGGTCCTGCAGGAAAACGTCCCTGGCGATTTCATTGAGACCGGCGTATGGCGTGGGGGCGCTTGCATCTTCATGCGCGCCACCCTGCAGGCTTATCACGACAATGTCCGGCGCGTCTGGGCAGCGGATTCTTTTGCAGGCTTGCCCAAGCCCGACGGGCGCTATTTGCAGGACCAGGGCGACCGCCACTACAAGAAAAAAGACCAATTGGGCGTCTCACTGGACCAGGTAAAAGCCAATTTCGCGCGCTACGATTTATTGGATGAACGCGTCTGCTTCTTGCCAGGTTGGTTCAAGGATACGCTGCCCAGCGCGCCCATCGAACACCTGGCCATTCTGCGATTGGACGGCGACATGTACTCTTCCACGATGGATGCACTGCAATGCCTGTACCCGAAACTTTCGCCTGGCGGTTTCGTGATTGTCGATGATTACGGCGTTCTCGAGTCTTGCCGCACTGCGGTAGAGGATTTTCGAGTCAGTAATGGCATAACCACTCCGGTGACGGCCATCGATCAGAGCGGTGTGTATTGGAAAAAAGCGAGCTGACGGGTGTCGCGCGCTTACTTATCGATGTCGCGATGCAACGCGCGGGTCGCAAGGCCCTTTTTCGCTAGCGCGTGCATCATCCACTCGGCCATCATCACCGAGCGGTGCTTACCCCCGGTGCAGCCGAATGCAATCGTCAGATAGCTCTTGCCCTCTTCGATGTAGTGAGGAATCAGGTAGGTCAGCAGACTCTGCATGCGGCGCAGGAATTCTCCGGTCTGAGGAAATGACTGGATGTAGCGCTTAACCTTGAGGTCCTTGCCCGTATACCGCCGCAGCTTCGGCACAAAATGCGGATTGGGCAGAAAACGCACGTCGAACATCAAATCCGCGTCTGTTGGCACGCCAAACTTATAGCCAAAACTGACCAGGGAAACCAACAACGGCCGTTTGCTCTCCGTTTTAAAACGCTCATTCACGAAGTGCCGCAATTCATGCACATTGAATTGCGTCGTATCGATCACCACGTCCGCCAGTTTGCGGATGGGCTGCATTAGTACTTCTTCCTGTCGCAAACTTTCTCGCACGGAATAATCTTTTCCCAAGGGATGCGGCCGCCGCGTCTCGCTGTAGCGCCGCAGCAACGCATCCTCGTGCGCTTCGATGTACACCAGCACAATCGGATGGTCGCGCCGCAGGTGCTTCAGTAGGCCGGGCAGATTCGCAAGCTGTAACCCTTCGCGCGCGTCCACTAACAACGCCGCACGCCGCATGTCCCCTTCGCTGGCCGCGTGCAGTTCCGCGAAAATCGGAATCAAATCCACGGGCAGATTATCGACGCAGTAGTAGCCCATGTCCTCGAACGCCTTGAGGACCGTGCTTTTGCCGGACCCGGAAAGTCCCGTAAGGATAACGAGTTGTCTGCCTGGATTTTGCGGTCTGCGTGAATTGCTCTTTGCGCGCTTCACGGTATTGGGCGAGCTCAATTCTTGACGCGGCGCTGGTGCGTACTCGGGATTCTCATATCTTCCCGATATTTCGCTACGGTGCGCCGGGTAACGTGGATCCCATTTTCTTCCAACTTCTTGGCAATCTGTTCATCGGTCAGCGGCTTCGCGGTATCTTCCTCGTCGATCATTTTCTTTACCAAGCGTTTCAGCGTCTGGAGCGACATTCCCCCGCCCTCTGGTCCATTGACGGCTTCGCTGAAGAACGAGCGCAATTCAATCACCCCTTGGGGTGTATGCGCGTACTTGCTGGCCACCGCGCGACTCACCGTGGACGGGTGCACCCCCACCTCTTCCGCCACTTCTTTAATCATCATGGGTTTCAGCGCGTCCGGCCCGTGATCCAGAAATTCACCTTGCCGCGCGATGATCGACTGGCACACCCGCAGAATCGTGTGCTTGCGCTGTTCAATATTCTTCATCAGCTGAATCGCCGCGGTGAAGCGTTCCTTCACGTAGTTGCGCACATCCTTATCGGCGGCGTCGCGCACCAATAACCGGCGGTAGGTGGGACTCAACCGCAATTGAGGCATATCGTCTTCGTTCAGGAAGACTTGCCACTGGTCATCCACCTTCCGGAAATAGACATCCGGCTCGACCAGCCGCGGCTCGGTCTTGTTGTAGCGCAGCCCCGGTCGTGGATCGAGTTTCTTGATCGCATCGATGGCATGCTTCACCACGTCCATTGGCCGGTTCAGCGCCCTTGCTATCTCTTTGAGCTGGTTGGCCTGCACTTGCTTCAGGTGATCGGAAACGACTTGCTGCGCCAAGGTGTTCTGCGGATCGAATGCTTTCAGTTGCAGTAATAGGCACTCGCGCAAGTCCCGCGCGCCCACTCCAATGGGGTCAAAATCCTGCACCACGGCTACGGCATCCTCAAGATCATCCTGAGAATACTTGCCTTCCTGCGCCAATTCTTCGATCGACGCGGTCAGATACCCGTTCTCATCCAGATTTCCGATGATGTTCTCCGCGATTTCCCGGACCGCGTCCGAACAGATCGTCACGCTCAATTGCCACGTGAGGTGATCGGTCAGCCCCGCGGGAGAGGACAAAAACTTCTCGAAGGAGGGCCGTTCGGAGATTTCGCGCTCTTGCGACTGCCCGCCGTCTCCACCCGTATCCAGATACTGATTGAAGAAAGTCCCCACATCGAATTCATCGAAGGGATTGGCCTCGGGCTTTTCGGGAACCTTTTCGGTTTCGTTCTTGAGGAAGGTCTCGTCGCTGTAATTGTCGGTGGCGGTGGGCTCTTCGCTGAGTTCTTCCAGGACCGGGTTCGCAATCATCTCCTGGTTGATCATTTCGCGCAGTTCCAGGCGGTTCAGCGCCAGCACGCTGACCATCTGTACCAACCCGGGCGTCAGAATCTGCTTCTGCGCCACACGGAGATTCAGTTTGAGTCCCTGCCAACCCATTCTCTGTATTCCTAGGTCTAAGAATAGACCTAATTCAGCCGGAAGTTATCCCCTAGATACACACGCCGCACTTCAGGATCACCACTCAATTCATCCGGCGTACCCTTCTTCATGATTTTCCCATGATTTACGATGTACGCGCGATCCGTCACGCTCAAAGTCTCTCTCACGTTGTGATCCGTGATCAATACTCCAATACCGGAGCGGCTGAGTTCTCGGATCAAATCCTGTAAGTCCTTCACCGTCAACGGATCGATACCCGAAAACGGTTCATCGAGCAGGATGAAGGAAGGCTGCAGCGTCAACGACCGCGCGATCTCGAGCCGTCTTCTTTCTCCACCGGACAGCATATATGCTTTGCTGTGCCTTACGGTTTCCAATCCCATTTGGGCCAGCAATTCTTCCAACCGGTCGCGTTGCTGCTCGGGCGTCAGCGGCAGCGTTTCTAGCACTGCCAATAAATTCTCTTCACTGGTAAGTTGCCGAAATACTGAGGGTTCCTGAGGGAGATAACTGATCCCATTGCGGGCCCGCAAGTACATTGGTAAATCCGTGATCTCTTCACCGTTCAGCATCACCCGGCCCGAGTCCGGCCTAGCCAGTCCCAATATCATGTAGAACGTGGTGGTCTTGCCGGCCCCGTTCGGACCCAACAGTCCTACAACTTCTCCTTGGGCAATTTCGAGTTCGACGTTATCGACTACCTTGCGTCCCCGGTAGGACTTACTGAGATCGACGCCTTGGAGTGTAGGCATTCCGCTGTCACGCGGGATCGCTGGGCGGTCCCTTGTTTACCTTTGAACTCGGTGACGGGTCAACGTGCGCGGACCATTCCCCGAATCCACGATGATCGTATCATCCGCAAAATTGAAGGTCAATTCACGCCCTGTGGTGATCCCACCGTCTGCATCATAAAGCGTCGGAGTTCCGCCACTCAGCACGAAGCGATCATCGTCTGCGGTGTACACACCCTTCTCCGCCGTGCCTCGCTTGTCGCCTTGCACCACTTCCACGCCGCCAGTGCCTACCGCCCGGCTGATCTTCGACGCACCTAACGTGCCATTATGCTCATCGCCACCCTCGCGCGTGAAGTACAGATCCAGGGCCGGCCCTTTCATCCGTTCATTTTCCGTTTGGACCAAGACATTCTTCTCCAGGCGCGCGCGGTTCTCCGTATCCCAATACGTCAGAGTATCCGAGGAAACGTGCCACACCACGACGTTGTCCTTGGTGGCGTCATCTTTACTCTTAGTGTCTTGTGTCGAACACGTCTTCGCGGGCGCGCTGCTGCTCGCATTCGGTTTTGCTGGGGTCTTCTTGCTCTTACCGGCGCCAGCGTTGGTACTACCGTCATTCTCCGCCTTCGGGAATACGCCCCGCACGTTGCCCTTCGCGTTCAAAACTCGGGTGTTTCTCAACAACTCAATCGAATCGGCCTCCAGCACCGACTGCCCCTGCCACAAACGTGCGTGACCGGTATACAGCGCCCGGCCCGTCTTCGAATTTCCCAACATATTTTCCGCGATCACGTGCGAGGGCTGCGGGCTCAAGTGAATACGGTCTTTGCTATTGCCGTAATCGGTTGAGCGCACTTTGCCTTCCGCCTGAATATCGCCGGTGTCCTGATTAAAGGTGATCTTTGCCGCGCGCGTCTCGCTGCTTTCGTCGCGCGCAATGGCCTGCCCGGTCAACACCGTGGTTTGCGGGTTGCGCGTAAACAACGCCTTCTGAGACTCCGCTCTGCGGTCACCGTCCTTCAAGTGAACATTTCCGTGCAAGTTAATAAGTGTCCACGACCCACCGGCATCCAGTTGCGCATCTCCATTTGTCGCGGTCGCGGTCTGCGTCGGCCGCCCTTCCAGTTTCCTCTCGGTTTGCACGTTTCCGGTTGCCACCATGTCCTTTGCTTTACCGGTTGCCGGAGCAAAATCGACCGCCAACTTGTCCGCAGCCAGCTTGGACTGCGAATTGTCCGTATCGGTCCACTCCATCGTGCCGCGTGAGAGCGTTTCCGCGTGCTGCATCGGGTTAGGCTCCCCCGCTTTGCCACCCGCAAAATTCATCTGGAGAACCGCAGTAGCCAGGTTTCGGGCGGTTTGCGTCTTGGGGTCGCGCTGCTTTACGTGTACATTACCGTTTAGAGTGACCGACTTCGTCTGATTCACCCGCGGATACATTTCGACGTGCGCGTTTTCGGCTTGCATTTCCCCAGTGTCCGACTTACCCCGCACATTGCCCTGAGCATCGATGGTGCGGACCCAGCCTTCCGGGGCCAAGTGCGCGGTGAGCAAGTCCGCCCAAAGCGTCCCAGAACCGGTCGGTCCTAACTTTCCGTGGGACACCACTTGCGGTGTCTGATTCAAAGGGCCCGGCTCGGCGATCATCGTCTGCGCGCGGTTCTGCGTGTCCAGCAGCATGGTCATTTGTCCGGCGGTCAATTCCTGTGTGTTGGTAGTTGCCGTGGCTGGCCCCGCAAGCACGACTTTCCGTGATTGCTTGCCCATCTCCATGCTGCTGCCGCGCAACACCACGTCGGAAGCTGCTGCGTTTTGATTCTTCCCTAGTGCCAGTGCCCCCATCTGATGCAGCGTTACGCTAACATCTTTTTCCAGCCGCAATACCCCGTCTTCCGACAGGTACGTGCCTCCTACACCTTCGCCAAATCCATTTGGCAGCGTAAACGTCACGGACTGGGCCGTCTCCGCGCGACCCAACCTTTCATTGAAGGTCACCCCGCTGGTTTCCACGTGAATTACGTTCGGCTTGAAGGTTTTGTCATTCTTCGCGCGTTCGGCATCCGCCGCAGTTTGTAGATCAAACACCACCTCGCCACTACATTCGATGGCCCCGCTCGCCTTGGCATACCGGCAACTGTGGGTGTGGATCACGTCGTGCCTGTCGCCCAGTTTGCCGAATACCGTTACGTTCACTTCTTCCAGCAAGCTGATGTCTTGGCCCCGTAGGTCGGTCGATTTCGATGCTTTCACAGTGAAGATGGTACGGTCGCCTTCATTTTTAGAAACCGTCAACCCGATGGACTGGCGTTCTTGATCGGCGGTCAGCGGAGGCGGCGCCTTGGTCCGCTCGACGTGCGCCACCCAATTCCGATGCAGGTAAATCCCGCCGGTCACGATTGCCAGCGCCAAGGCGGTCAATGCCGACCAGCGCGAATAACGGGCGGCTTCACTTCTTTTCATACCGCTAGTTTAATCGCAATCCTCAACCCCTGCACGTCAGGGGCTTAAGTGTGAACTTTCAGCAGATTGTTCGTCGTCTAGGTCGAGAACTGGGGGAGTTTAGCTTCCAGATCGCGGATCGCTGGTGCCGGATGACTTCCGTTTATCCACCCGCGGCTTCGACGCCGGGTTGCGCAGGCAAAATTCCAACATTGGCCGCAGCGACATTGTCGCGATTGGTGTTCTTCACCAAATACATCGCTTCGTCCGCCAAATGCAGCAAACCCTCTTTCGTCTTGGAATCCACAGGGTACGCTGCCAGTCCCACACTAGGCGTAATCTGAATATTCAGCCCTTCATTCTTCAACCAAACCGTTTCGCGAATCAACTTGTGCAATCGGCGCGCCACGTTGATGGCGTTTTCCTTCGAAGTTTGCGGCAGCAATATTACAAATTCATCGCCGCCGTAACGAAACGCAAAATCGATCAACCGGCAATTGGTCTTGAGCGCTTCGCCCATCTCGGCCAGTAGGCGCGAACCCACCAAATGTCCGTGTGTGTCATTCACCTGCTTGAAGTGGTCCAGGTCGATGAACACAATGGAGAATTCGTAGTTGTAGCGCTGCGAGCGGTAAATCTCCGTGTCCAGAATGAACCCCATGTGGCGCGCGTTGTAAAGCGAAGTACAATCGTCCTTGATGGTCAGTTCGTGGATGCGCTTCACGTGTCGCGCATTTTCCAGCGCGATCGCGGCAAAGTCTGACAGTGCTTCCAGCAGCTTCAAATCCCGCGGGTCAAATCCCTCGACACCAACACAATTGATCAACTCAATCACACCCAGGCAGTTTTCCCGGAATTTCACCGGCACGGCTACAATCGACCGCGTCTCCATCTTCGTTTTTTCGTCGACTTTTCCGAAGAACCGCGTGTCCTTCGTGGTGTCCGGCACGATTACCACTTCGCCGTGTTGCGCCACCCAGCCCGCTATACCCTGGCCCAGCTTGATGCGTACATCCTTCAACGCTTGCGAAGCTTTGCCCACCGCCAATTCGAAATACAATTCCTGCTTGGCCTCGTCCAGCAACAGCAACGACCAGTTATCCGGCCGCAGAAACTCGTCAATCTTCTCCATGATCGTTCGCAGTACTTGGTCGAGCTGCAACGACGAAGTCAGCGCCTTCCCCAACTCTTGGAAGACCGCGACTTCCCCAGCTTCTCGTCTTTCCCCGGGTAGGCCCGCCGGATTGCGTCGGCGTTCCACGGCGGGAAATTGCTTGATTTCGTCAAGGCTCACGAAAGCACATTGCTCCGCTTGATGGGAAAACCACTACCTTTACGAACTCTCATGCGCTCGAGCGTACACACCTTCCCCTACCAGTCCCGGTCAGTATATGCACCTCGCAAAATCCTACGCAACCGCCACGTAGTACAGGCGTAACCTTTTCGGCATCCCTCACCCGCAACTTGACCGTCGCGAGATGCCCATTCTAGTATCAGGTGCCTATGCCCTCGTCCGATGCTCTGCTTGGCCAAACTATTTCGCACTACAAGATCACTCGAAAGCTCGGCAGTGGCGGCATGGGGGTAGTCTATGAAGCCGAAGATTCCCGCCTGGGTCGCCGCGTCGCTCTGAAATTCCTCCCTGATCGCATGGCCCAGGACACGCAGTTGATCGAACGATTTCAACGCGAAGCGCGTGCCGCATCGTCACTGAATCATCCCAACATCTGCACGATCCATGCCATCGATCAACTCGATTCACAGCATTTCATCGTGATGGAGTTGCTGGAAGGTCAGACGCTCAGCCAAGTCATGACTCGTAATCCCTTTCCCATCGAAAAGCTTTTACCTTTCGCGATCCAGATTGCAGACGCGCTCGAATCGGCGCACGCCAAGGGCATCGTTCATCGCGATATCAAACCCGCCAACCTGTTTCTAACCGACCGTGGCCAAATTAAGATCCTGGACTTCGGGCTGGCGAAAATCGATCGATCGCAGATCCCTGACTCTGGTTCCTCGCCCTCGAGTATGGACGACACCATGATCGCCTCCGGCCTGACCTCGCCGGGGGCGGCCGTGGGCACGGTGACTTATATGTCGCCCGAACAGGCTCGTGGCCAGTTCGTAGATGCTCGCACCGACTTGTTTTCGTTGGGAACCGTCTTGTATCAAATGGCCACCGCTGTCCTTCCATTTCGTGGAGATACTTCCGCAATTATCTTCGATGCTATTCTGAATCGCGATCCCCAGGCAGTCGTGGAAGTGAATCCTGCGCTTCCCCAGGAGCTTGGCCGGATCCTTTCAAAGCTGTTGGAAAAAGATCGCAGCTTGCGGTGCCAATCTGCCACGGAACTGAAAACCGACCTCAATCGTCTCAAGCGCGATCTCGACTCCGGTAGCAAGCGCGCTGCGGAATTGCACGACACCCGGCCCGGCCCCGCCAAATCATCCACCAAATCGATCGCGGTGCTCTACTTCGAAAACCTGAGTGGCGTTCACGAAGACGAATATCTCCGGGACGGCATCACGGAAGACATCATCACCGAACTCTCCAAAATTCGCGGCCTCAATACCTTTTCTCGCCCCACGGTCCTCGCCTTTCGCGATAAGCAGGTCACTCCCGCCCAGATTGGCCAGCAGCTTGGTGCGGCTTACGTTTTGACCGGAACTTTGCGGCGTTCCGGCAATCGTTTGCGCATCACCACGCAACTGGTCGACACCGGCACGGATTTTCCGTTGTGGAGCGAACGCTACGACCGGGAAATGAAGGACGTCTTCGAAGTTCAGGATGAAATCGCCCGCAAAATCGCCGAGGCTTTACGCGTCACGCTATCCCCGCAGGAACTCGAAGCCCTCGCCGTCAAACCCACCGAAAATCTGCAGGCTTACGATCTCTATCTCCGCGGAAAGCGCTATGCCCGGCGCCAAACACGGCAGGATCTCGAATTTGCGCTGCAGATGTTCGAAAACGCTGTAGCCATGGATCCCAGTTTCGCTCTCGCCTATGCCGCGTGCGCCAACGCGTGCGCCATGTTTTACTGCAACTACAGCCGAGATGCCATTTGGGTCGAGCGTGCTCGCAATGCTTCCGGCAACGCCGTCGCGCTTCGCTGGGACCTGCCAGAAGTCCAAGTCAGCCAAGCATGGGTCTTGTAT
Organism: Verrucomicrobiia bacterium; assembly: GCA_035506955.1. Classification (GTDB taxonomy): domain Bacteria; phylum Acidobacteriota; class Terriglobia; order Acidiferrales; family UBA7541; genus Acidiferrum. The sequence goes on from DATJOO010000095.1 coordinate 74,133, forward strand.
GCCACCGACCTTCACGACGAAGCCGTGCGTATGGTGCAAAAGGCCATTGAGCGTAAACGCGATTGCGAAGGCGCCTACTATCTCCTGTGCCGTGCGCTCTTCTCGGCTGGACGCTATCAAGAAGTGGCCGATGCTACGGAAACTGCCTTGGAAGTTAGCGGGGAAGATTACAACGTGTATATTCCGATTGCCAACGCCCTTGGAGCTCTCGGCAAGAGAGACGCTTATCGTAACCTGTTGATGCGCCGCATGGCCGCTCTGGAAAATCATCTCAAGCAGGTGCCGGAAGACGCGCGTGCTCGCATCCTGCTCGCCACCGACTATGCCGAACTGGGCCGCGTGGACGACTCCCTGAAGGAACTGCAGCTCGCCTTGACCTTGCGCGCTAACGAAGCTTCCATCCTCTATAACGCCGCATGTACTTATGCCATGCTCAATCGAAAGAAGGAAGCCATCGACACTTTGCGCTCAGCATGGGAAGCCGGCTTCAAGGATTCCACCTGGGCCCGCCGCGATCCGGATCTCGCTCTCCTTCACGACGATCCCGAATTTCAGAAAATGTATCCGGTTCAGAACGCTCCCAAATAGCACTCAGCTATTGCCGCCAACACATGCGATTCTGCCAACTGCTGTTACACTGGTTCACTACGAGCAGAGGGCATGGCCAGGGGCACTTTCGGAGAACGGCTGAAACGCGAACGGGAACTGCGCGAGGTGACGCTGGAAGAAATCACCTCCGCCACTCGCATCGGTCCTCGTTTTTTGGAAGCCCTGGAAAATGAAGAATGGGAGAAGCTTCCCGGCGGCGTTTTTAATCGAGGTTTTGTCCGTTCCATTGCCCGCTATCTCGGACTCGACGAGGAAGTGCTGCTCGGCGAGTACGACCTGGCGCACGGCGCGCAAGTTGCCTCCACTAATCCACCCGAACCGAAACAAAAAATGGAATCGCCCTCCAGGTGGAGATCTGTCGTCGGCATCCTGATCACTCTCCTCCTGTTAGCCGCGATTGTGGTCGGCGCGATTTTTGCTTGGAAACATTTTGCCGTGCACCGTGGAGCGAAAGCGCCGCCGGCCGCCAGTGCACCCGCTGCACCTCTGCCTGCGTCACCAGACTCCTCCGCGCCAATTCCACCGCCCGCACTCTTACAACCTGCCTCGTCCGTCGCTCCCTCGTCCTCCGCTTTGCCTTCCCCGCAGAAGAGCCAGGCTTCTGGCTCCTCATCCGGGCCTCTCGAGCTTCTCGTTTCCGCGAGTGCGGCGACCCACCTGCTCGTTCTTGCCGATGACCGCGTCGCCTTTTACGACGAGATCCAACCTGGAAAAAGCCTTCATTTTTTGGCCGACCAGGGCTTTGAAGTTACCGCTGCCGACTCTGGTGCGGTGTTGCTGGAATTGAACGGGCAAGCCATGCCTCCGCTTGGACTGCCCGGTTCGTCCGGTACAATAAAACTAAGTCGTAACGATTTGAGGCAGACATCCGGTGGAGACACTAAGCCCTGAAGTGCTGGAAGATTTGCGCCATGGCCGCGTGCCGCGCGAACGAAAGCTCGCCGTCTGCGGAGCCGGTGGTGCGCACATTCCCCCGTCGGAACGCGCCGAAATCCTCGCGGTTTTGAGCCACGATCCGGACGATATCATCGCCGAACGCGCCGGCGAATCTCTTCTTACCTTGCCAACCGAATATTTCGTCGATGCCATCAAGCGCGACAGTGCGCTCCCGGCCTTGTTTGCCTATGCCGGCAAAAATCTGAGCAAGCAGCCCACCGTAGTGGAAGCCATGCTCGCCAATCGCAATTGCGCGGGAGAACACCTGGTGCCGTTGATATCGGTGCTTACCTCGTCGCAGGTCCAAGATCTTATGGACGAACTGGACCGCGTCTCCGCTTCCCACGCCTTGGCTACCGCCCTGGAACGCTCGCCTCACCTTACTGCCGATCAAAAAAACACTTTGAAGGAATTGGCCAGCACCGAAGTTTCCGACGATCTGAAGCATCTCGCCGACGCGGCTGCGGAGGCTGAACCCGATCCACAACGCCGCCAGACCTTGCTGCAGCAAATCGGCCGGATGACCGTGGCCCAGCGTGTACAGTTCGCGATGAAAGGGGGTTCGGACGCGCGCCGCACACTCATCCGCGATGCCAACAAGGTAGTGCAGCGCGCCGTTTTGCAATCTCCGCGTCTCACCGACCAGGAAGTGGAAGCCTTCGCATCCATGGCCAGTCTTACGGACGAAATTCTCCGCCTGATGGCCGGCAACCGTACTTTCCGCAAAAACTATGTGGTCGTGCGCAACCTGATGAACAATGCCAAGTGCCCACTGGACGTAACCCTGCACATGTTGCCCATGCTCAACGCCGCTGACCTCAAGCGCCTCTCCATGAACAAGAACGTTCCCGAAACCCTGCGTACCTCCGCCGCCAAGCTCATCCGCACCCGCGCCGAAAAGAAGTAATTTCCCTGCAATCGGCAACAACTCCTCGAAGGAAAATCTGGAGAAGGCCGTTAGCGCTCGCCTTGAAGCAAACTCACGGCAGACCTATGCAGATTCAATTAACGATCTCGAAGTCGGACAACCCAAAGGTCTTGTCAAAAAATGGTTGCAACGGAGCGTAGAGGCGAAAATAGACGAACCAACCATCGGCATCGACCGTTTTCATGAAATTGCTCTCATATCCAGCTGGGGCTTTTGCGCCGACGTACAAGTCGACGCTCCCATCAGGATTTTTCTTTAGGTCGTGCATTCTGCTGTCCAAGCTTGCACTGCGTATCTCTGTGCCCCCATTGTCGTAGGCCCGCCGGGTGTTCTCACTATAGAGAGTGAGAGACCAGAACTGACCAACCGGGACATCTTTTGGAATGTGTAGTTTGTACGTCTTGTCGGCGCGCAGCAGATTCCCTTGGCCGTCACGCTTGGTCGTCATATAAACTTGTCCCGCTCCGGGCGTCGGGTTCACCATGCCTTTACTGCTGCCTACTGCTTCGTAGAACCACGTCGTTCGTTCGTCGAGCTGCAGCAGTCAGCACGACACGTTCCACAGAAACATCCGGCTCCGAGTTGTGTGCGGTGTCTTGCGTTCTACTCATGGGGGCGAGCCGAAAGCGTCCGGTCTCGTGACCAAATCCGTCTTCGGACAGCGGTAAATCAATCAATTCGACATAATCTCGCCGGAGAATCAACCGGCGAATAGGCGGATCATCACCCGCTTATAGCAAAACATCCCGCTTGGATGGCAGCAAAAAGAATTTGAGGTAGTGTCTCAGCTTGGATTTGAGACGCCGAAATAGC
>DATJOO010000096.1:0-78681 GCA_035506955.1 Verrucomicrobiia bacterium
GGTCCATGGCGCTTGGCTAACAGTCTCGCGCTGGCCGTCGCGCTCCCCAATGCTTACTTCGCCTCGCTTGGACTTCCTTCCTTGCTTGACGGTCCAGCATAACCCTCTGAACCGCCGGATGCGGACCCGCATGTCCGGTGGGTGCGCCGGTAACAAATCGGTGTGGAGTAGTGAATGAAAGAGTCACGCAGGAAAGGCATAGCGAGCCATCCTGACCCCGAGTCATGCGTGGCCAGTCGCAAGGCTGGGCGTGAAGCGTTGACAGGGGCACATGCAGGCGGGACATCGAGCTGCGAAATAAGTGGATCCGGAATGCCGACGTCGTCCACCGAGACGGAAGGCCATACCGATGGAAGCGCCAACGTGAGCTTCCAAAGGGTTCCGCGCAGTCAGAGAACCCAAGCATGCATGGAAACTCCACGCGCGAGAACCGGGAGACCCCAGCAACGCCCGCCACGACTTCGTGAGCGGGCCGGTTGGAGAAGGTCGTGAACCAGAAGTCCAACATGCACGTTGCTGGGGAGTCGGACGGTCGTACAGTACCGACGAAGTGCCCGAACAAAAGCGGGAAACCGTTAGCGGAGGGCATGGAGGGAAGGCGACCGACCAAAGAGAACATCGAGCAGACGACCGCGTCCCAGACTCAGAGTTGGATCAACGCGTCGAGCGGCTTGCTCGGTGTGCGAGGAGCAGCTAAACAGGGAAGGAAGACACGGTTCACGGCGCTACTCCATCATGTGACGGTTCCACTGTTACTGGACAGCTTCTACGCATTGCAGCGAGATGCTGCACCCGGAGTGGATGGAGTCACGTGGAAGGAATACGAAACAGACCTGGATAAACGACTGCAGGACTTACACAGTCGAGTACACCAGGGAACGTATCGAGCGCAACCTTCCAAGAGAGCCTTCATCCCCAAAGCGGACGGACGACAACGACTCTTGGGCATTGCAGCCCTGGAGGACAAGATCGTCCAATACGCAGTGGTCACGGTCCTCAACCAGATCTATGAAGAGGACTTCTTGGGGTTCTCTTATGGGTTCCGTCCCGGGCGAAGCCAGCATCAAGCGCTGGACGCGCTCTGGGTAGGACTCATACGGAAGAAAGTGAACTGGGTGCTTGATGCCGACATTCGTGACTTCTTCGGATCAATTTCGCACGAATGGTTGGGCAAATTCATCGAGCACCGAATCGCCGACCGAAGAATACTCCGCCTGATCCGAAAGTGGCTCAGGGCTGGAGTATCGGAGGAAGGGGTCTGGGCGAAAACGGAAGTGGGTACTCCGCAAGGGGCGGTAGTGTCACCGCTGCTCGCGAATGTGTATCTGCATTACGCTTTCGACCTCTGGGCCCAACACTGGCGAGAACACCGCGCTACTGGCGACGTCATAATCGTGCGGTACGCGGATGATATCGTCATGGGATTCGAGCAACGAGCCGATGCCGCGCGCTTCCTCCAGGAATGGAAGGAGCGCCTGCGAAAGTTCGGGTTGGAACTGCACCCGGATAAAACACGCCTGATTGAGTTCGGGCGCTTCGCAGCCGAAGACCGAAAGCGGCGAGGCGAGGGCAAGCCGGAGACGTTCAATTTTCTGGGGTTCACGCACATCTGCGCGAAAAACCAGAAAACCGGCGGCTTCTCGGTCGATCGCAAGACTATCCGTAAGCGACTCTCAGCAAAACTCAAAGCCGTACGGGAGGAGCTTCGACGGCGCTGGCACGAACCAGTGGCCGAAGTCGGGAGGTGGTTGAGGTCCGTTGTACAAGGCTACTTCAACTACCATGCGGTGCCCGGCAACATCGATAGTCTGCAAAGCTTTCGGGCCCAAGTCGTCTGGCACTGGTCCCGCGCGCTGCAACGGCGGAGCCAGAAGAGTCGGATGCCCTGGGAGCGTATCGGACCGCTTGTCGCTCGGTGGATCCCGAGTGCTGTGATTCTGCACCCACGTCCTGCGTTGCGCTTCAACGCCAGGTATCTGCGGTAAGAGCCGTATGCAGCAATCCTGCCCGTACGGATCTGTGCGGGGGGCGCGGGGTTAACCCGCGTCCCTACCGCGACTGTGGCAGGGGAGAGCGGGCGACCGCTCCCCCTATGCCGATTGTTGAGAGCGAATAGTACCAAGCCAATGCCGGGTGCCCCAGGTTTCGCATTCTGAACCTGGGTCTTGGGGTTCTGTTGGAAACCAGGGAAAGCTTGCAGACATACGACGTTACGGAAGGGAAGCCCTAAACGGATTCCGGCTCGCCCTGAGCCTTTGTGAAGCGAGCGCAGTGGAGAACTGGATATCGCTCTGATCCCCCTTTTCCACAATGATTCGAACGCGAGGATATTTTGTGTCCAACGTGCGGCGCGGGGTCAGCTCGTCACGCCCGTACTTGCGGAGCTGGGGCAAGCCACCCATTACACCCCGAACTGCCGCAAATGATGGTCCAAGTGCTTGTACATGATCGCGGCCCACTCCTCTGGCTTCAGCGGCCCAAAGAACGTGTGCGGATGCTTTGTGCAGCGCTCCGGGCCTCCGGAAGCAAACCGTTCCACCAGCGCGGACAACCGTTCGCTCTCTTTTTTCAGATCGCGATCATCGGTGACCACCAGGCTCTTCGCGGTTGGCGCATTCCGCGCGATTGGTTTGTCGTCCTTCAGTGTGTGCGACTTCGCGATCGGCCCAAAGATTCGCCCCAGAAACATTCTCGGCGGATTGCTGTCGCCGACCGCCCACTCCATGGTCGTTGCACAGTGCGCCAGCGCTTGCGGCGCGGTCATCTTGCCCCACTGCCGCACGCTGTTTGGTCCAAGCCTCGCGATCCGCTCCTTCACTTCTTTGGCCGTCGTCGCCTCATACAGATTCTTCATCCTGAAAGCCCTCCTCCGCAGACGCTATTGCCCGTTTCGTTGCGCGGAAACAGACCGCTGTCGCACACAAAACCGAATTGACCTCCGCTGCAGTTGCACGCGTGCCTTACGCTCCCGCATCCGTTATCATAGAGATTCAGTGTTTTCAGCGCTTAAATCCACGCTCTTTCGAGCGTCTCCGAGGCCATTCTAGTCGTGTGCGGTATAACTGGCTACACACATCGCGGCCGTCCGTTCTCGCCTTCCGCCATTCAGGAAGCCACGAACTGCATGACTCATCGCGGGCCCGATCAGCAGGGCACCTTCGAGTCGCCCGATGTCTCCTTGGGTGCCGTGCGCCTGAAAATTATCGACCTTTCCGCGGGCAATCAGCCTTTCTTCAGCGACGACCGCAAGACCGTGCTGGTCTACAACGGGGAGCTCTACAACTACCGCGAACTGCGCAAAGAACTCGAGGAATTGGGCCACTCCTTTTCCACACACAGTGATACCGAGGTCCTTCTTCACGCCTTCCTGCAATGGGACACCGCTTGCTTCTCTCGTCTTCGAGGAATGTTTGCCGCCGCCTTCTGGCAGGAAGAGCAGCGCCGCTTAGTTCTCGTTCGCGATCGCGTTGGCATCAAGCCTCTGTACATCCATCGCTCCGGCGACGACATCTTCTTCGGCTCCGAGTTGAAGACGCTTTTCGCTCATCCCGAAGTGCCACGTCGGCTGGACCATCACGCGCTTCATTACTACCTCACTCTGAATTACGTCCCCGGCCCGTACAGCCTCCTCGAAGGCATCGAAAAGCTGCGTCCTGGCCACTTCCTGGAATGGCGCGACGGCGCGGTGCACCAGCAACAATATTGGAAATTGCCTCACACGCAAAATGACAGCTGGACCATGCCCGCCGCCGAACAAGAGCTGGACAAACTCCTGACTCTTTCCGTTCGCGAACATTTGCTTTCCGATGTTCCCGTAGGCATTTGGCTCAGCGGCGGCGTCGACTCTTCGGCCGTGCTCCACTATGCCGCGCAGGAAAGCTCTCATCGCGTGATGACGTTTTCCATCACCTTCCAGGGCCGCAGTTTTAACGAAGCTCCATACATCCGCCAACTGGTGAAGCAATACAAGACCGACCATTACGAACTCGACTGCAATCCCGCGTTGGACTTGCCATCGACCATTGAAGAGATGGCTTATTACGCCGACGAGCCTTTCGCTGATGCAGGCGCGGTACCCATCTGGTATCTCTCGAAACTGAGCCGCCAGAACGCTATCGTGGCTCTCAGCGGCGAAGGAGCAGACGAATTCTTCGGTGGCTACGTCACTTACCAGGCCGATCATCTTGCCGGCTATTTACGATTGTTGCCCGCCGGTGCCCGCCGTTCTTTGCTCTCGGCATTGCATCGCTGGCCGGTTTCCGATGAAAAAATCAGCCTGGAATATAAGCTCAAGCGCTTCCTGGAAGGTTCGCTCTTGCCTCCCGATGAAGCGCATACTTACTGGAACGGCGCATTTTCCCGGCCCCAGCAAGACGATTTGCTGTTGCGCACTAGCCACGCGCGCGCGCAAGACTTGTTCGACTCCGATTTTCCTCCTCCCGATCGCAATGGCAGCCTCAATCGCTTCCTGGCCTTCGATCAAAAATATTATCTGACCGACGATCTCCTCCAGAAGGTCGACCGCATGAGCATGGCGCACTCCCTCGAGGTGCGCCCGCCTTATCTCGATCATCGCATCATCGAATTTGCGTCTACGCTGCCGAACCGATTCAAGGTAAATGGCCGGACGCTCAAGGTTGTCCTGAAAAGTTTGATGAAGTCCAAGCTGCCGCAAAGTGTGATTCGCCGCGCCAAGACCGGCTTGGACATTCCGGCGCATGAGTGGCTGCGTGGCCCGCTGCGCCCGCTGCTGGAAGATACGCTGAGGGCTGACGCCGTGAAACGCACCGGATTGTTTCGTCCTGCCGCCATTGAACGCGTGAAGCGCGATCACATGGAACGTCGCGCCAATCTCGGCTACAACTTATGGGGTTTATTGATTCTGTTTCTATGGATAAAACACTGGAACATCCAAACGTCGCACGAGTTGAGTCTGCCACTGGGGGCGCAGGAAAGCGTCTCGAGTCCAGCGCTCTCCTGATTCTCATTGCCGCCGTAATCTTCTTCGGCTGCATCATTTCTCCGCCCTCGTTGCAAGACGATGTCGATGCCGTGCAAGCGCAGATCGCCCGCAACATGCTGAGTAGCGGCGACTGGGTCATCGCTCGCCTCGACGGTGTCCCCTATATGGAGAAATCGCCGCTGGTTTATTGGCTGATCGCCGCTTCCTATCGCGTTTTTGGCGTTCACGATTGGGCCGCGCGCATTCCCATTGCCTTGGCCGCGGTCCTTCTCGCGTGGCTTACTTATCGCTATGGCCGCTGGGCTTTCGGAGCACGAGCCGGTTATTACGCTGGCATTGTGTTGGCCACCTGCGTTGGGCTGTTTCTGTTCACGCGCATTCTAATTCCCGACGTGATTTTGACCCTAAGCACATGCCTCGCGTTTTGGTCGTTTCAGCGCGCCATCGATCCCGAAGAGCCACACCCGAGACTCTGGGCGGCGCTGTTGGCCGCCAGTCTGGGGATTGGCGTCATGCTGAAAGGCTTGATCGCCTTGGTCGTTTTGGGTGGTGGCGCTTTCGTCTATCTGCTCGTAACCAGACAGTTGTTTTCACGCGAAATTTGGAGACGTTTGCACGTGTTCTCCGGCGTGGCCATCTTTCTCTTAATCGCGGCGCCATGGCATATCATCGCCACCCTGCGCATGCCCCCGTATCTCAACTTCACCATGCACAGCGGGCCCGGCGAATATCACGGCTTCTTCTGGTTTTACTTCATGAACGAGCACGTGCTGCGCTTTCTGAATCTGCGCTACCCGCGCGACTACAATACCGTTCCTCGCCCGGCCTTCTGGCTCTTGCATCTCGTCTGGCTGTTTCCCTGGAGCGTTTATTTCCCCACGGTCCTTCGGCAGAGCTTTAAGCCGCTCGATCGCGCCGGCCGAACCCGCCTCCTCGCCATTTGTTGGGCCGGTTTCCTCCTGACGTTTTTCACGTTCTCCACCACCCAGGAATATTATTCGATGCCCATCTATCCCGCCTTGGCCTTGCTGCTCGGCAGCGCCATGGCCACAGAGGATTCCTGGACGCGCTGGGGCACCCGCGTACTTGGGGCAATTACCGCACTTTGCGCCGTCGCCATCGCGGCGATTCTGTATCTGGTTCGCAACACTCTCGCCCCCGGCGATATTTCCAACGCCCTGACGCAGCGCCCCGCAGGTACTTACACGCTTTCCATGAGTCACATGGGCGACCTGACGATTCAGTCCTTTGCGTATCTGCGTACACCTCTGTGGATGGCTTTCGCCGCTTTCTTCTTCGGCACTCTGGCTTGTTGGATGCTGCGTGGCCGCCGCGCCTACTTGGGCATCGCCCTCATGATGGTCCTGTTCATTCATGCCAGCCGTGCCGCGTTGGTGGTCTTCGATCCTTACTTGGCGTCTCGAACCTTGGCCAACGCCTTGATGCGCGCACCCAAGGGAGATCTGATTATCAACGGCGCGTATTACAAATTTTCTTCTGTGTTTTTCTACACCGACCGCAGCGCCTTGCTGTGGAATGGCCGTAAACAAAATTTGGAGTACGGCTCCTACGCCCCCGGCAGCCCGCCGGTGTTTATCGGTGATCCGGAATTCTTGTCGCTCTGGAATTCCAGCAATCGTTATTACGTCCTTTCCGAGGAAAATCGGTTGAAGTATTTGCAGGATACAGCGCCGGCCGGTCGGCTGTTTCTCGCGGCGGAGAGCGGCACAAAGACGCTGTATACGAATTTGCCGTTCAATTAATCGTTTGCTGCACTTTGCGACGGATATCCTTCGTGCCGGATGGCTGGCGGTAAGTCGTGGAACTGTTCGGCCTCGGTCGAACCAGCCAGCGCCGTGGTGGATGACGTGCCGCTGGTGATTACGTTCTGCACTTCATCGAAGTAGCCGGTTCCCACAAAGCGCTGGTGCTTCACTGCCCCGTAGTTGTTGGCGCGTTCGCTTTCGAATTCCGCTTCCTGCAGTTGCGAATACGCGCTCATGCCAAACTGCTTGTATTCCCGGGCCAGTTCAAACATGGTGTGGTTCAGCGCGTGGAACCCAGCCAGCGTGATGAACTGGAACTTGTAACCCATGGTGCCCAACTCGCGCTGGAATCGCGCAATCTCTTCCTCATTCAGATGCTTGCGCCAGTTGAACGAAGGCGAGCAATTGTATGCCAGCAGCTTTCCCGGGAACTCCTCATGAATGCCCTCCGCAAAAAGCCGGGCTTCTTCCAGGTTTGGTTTGGATGTTTCGCACCAAAGCAAATCGGCGTAGGGAGCGTAAGCCAATCCGCGCGCGATGGCCGCACGTACACCGCCCTTCACCTCAAAAAATCCTTCGTGCGTGCGTTTGCCGTTGCAGAATTTCCGGTCACGCGGATCGATGTCGGTGGTCAAAAGATTGGCGCTGTCCGCATCGGTACGCGCCATGATCAGCGTCGGAACATCCATCACGTCCGCAGCCAGTCGCGCCGCCACCAGCTTTTGAATAGCTTCGTTCGTCGACACCAGCACTTTTCCGCCAAGGTGCCCGCACTTTTTTGCCGAAGAAAGCTGGTCCTCGAAGTGGACGCACGCCGCGCCCGCTTCTATCATTCCTTTCATCAGCTCAAACGCGTTCAGATTGCCGCCAAATCCAGCCTCAGCGTCGGCCACCATGGGAGCAAACCAGTGCGTCCCATTCTTGCCCTCGACGTGGTGAATCTGATCCGCGCGCGTGAGCGCTTGATTGATGCGCCGCACCACGTTCGGAACGCTGTCCGCCGGATACAAGCTCTGATCGGGATACATCTGCCCCGAAAGATTCGCGTCCGCAGCCACTTGCCAGCCGCTGACGTAAATCGCTTGCAGCCCCGCGGCGACCTGTTGGATCGCCTGATTCCCGGTCATCGCTCCTAACGCATTTACGTACGATTCGGTGTGCAGCAGCTTCCAAAGCCGTTCTGCTCCCAATCGTGCCAGCGTATGTTCCACCCGCACAGTGCCGCGAAGCCTCTCGACGTCTTCGGCGCGGTAGGGCCTCTTGATACCGTTCCAGCGGAGGTCCGACCGCCACCGGCTCTCTAGCTCGTGAGCATTGGGGTTGTCCGTCGAGTGCATACCGTCTCTCCTTTATAAGCAGGGCCGGTCGGTTTCCCGGCACCATGCGCTCTGGTTCAGAGACTTGCGATTTTGCGGAAAGAGCACTGGTCAGTCAAACGGATTGTGATTATCATAGTGATAGAAAAATGTTATCAGTGCGCTCTTGCTGCAAATTAGCGTCTTCTACGGAGGCATCCGGCTGATGGAAATCGTTCAACTTGAAACGTTTCTTGCAGTTGCAACCTATGGCGGCTTTCACCGCGCCGCTTCCGCCTTGCGCGTTAGCCAGCCCGCGGTCAGCGCCAGGATCCAAGCCTTGGAAGACTCGCTGGGCACGCGCCTTTTTGAACGCGGCCCCAAAGGGCTTTCCTTGTCGGCCACCGGCAAGATTCTGCGATCCCACGCGGAACAACTTTTGCGCCAGGTGGCTTTGGCGCGCCAGGCCGTCCACGAATTGCGGCCCGCATCGACGGGAACCGTACCCATCGCCGCTTCTCTTTCCATTTGTACCTATCTGCTTCCAGAGGTTCTGAAGAAGTACCAGGAAGACGAGCCGGACGTGGTGGTCAGCGTGCGAAGCGGCAATTCCGCACAAGTTCTAAAAATGGTTCTCGATGGAGAAGTGGACTTTGGCCTGGCCCGTTCGCTTCATCATCCGGAAGTGGAAACCATCAGTCTTCGCGACGACCCGCTCATGCTCGTCGGACATCCACGCCATCCTGCCACCACCAAGCGCCGCATCCGCCTGGAAGAATTGGAATCGCTTCCGCTGATTGCCTACGATCGTGGCTCCAGCGACTGGACATTGATGAATGGCCTCTTCCGCCGCGTCGGCTTGCTGCCCAACGTAGTTTTGGAAGTGGAAACAATCGAAGCCTGCCTGCGCATGGTGCTTCGCAAGCTGGGTTTGGCGTTTCTGCCGCAACTGGCGGTGCACGACGAATTGCGGCGCAAGAAGCTGGTCACTCTCGAACTGCTCGATGCGGAACCGTTACGTCGCAGCCTCGACGTGATTGTGCCTCGCCGCCGGCCGCTCTCGAAAAGTGCCCAGGGCTTGCTGGAACGTTTGCGGGAAGCCACGCGCACGCGTGCGAAACGCAACTAGCGGCTATTGTTTCTCAAAGGCGCAACGCAAGCTGGCTTCGCCGCTCTCCCACGCGTAAAATAAGCTTTCGACCGAAAGGATTATCCCAATGAGTAAAGGTACTGTACTTATTACCGGTGGGACCGACGGCCTCGGGAAGGCCGCCACATTGTTGCTCGCCAGGCGTGGGTATGCCGTGTACGCCGCAGGACGCTCGGCTGCCAAACGCGATGAACTCGAGCACCTGGCCCACGAAGAGCGGCTGCTCATCCACACCATCGAGATGAATGTCACGGATAATGCCTCCGTGCAAATCGGCGTGGAACTGGTATTGGAAAAGGGCGGCGGCATCGACGTGCTCATCAACAATGCCGGCGTCGGATACATGGGCGTGATTGAGGAGCTGCGCCTCGACGATGTTCGCAAACAGTTCGAAGTGAACTTCTTTGGCGTGCTTCGCGTGACCCAAGCGGTTCTCCCCCACATGCGTCAACGCCGCCGCGGCCGCATCTTGATGATGAGCAGCGTCGCGGGCCTGGTGGCTCCGCCAACCTACGGCGCTTACAGCAGCAGCAAATTTGCTGTGGAAGGTCTTTCCAATGCCCTCCGTCTGGAAATGTACCCTTTCGGCGTGGACGTGATTCTCATCGAGCCCGGCTATATCGTCACGAATTTCCAGAAGACCGCCCAGGACCTCGCCGAGCCTTATTACGGGCGCGCCAACAGCAGCCCCTACGCCAAAATCTATGCGGGTGCGATGGCAGGTTCCAATCACGGCCGTGGAGTTTCAAAAACCACGCCCGAAGACTGCGCCAAAGTGATTCTCGAAGCGATCGAATCCCCGCATCCGAAAGCGCGCTACCCGGTTACCTCTATGGCCAAGCAAGTTTCCTTAGGCAAGCGCATTCTCCCGGACACGCTCCTCGACTCGGTCTTGCGCAAACGCTTCGGCATCACGCGGGAAGGCTAGCGCGCGCGGTTCGCGTGCTGATCCAACGATACACCACACTTGATTTGACCCATCTCGTGACTGCGTTTACGCTGAGTTCCTTAGGAGAATCGAATGAAGAGAACGGTTGCGCGTGCGCTGTTGCTTTGTGGCTTGGCTGCTCTTCTTCTTCACATTGCAGCCCGCGCCCAGGACGCCTCTCAAACGGATCAGGAAGCGCGAGCCATCTTCAAACAGTTGATTGAGATCAACACCACGGAATCATCCGGCAACGTCACGGCGGCGGCCGAAGCGATGGCCAAGCGCCTGCTCGATGCCGGTTTTCCTGCGCAAGACGTGATCGTCGCGGGGCCAAACCCCCGCAAAAAAAATCTTGTCGTGCGCTACCGCGGCACCGGTAAAAAGCCTCCGGTCCTGTTCATTGGCCACCTGGACGTGGTCGAAGCTCGCCGCGAAGACTGGAGCATGGACCCGTTTCAATTCATCGAACAGGACGGCAATTTCTACGGACGCGGCACCCGCGACATGAAGGCTGGCGACGCCATTCTGGTGATGAGCTTCCTTCGCCTGAAGCGCGAAGGTTACCAGCCCGACCGCGACTTGATCGTCGCTTTGACCGCGGATGAAGAAAGCGGCGATTCCAACGGTATCGACTGGCTGGTTAAAGAACATCGCGATTGGATTAACGCGGAGTATTGCATCAACCTTGACGGCGGCGAGTTCGAACGCCTGAAAGGGCAACGCGGCCTTGCCGGTTTGCAGGCCAGCGAAAAGGTCTACGCCGATTATCAGTTCGAGACCACTAACCCCGGCGGGCACAGTTCCGTACCGGGCGCGGATAACGCCATCTACGAACTCGCGGCAGCCTTAAGCAAACTCGAGAAATTTTCCTTCCCGGTTCACGTCAACGAAATCACCCGCCAGTATTTTTCTCAGTCGGCAGGTTTCACTTCTGGATCGCTTGCCGCGGATTTGCGCGGCGCTGCACAACAACCTCCGAACCCCACGGCGATTCAGCATCTGTCCGCGATTCCGTATTACAACGCGCTACTGCGTACCACCTGCGTCGCAACGATGTTAAGCGGCGGTCACGCTCCCAACGCCCTGCCGCAGTCCGCTCGCGCCAACGTCAATTGCCGCATTTTCCCCGGGGATGATCCGGAAGAGGTGCGCAAAACCTTGGAACGCGTGGTCGCCGATAACGACGTCAAAATCACCATCGTTCCCGACAAAACCTCCGACGGCCGCCTCATTCCTATCGTTGCGGTTCCTCCCTCACCTCTGCAGCCGGAACTGACCAGCGCCCTGGAACGCACCCTGGCCACCATGTGGTCGGGCATGCAGGTGGTGCCCACAATGTCTACGGGCGCCACCGACGGCAAGTATCTGCGCATCGCGGGTATTCCCACGTTTGGCATTGCCTGCATGTTCTTCGACATGGAAGATGACCGTTCTCACGGAAAAGATGAACGCGTTGGGGTCAAGGACTTTTACGATGGCGTGGAGTTTGGCTATCGCTTCATGAAGACCCTTTCCAGCTGAAACGTCCGCCGCTCGCCTCCCGCGATTATCCAAACGAAGCTTCCAGAAAAAGCAAAAGCCCCCGAATCTCGGGGGCTTCGCAATGCAAGATTCAAAAGTTGCTCAGGGTTTGGTCGGATCGGGTGGCTCCCCGGGCTTCACTTCCTGGGGAGTTGCGGTGCTGGCCGCGACCGGCTTTGTGTCCGCTCCGTAGCGCGTCAGGTACGGCATAAACGGCGTCACTTCGAACGGCATCTTCTCGCGTTCCGCCACTGTGCCCACTGGCTTGCTCTTGATCAGGGTAAGATTGTCGTTCCACGGATCGATCTTCACGCGACCGCCCAAGGGCAGCGCGGCGATCTTCTGCGGATTCTGCTTCGGATCCACTGGAACCGTCGCTTTCAGTTCGTTGATTTCCGGCACACTGTTGCCCAAGTGCCCGCTGATCAGGTTCGGAATTTCCTTCTGGCGTGCCTGCAGGGCCTGCAAAAACAGCACTGCATTGCCCAATTGACCCTTGTACGGCGAATTGTTCAGGATCTGGATGGCCTTGGCGTTCGCGGCAGCTTCCTCTTCCGGAGTCCGCGCAAATCCAAAGTGGCGGAAGGTGTCCTTGTCGTCCACCAGCAGCTGATCGAAGAACGCGTACTGCGAATCCAGCCGGTGGCCCAACACCACGTGACTCAGCTCATGCGCCAGAATCGTCGCCAGACTGGCTTCGTCGGGCAGCACGTCGACCAGCCCGCGGCTCAGCACAATCGTATGGCCCAGCGTGAACGATTCCAGCGTCGAGGTCATCAGCACGCGGCATCGCACATCGGGATCCAGATCGATATTGTTGGTCACCTCAAGGTTGTTGACCACCGTCTCCAGAACCTTGTCCACTTCGCCCTTCGGCGCCATCAGCCCAATTCGTTCCAGCCGGTCGGACAGGTTATCTTCCGCCTGGCGGTCCCACGAGCGCTGCGCTTGGATCGGGCTCAAATCGTTGTTGGTCTTGGTGTCATCGTTGACCGGAGTCTCAATCAGAATCTTGCTGAGCTCCTCTTCCTTGGCGGCGTTGCCGAGGTTGTAGCCCCACAAACGGGTCTGCGCCTTGAAATCCAGTTTCTTGCTCACCGCGTAGTGCAGGTCCTTCTCTTCGCTATAGACGAACGTGGGCAGCCACAGTCCGGGCTGCACGTTGGTGCGCCAGCTGTCGAAGTGGAAGTACCAGCTCGAATGGCCGTTCCCGGAATACGCACCGTTGAACCGCACGATGTGGAACTCCTGGTCCTCGACCCAAATGCGGCCAAGGAACCGGCCGTGATTGTTGTTCTTTTCCGCCGGCGTCACGTCAAACACCAGGCAGCGCACTTCGCCGAGGAATTCCCGCCGGACGTAATCAAACTTGTAGTGCTGCTTGTCGAAGCCGTTGGTGTCGATAAAGATCATCTGCAGGAAGCCGTCGGGCAGGTACTGCATGGCGAAGCTGAAGAAATTGCCGATCGACCCGAAAACCTTCTTTCCCTTCGTCGAAGTATCGGTCAACGGCACCAATGCGACGCCCTTCTGGAAATTCGCGCGGCCCAGAAAATATTTATCCCCGGCCGGCACTTCCCCCAGGTCTTTGTCCGGCTTCAGGTTCTGGATGTACGTTTCCACCAGCGGTTGGTAGTTCCGCATCTGCCCATACAGGCGTTGTTCGTTGCTGATTACGCGATCCAGCGCCTGGTCCATCGTGCGTGGCTGATCCGGTGCTGGCGTAGCATCGGCGTTGGCCATCGCTGGAATACTTGCGCAGGCCCCCAGGAGCAGCACCAGAATACCCTTCGACAACGTTCTCATTTTTGTTTCTCCCTCAGTAGGCCAGCCGGAATTCAATGCGGATTACGGCCGGGAAATCCACCGGCTCGCCTTGTCGCTTCGCCGGTTTGAATTTGATCTGTTGCGCGGCCCGGACTGCTGCTTCATCCAGACCGTGGCCTAAGCCACTCACCACGTTGTTCACTTGCACCGTTCCATTCGCTTTGAACACCACGGAGATGCGTACATCCCCCTCCACCTTCATGCTGCGGCCTTCCGCCGTGTATTCCGGGTTCGGTTTGTCGGTAATTTCTGGTGGCGTATCCGCCGGGCCGGAGGCTTCCGCCTTCTTCTTCGGAGCGGCTTCCGCCGTATCCATAGCTCCGAAACCCGAAGACGCGACCACGCTCTTCTTGCCGCCATTTCCGCTGGGAGGCACTGCGGTGCCGTTGCCAAATCCTGTGCTGGCTACCGTGCCCCGGATCCCATTCTTACCGCCGGTTCCGTTGCCGTAGCCCTCGCCCCCCGGCAGTGCCGGATTACCGAAGCCGTTCACATTTCCTGCATGGCCCGGAACGGCTTTACCAGTAATTCCGTTCTCATCTCCGAAACCGCCTGTTTGGACTTTTTCGACCGGCGCTTTCACGGTAGCCGCAACGGTACTTCCCGAACTCAAGTTCCCGGTCTTAACGTCCTCTTTCGGCCGCTTGGGTGCGTTGTCGTTGGTATTAATTTTCACGTCTTGGACCGCGGGCTTGAAGTCGGGATCCTTGATCTCTGGCTTCTCGATCTTTTTCGGTTGCACGACTGCCGGCTTTACCAAATTTGCAAAAATATGCGGTTGCTGCGGATTCAATTTTGGTGGTTCCACCGGCTCCGGCGCTTTCACTTCCGCCTTGGGCGGTTCAGGAGCCTTCACCTTGGGCGGTGGTGGCGGCGGTGGCGCAACAGGAATCTCGGTGACCGGAGTGGTTAAGGGCGTTGAGTTGTAGAAGGTCAGGGCGGTTTTCATTCCCTCGGGATACAGCAAGGGAACCAATAAGAAGAAAACCAAGATCGAGATTTGCAGGACCGCACTGGCGCCCACTCGGCCCCAGTTCTGCTTTTGTTCCGGCAGCAGGGCCAGCCGCGCCGGGATTGGTTTGGTCCCGATCTGCTGCTTCCAGGCCTCCGCGTCCGTGCTTCGGCCCCGGTTTGCGTTGAATCCGACGCCCAATGCTGTTCTTCGTGGTGGATCAGCAATCATTGTGGTCATTCCGCTTGCCGCCTCATGCGAACGTTTCTCCCGCAAGCCTGATTCCACGGAACCAGCTTGCTCCCAGTCGGAAAGTTTCTCGGGCCAGTACGAGCGTACTTAATCCCAAGAAGCCACCTAATAGGACTTTCGTACTAAAGACGCGTACTCGCTAATGACATCGCGAGTGCACACTTGAGGACGAAAAGATAACCGGATCAAACCCGCCGAGGCGAATTTCGTTGCGGGGCAGGAGGCGCAACGCTCTCTAGGATACCCCAACTACGGATGGGGGGACCTGCGGATTTATGCACCAGTTTCCTCCAGGGGGGGTAGCTGTATGATGCCACACCCCCATTAGACGTTGGTTGCTTCCTACCCGCTCTAAGATATAGAAATAAGGTGACTAATGGAGGCTTAGCCAACTCGTTGGCTCCCGACTCCGCTTCCGGTCCCCGCCCTCCCTCGCTGATCCTGTTGCGGGAACTGCAGTTGCGCCTTGATGGGCTATACGACGCATCCCCCGCTGCGGGCTGGAACCTCTCTCGCGGACAGTTCCTTGGGGCTGTGGAAAACAGCGTCGCCAAGTGCTTCGCGGATTGCCTGGCCACTCCGGATAGCCTTCTGGCGTACCTGGAAACCCTGCATATCGACGATTTGGTTCTTGCCGCAGCTTGCCGCCATGGTTCGGAAGCCGCCTGGGACCACTTCGTAGCGAACTATCGCGGTTACTTACGAGCCGCCGCCGCTGCCATCACCAAAGGAAGCCGCGCTGGCGCGGATCCCCAGGAACTTGCCGACTCGCTCTTTGCCGAGCTGTTTGGTCTCGTCGACGGTAAGCGTGGCGAGTCTTCGCTGTTTCGGTACTTCCATGGCCGCAGTTCGCTGAAGACCTGGCTGCGCGCGATCCTCGCGCAGCGCCACGTAGACTGCCTGCGCCAGAGCCGACGCTGGGAAAGTATTGAGAAAATTGAGAAAGAAGATGGCGAAAATGGAAAAGTTTTGCATACACAAAAGCCATCTTCAGTACCGGCACTCGACCCGCATCGCGACCGCTATTTGCAGTGCTTTGTCCTCGCTCTAAACGATAGTCTTGCGTCTTTCGATGCCGCCGACCGGCGCCTCCTCGAGCTTTACTATGCTCGCGACAAAACCCTCGCCGAAATTGGCCGCCTGCTCGGCGAACATGAATCGAGTGCCTCTCGCCATTTGGACCGCGCCCGCCGGGAATTGCGCGCTCTGGTCGAAAATTGTTTGCGCTCTGGCTTGCTCACGGGCGATGCTCAGCCGAAATTTGCGCCTCTCAGCGACGCGGAAATTATCCTGTGTTTCCAGTATGCCGCCGAGGATGCTCCTATCGATTTTCGAAATATTTTTCCAGACCAAACTCCCAGCCGCGCGGAAAACCCGCGAAAGGGATCGCCATGAACCCGTGCAAGATTCGATCCCTCCAACGTTCTACGAAAGGAGAGCGCCATGCCTGCTGACGATCGCGAGCGAAATTTCGAACGTGCCCTCGCGCGCCATTTGCGCAGCGCTTCGTCCGACTCTTCCTGCCCTGATGCGGAGATTCTCGCGGCCTATCACGAACGTAGTCTTTCCCTTGATGAAATGGCCCGCTGGAAAGAGCACATCGCGGAATGCGCGCGGTGCCAGGATTGTCTGGCGCTGGTTGAACAGACCGAGCACCTCGCTGCCGGAGCGTGGGAGCAGGAGCGCGTCCTTTTTCCGGCCGAGGAAACGCCGCAGCGATTGAGCGCACAGTTTGCCGATACCGCTGTTCCACGGAGCACGCTTGCCGCGGCACCTGTTTCTAAACAGGACTCGGTTCCTGCCGCGATCCGCAAGGCCGCGCCTCATTTGCCATGGCGTTGGGTTGCACCTCTTGGTTTGGCCGCCGCGGCCGCTATCGTTTGGGTCGGTGTTCAGGAACTTCGGACGCAACATTACGCGCCTCTTCAACAACCAGCGGCGCAAATCGCGGAGAATCGCGTAGCCGCTCCGCCAGCCCCTGCCACACGCGTCGCGCCTATGGACGAGATGAAGCGCGACGTCAGCCCTCCAAAACCACGCAACCCGCAGCCCTCCGGAGGTGTGGCTTTGAACGCGCCTGCTGCACCGTCGTCTCCCTCCGCCACGGTGAATGCGCCGGCAAAGCCGGGTGCCAAGCCGCCGCGCAGCGAACCCAACAATAATTTGCTGAATGGATCTTCTTCCAATTCTGAACTCCTCGTAGTTCCCCCGTCCGCTCCGGTTGCCGGCTACGCCGAAAAGGAGCAAAACGCCGATCAAGCGGCTCGGTTGAACTCTGATTTCGAGGCCGCCAAAAAAGCGCGTTCCGAAGCACCGCCTGTACCGGCTGCTGCCGCAACGCTGGAAGTCCAAGCGCCCACGCACAACAAAGCGGCCGCCGCCCAAGTGACCTCCTATCAAAATCAGTTTGCCGCCCAACTCTTAACGCTGGCCAAAGTCGATCCGCATTACGTCGTTGCGCCCGGCAACATACGGGCGTGGCGATTGGGCGGCGCGGGTTCGATCGACCATAGCACCGACGCCGGAAAAACCTGGCAACCTCAAACCAGCGGCGTGACCAGCGACCTCACCAGTGGCTTCGCTTCCTCCGACACCGTGTGCTGGGTCGTCGGCAAAGCAGGAACCATTCTACTCACCACCGATGCAGGCAAACACTGGAAGTCGCTCACGTCTCCGATTGCGGCCGATCTGGGTGGCATTCACGCTACCGACGCGATGCACGCCTCGGTTTGGGACGTTCCCAATCGCAACAGTTACGAAACCGCGGATGGCGGTGCCACTTGGACGCGCACCGCGAATGAGTAGCGGTCGCTGCAAGAAATTTATCCGCCTGCGTTCTAACCAGGAATGCAGATTTACTTAAGGAGCCCTCATGGAAACTGTGCAACGCAGCAAAGACACCGCGCGCCGCTGGATTGCGGCCTGTGCCGTCATCGCCTTGGCTGGCGCCACGGCGCTGGTTCCGTCCTATCAGGCAGGCAGAAAAGCGGCGGACCAGGAGAAAAATGCCCCGGGAGCAGGAGGCTCCGATCAACAAACCACGACCCTCAGCGACCAGACCGATCTCGCTGTCACCGTTTATAACTCGAACATCGCGCTGATTCGCGACGTTCGCCAATTGCAGCTCCCCACCGGCGTGTTTCGTCTGAAGTTTATGGACATTGCCGCTACCGTGAATCCCGCCACGGTCCATTTTCGTTCGGTTAACGAGCCCGACAAAGTCGCTGTAATCGAGCAGAACTACGAATACGACCTGCTCGAACCGAGCAAACTCCTCAACAAGTACGTGGGCAAGGAAGTCACCATCGTGCGAGCTACCATGGAGAACAACACCACCAAGTACGAAGAGATCAAAGCCACCCTGCTCGCCAATAACAATGGCCCGGTCTGGAAAATTGGCAACGAAATCGTCACCGGCTCTCTGGGCGATACCTATCGCTTTCCGGACGTGCCTGCAAATCTTTATGACCGGCCCACGTTGCTGATGTCTCTGGAAAATTCCGGTTCGCGCAAGCAGACCATCGAAGCTTCTTACCTCGCCAATAATCTCTCCTGGAACGCGGACTATGTTTTAACGGTGGGGCGCGATGACAAAGCCGGAGACCTGGATGGCTGGGTCACGCTTACCAACAATTCCGGCACTGCCTTCCACAACGCGAAGCTGCAACTTGTCGCCGGCGATCTGAATCGTCTGCCGCAAGCCATTGCCGGTAACATGGTCGTTCGCGAAATGTCGATAGCCAAAGCCGCTCCGCAATTTCAGCAAGAGAATTTCAGCGAATATCACCTCTATAGCCTCGGACGCCGTACTTCCGTGGAAGACAAGGAAACCAAACAAATCAGCCTGCTCGAAGGCTCTGGTGTTCCCGTCGAAAAAATGTTTGTCGTCAACGGCCAGAGTTTCTACTATCACAACGCGCAAGCTCCCGGTGCCCCCATGAAGGATCCTGTGCAAGTCTTCTACAAATTTAAGAATGAGGAAAAAGGCGGCTTAGGCATTCCGCTGCCCGCGGGGAATGTGCGCGTTTATCAGAAGGATTCCAAGGGCGGCCTGCTTTTCGTCGGCGAAGATCATATTGGCCACACGCCCAAAGACGAATTCGTCACCGTGAAAATCGGAAATGCCTTCGATGTGGTCGCCGAACGCAAGCAAACCGACTACAAGAAAATTGCCGATCGCGTCTTCGAAATGGAATATTCCATCTCGCTGCGCAACCACAAAGACACGCCCATCACCGTCCAGGTCAACGAACCCATCGGCGGCGACTGGGAAATGCTCTCCTCGTCCTACCCCGCCACCAAAACCGCAGCTTTCGCCGCCCAGTTCAATGTCCCGGTAAAACCCAACGGCGAATCCGTACTGACCTACCGCGTCCGCGTCCGCTGGTAACTTCCGGATTGTTTTTGTACGGCCCGCCTTTTTGCCCTGAGCACACCAAGGGCTGAGGCGGGCCGTTCGTCTTTGCGCGAAGTGCTCGATCACCTTCCTGCATCACTAGAAACTAACGACGCCACACCATCTTCGGCAGAATGGTTGTGTAGTGGCCAGCCTTTAGGCGGGCGTCACCGCCGCTACAAAGATCATCTCCGGTGAATCATCGCCCAGCGGCGAATTGTCAAAATCTCCATACACGTGTTCCGCGCCAAAGCCGCACCGCGCCAGCAAGTGTTCTACCTCATAACGGAAGAAATAACGCAGCGTCCAGGCCATCACCAGCCGCTCCTGCTTCCCGCCGGGATGCGTTACGCGGAAAATCATCTCGACATCATTTCGCTGCACGCCTCGATGAAACGCAGAAACACGTTCCGACAATTCCACATGCCTTCCGCCGGCCAACTCATATTGAACCAACCTGGACTCGCTCTGAAACTTTGAATCATGCATGCGCTCGGGATCCGTCTGAAAGAAATCCAAAATCAAATGGCCGCCCGGAGCGAGATGCTTGCGCGCGCACTCCAGGCAACCCAATTGCTCATCGAGCTCCAGCAAATGCTGAAAGGGCCGAAAGGGAATCACGATGGTTCGAAATTTCTCGCCCAACGCAAACCGCGTCATATCGCCCTGCACCAAGTGAACGCGTTCCTGCGCCTCACGCCGCAAACTCGCGCGTTTTTCCACGGCGCGCTCCAGCATCCGCTCCGAAATATCCAGCCCAACCACGCGGTAGCCCGCTTCCGCGATCGCCATGGTGATGCGTCCCGTTCCGCATCCCAATTCCAGCACCGGATCGCCGTATTTCCGTGCGGCGTTTACGTAAAATGCCACGTCCTCCGTCCGCGCGGTCAGGATCGGCGAACCATCGTAGTAATCCGCAATAAAGCAGTCATACAACGCCTGCGGTTCGCTCATTCTTCCACCACCGCTTCCGCCTCAATTTCCACCAGCATTTCCGGGGAGATCAGTTTGCTGATTTGCACCATCGAAGTGGCCGGCCGAATCTCGCCGAAAAACTCACCGTGAGCGCGCCCAATCTTCTCCCACTCCGCGATGTCAATAACGTAAATCCTCGTGCGCACGACGTCCTTCAACGTCGCTCCCGCGCGACCCAGCGCCGCCTCAATGTTGCGAATGGTTTGCACCGTCTGCGCGTATGCGTCCCCCACTCCGGCAATCTTGCCGTCTGGCCCGGTAGCTGTGGTCCCAGACACATTTACCTGTTTGCCCACCCGCACTGCCCGGGAATACCCCACGATGGGCTCCCACATTGTTCCGCTCGAGATGTTCTGCCGTGCCATATAGGCTCCCTGACGCGACGCGACCCCTGCTTCTCTTTCGCCTGCGGGCCGCATGCTAAACTTAAACGAAGTATCGCACAGGCCAAATCATGTGTGTGGCCCGGCAAAGAGAAGAAAAACATGCGTTGCGACAACATCCTCGAAGCGATGGGCCGGACCCCGCTAATCCGTCTGCATCGCATTGTCAATGGTTTTAAGCCGCAGATCTGGGTCAAAGCCGAAATGCTCAATCCCGGCGGCTCCGTAAAAGATCGCATCGGCCTCACCATGATCGACGATGCCGAAAAGCGCGGCCTTCTCAAGCCCGGCGGCACCATCATTGAAGGCACCAGCGGCAATACCGGCATGGGGCTCGCGCTCGTGGCCGCGGTTCGTGGTTACAAATGCGTTTTCACCACCACCGACAAGCAATCCAAAGAAAAAGTGGATTTACTCAAAGCGCTCGGCGCCGAAGTGATCGTTTGTCCCACCGCCGTGGAGCCCGAAGATCCCCGCAGTTATTACAGCGTGGCCAAAAAATTGGCCCGCGAAATTCCCAATTCTTATTACCCCAATCAGTACGACAATCCCACCAATCCTGAAGCGCACTACGCCACCACTGGCCCGGAAATCTGGGAAGACTCAGAAGGCAAAATCACCCATTTCGTTTGTGGCATGGGTACCGGTGGCACGATCAGTGGCGTCGGCAAATACCTCAAAGAGAAGAATCCCAACGTGCAAATCGTCGGTGTCGATCCCGAAGGCTCGCTCTACTACGATTTCCATAAAACCGGGAAAATCGCCAAAGCCCGTACTTACGTTGTCGAAGGTATCGGCGAGGATTTTTTCCCCACCACCATGCACATGAACATTCTGGACGACGTGATCCAGGTGAACGACGAGGAATGCTTCGTGGCCGCGCGGCGTTTAGCCAAGCTCGAAGGCATTTTCACCGGTGGTTCGGGTGGCGGATGTCTCTCCGGCGCACTGCGTTTGGCGAAAACTCTCGGGCCTGACGCTTTTATCGTTGCGCTGATGCCCGACACCGGCATGCGTTATCTCAGCAAAGTTTATAACGACCAGTGGATGCGCGAACGTGGTTACGTGGAATCCAGCGTGCCCATCACCGCCGCGGAAGTCGTCAACGCCAAGAAAGGGGCCGGCAAAGTTCGCGAACTCGTGATCGCTCGGCCGTACCAGACGGTCTTTCACGCGCTAAAAACCATGCAGGAGCAGGACATCTCGCAGATCCCGGTTTTCGAGGAGAATCTGCCCATTGGCACGGTCTACGAAGATCAGATCCTGACCCTGGCCCTGCAAGGGAAGGATTTGCGCAAGCTGGTTGTCCGCGAAGTCATGTCCAAGCCGCTGCCGCAAATTCCCAAAAACGCGCCGGTCGAACGCATCACTTACATTCTTAGCCACGAGAATCCCGCCGTGTTTGTGGAAATGGACAATTCGCGCTTCGAAATCCTCACCAAATACGACTTGATGAGTACCGTCGCCGGCCTTATGGAACAAAAACGCTAGCAACTTCCGCATCCAACGCCAACACAGGATCGAAAAGTGAAAATCGACGATTTCAATGAACGGCTCAAGAATTCCATTCTCATCGCGGATGGCGCCATGGGCTCCATGCTGCATGAAACCGTCGGAGCGGTACGCTGTTTCGATGAACTCAACGCCACTGAGCCCGAAGCGGTCTTTCGCGTCCATCAAGCCTACATCGAAGCGGGCGCGCAAATCATCGAAACCAATACCTTCGGCGCCAATCGCTTCAAGCTTGCTCCTCTCGGTCTCGGCGAAGAGGTCCAGCGCCTCAACAGTAGGGGCGTCAAGGTTGCCCGGGAGGCCCGCGAATCCGCCGCCCGCGAAGTCTTAATCGCTGGTTCTATCGGCCCGCTCGGCATCGGTGTGCAAGCGCGCCATCCGGAACCCGACGAGATTCTCGCCGTTTTTCACGAACAGGCTCTGGCACTCGAAGAACGCGGCGTCGACCTCTTCGTCCTCGAAACGTTTTCCTATATCGAAGAATTGCTTCTGGCCATCGATGCCATTCGCTCGTTTTCCTCTTTGCCCATGGTGGCGCAGCTCACCTATTCCGAAGAAGGCACCATCTACGGCGACATTCCGCCACTGCTGGCCGCTTCCATGCTCAAAGGGAAAAATGTGCAGGTTATCGGTGCCAATTGCACGTTGGGCCCGCAATCTCTCTTGCCGATCCTGTCGGAACTCGTCAACGCCGGTAACGGCAACGTCAGTGGCATGCCCAACGCCGGTTTCCCGAAGCGCGAAGGCGACCGCATCGTCTATCCAAAATCTTCTCCGGCTTATTTTGCGCAATACGCTCGCGAAGCCGCGGAGATGGGCGTGCGCATTCTTGGCGGCTGTTGCGGCACCACTCCCGCGCACATTCGCGCGATGGCCGACGCGGTGAAGTCCCTGCGCCCCGCGCAAGCGCATTCCAAAGCGGCGGTGATTGCCGCCGCCCAGCCTGCGGTCCCCACGCAGGTGCGCGAACCGGAGAGCAAGCTCTGGAAGAAGCTCCAGAAAAAAGAGTTTGTGGTCTGCGTGGAAATCGATCCGCCCAAGGGAATTTCTCTCGAACGCATCTTCGAACAAGTCGACAAGGTCATGGCTTCCCAGAAGGTCGACACCATCGACATCAACAGCGGCGCCATGGCTCGCGTCGGTATGGACGCGCTCATCGTCGCGGGCGCCCTGGAGGCTCGCGGCGTCGAAACCATCCCGCATCTCACCACCCGCGATCAAAACATCATTGGCCTTCAGGCCATGCTGCTCGGCGCCTGGACGGTCGGTGGTGTTCGCAATGTCCTTGGGATTACCGGCGATCCCCCTTCTGTCGGAGATTATCCGGAAGCCAGCGGTGTCTACGAAGTCGATTCCGTCGGGCTCACCAAAATTCTTCATCGCCTTAATCAGGGCACGGACTGGGCCGGCAAAACTCTCGGCGGGCAAACCAACTTCACCATCGGCGTGGCGTTAAATCCCATGGCCGATGATTTGGACAATGAGATCGAGCGTTTTCACGCCAAGATTGAAGCTGGCGCGCACTTCGCCATGACCCAGCCTCTGTTCGACCCAGAGCATTGGCGCGCCTTCGTGAAAAAGTTGGGAAGCGAACCTCCCATTCCAGTAATGATCGGCGTATGGCCGCTGAATAGCTATAAACAAGCCTTGCGCCTCAACAATGAAGTGCCCGGCATCGTGATCCCCGAGCCTCTGCTCAAGTCCATGGAAGCGGCTGGTGCTTCCGCGCGCGATTGCGGTTTCCAGGTTGCCCGCGACATGCTTCAGTGGGCGCGCACGGAAATGGCCGGCGCTTATCTGATTCCGCCCTTCAAGCGCTATGAAGAAATCCTGGAAATTCTCTAACCGTCATTGACCGCCCGGCAAGCTCCGGCGTTTAATGGAGTGCGTTTCTGATGACCAATCCAGCCCAAGATTACGGACAAAGCTCGCCCTTAGGCCCCAGCTTTCGCGATGGTGGCGTGAACTTCAGTCTGTATTCACGCGAGGCCACCCACGTCGAATTGCTTTTCTTCGATCGCGAGGACGACGCCAAGCCCTCGCGGATCATTCCCATCGACCCCACCGCCGGGCACACTTATCACTACTGGCACACTTTCGTGCCAGGCGTGCAATCCGGCCAGATTTACGGCTACCGCGTCTATGGCCCCTTCGAGCCCGCCGAAGGCCTCCGTTTCGACGAAAGCAGAGTCCTTCTCGATCCGTACGCCCGCGGCGTCGTCATCCCCCGCGGCTATTCCCGCGAAGCGGCGGGTCTTAAGCAAGACACCTGGGCCAGCGCGATGAAAAGCGTCGTCGTCGATTTCAGCGGCTACGATTGGCAAGGCGATAAGCCTCTCGGCCGTTCTTCTTCGCGCACCGTCATTTACGAAATGCACGTCCGCGGCTTTACCCAGCATCCTTCTTCGGGCGTCCCGCAAAACATTCGCGGCACCTACCGCGGACTGCTCGAAAAAATTCCGCATCTTCAGCAACTCGGCGTCAACGCGGTCGAATTCCTTCCGGTTTTTCAATATGACGCCCAAGATTGTCCACCGGGAGTCACGAATTACTGGGGCTATGCTCCCGTATCGTTTTTCGCGGTGCACCGTGCCTACAGTTCCCGCCAGGATACGCTGGGACCCATAGACGAATTTCGCGACATGGTGAAAGCCCTCCACCGCGCTGGTTTTGAGGTCATTCTCGACGTCGTCTTCAATCACACGGCCGAAGGCGATCATACCGGCCCGACATTAAGTTTCCGCGGCATCGATAATCTTACTTACTACCTGCTCGAACCCGACCGCTCTCGCTATTCCAATTACAGCGGCACTGGCAACACCTGCAACGCCAGCAATCCCATCATGCGCCGTATGATTCTGGACAGCTTGCGCTTCTGGGTCCAGGACATGCACGTGGATGGCTTCCGCTTCGATCTGGCTTCCGTATTGTCGCGAGATGAAAATGGCGCGGTCCTCGCCAATCCTCCCGTGCTCTGGGACATCGAAACCGATCCCGTTTTGGCGGGAACCAAAATGATCGCCGAAGCTTGGGACGCTTCCGGTCTTTACCAGGTCGGCCACTTCGTGGGCGACAGTTGGAAGGAATGGAATGGCCGTTTCCGCGACGATGTTCGCAGTTTCTTCATGGGCGCTCCCGGATCGGTTCGCCAGATTGCCGACCGTTTCATCGGCAGTCCATCCCTTTACGCGCACAAGCAGCGCGAAGCCGAACAGAGCATCAACTTCATCACCTGCCACGACGGCTTTACGCTCAACGATCTGGTTTCCTACAACGAAAAGCACAACGAAGCGAACCTCGAAAACAATCGCGATGGCGCCAATGACAATCGCAGTTGGAATTGCGGAGTGGAAGGGCCTGGCGACGATCCTGCGATCGAGCGCCTGCGCAATCGTCAAATCAAGAACTTCTTCACCGTCACCCTGCTTTCTCTAGGTATGCCCATGATCCTGATGGGAGACGAAGTTCGTCGCACGCAACGCGGCAACAACAACGCTTACTGCCAGGACAACGACATCAGTTGGTTTGATTGGGGTCTCACCAATCGTCACCCGGACATCTTGCGCTTCGTTCGCCTTTTGATTGAGCGCAGGCTCCGTCGTGATCTGAGCGCCGAGCAACAAAACCTTTCTCTTAATGAGTTGATCCGCGATGCCCCTCATGCTTGGCACGGCACAAAACTGTTTCAACCCGATTGGAACGACCAATCCCACAGCCTCGCCTTCAGCGTCGATTTACCGGCCGAAGCTCTGAGCTTCTTTATGATTCTGAACGCCTATTGGGAGCCCCTGCAGTTTGCGCTTCCGCAAATCCGTGACAACCAGCCCATCCACTGGCGCCGCTGGATCGATACTTTCCTCGAATCGCCAAAAGACATACTCGCTTGGCCGCAAACCGAGCCCGTCACGGAATCAACCTACTTGGCGCAACCCCGCTCTGTCGTCATTCTCGTAAGCACCCGCATCGATTCGCGCTCTTGATGCCGAAGAAACGTCTGCCACTAACCAATGCCGCTCCATCATCCGCCCGCGGGAATTTCCCCAGTGCTCGCTGCCGCATGCGTTTTCTTCAACACCTGGCGTAACGCCGGCACCAACAGAACGTAGATCAGGGCCATCGCAAAAGGCGCCGCTATCGCCCACACCACAAACGCGTGCCAGACCGTTGACCCCAATAACCGCAGCGCTCCCCACAAATTCGTGCGAAGCATTTCACGAATTTGTTCAACCCTCAGCGGCAAGTGCTGGGCCCCAAACAATTTTTCGCCCAGACGGAACAGCGGCAACAGCAGCGCGATCTGCAACGGATAAACGAAGTAGTTCACCAGTTGGATGGCGGGGAGATTCAGACGCCAGACCAATGCAACTACAGCGCATAGCGCGGTGTTGATTCCGATCACTGGTATCAGGCCCAAGACCGCGCCCAGCGCAATGCTCAGCGAAAGTTTCTCCGGGGTCACACCCTGTCGTAGCAACTCCAGTAGAGGGCGAACCAGGCTGCGCGTCAGGAATCCATGGGTCATGCCTTTTGCTCACGTTTCTCAGCCTGCGTTTGTTCTACCGCGGCTTTCCCAACCAGGTTCGCGCTGCCTGATTAAGGCTTCTTGGCGTCCGCGCTGGTATGATCGCAGATGATTTTCCAGCCTTCCGGAAATCGCTGGAACACCAAGGTGAACACTCCACCCATCTCGTCCGCATCCCGTTTGAGGTGGAATCGCCCTAACACCAAGGCAGCCTCTTTTCCCAGCGGACGTACTTCCAGTTGCGAAAAATCCAAATGCCCCATCGCCTTCGCGTCTGGGTAGCTTTTCCGGTAGCGATCCATCACCGGCTGCCAGCCGCGCGTGATTCCGCTTGCGCCCACAAACATAACGTCCGGGGAATTCCAGTAGCCTTGCATAAAGGCCTCCACGTCAGCGCGATTCCATGCGGCCTGCTGGTCCGTCAGAACCGCAATAACGGCCGCACGACTCGACTCGTCCTCACCGTGGAGATTGCCTGCTGGATAAAACGTCACCGCAGCGAAGGCCGCCAACAGCAACACGAACAGCCATGATTTCATGGGCTTACCTCTCCTTGCAGCGAACGCAGCTTAGGCCATCGCCGCGGCCTTGGCAACCTGTAACCGCATGTTCCCAAAGCGATTACACCGGCCGGACTATTCCGCTAGTACCCTCGCGCTATTGGAAGATCCCGTCGCTGGCCTCATTCTCTACGTGGAGGCTGAGGGATGTTCTCCGCAATGCTCTTTGCCATCTCCATCGTCGCCCTCTTGCAGTTCGGGCTCTACTATTGGCGCGCGGTTCTCACCAGCGTCGCCGCTCAGCCTATTCCCTCCGATATCCTCGAGGCGGTCCAGGTCGAAGAGTCTAACCTCACCGGCTCCGATTTCGAGAAGCTGGCCAGTGTCCTTGCACTTACTCCCGAGCTGAAGCACAGCCGGGCCAATCTCGGTTTCGTGCCGCTGTATTACAAGCTCGTCGGCAAACTATCCGACCTTTTCGGCAGCATTGCGCCTGCCCTGGCCAGCTGGAGTGAGCAAGAGCGCCTGCTCTGCGCTCGTTACGCCGCGGTGCAGATTGGCCTTCGCCTGGAAGCTAATCTCGCCCAGGCCGCGTCCATGCGTTCCTGCTAAGCGCCCGGCTCACGCACTTCCGCCGTCACAACTTTCTCATATCCCGTTTTCCTCCCGGTGCTATGCTTGTGGCCCGCCCGTTTTGCCCGCCCGATTACTTCTAGAGAGGAAGACTCATGGCAGATTTAGATCAACTCAAAATGAAGTATGGGTCCGTGCTCAACGCTATCAATCAGTCCGGCGTGCGCCTCACTCACGTGCACATCCAGGACGATAAGCTTTATATCGAGGGCGCCTGCGGGTCGGAAGCCATCAAGCACAAAATCTGGGATCAAGTGAAAGTCGTCGATCCCACGTACAGCGACCTTACACTCAATCTCACCGTGGATCCTTCGCTGGCGCCCAAGCAGCAGACTTACACCGTCGCCGCAGGGGATTCGCTTTCCAAAATTGCCAAGCAGTTTTATGGCAATCCCAACGACTACATGAAAATCTTCGAAGCCAATAAAGACAAGCTCACCGACCCCAACACCATTAAGGTTGGCCAACAGCTCGTCATTCCCAGCTGAAGATTATCGATACAAGGCAAGCTCGGGCGGAGCCGCTCTCCGCCCTTTTTTTGTGGAAACTCAGTATGCCCAACGCAGCAGCGTCGCGCCCGAAGTAAACCCAGCGCCCACCGCCGCCAATAACACCACGTCGCCCTTCTTCAGTCGCTTCTCTTCTAGCGCCGTCTGCATCGCCAGCGGAATCGTTCCTGCCGTCGTATTTCCGTAGCGGTCGATATTGATGACCACCTTCTCCAACGGCATTCCCAATCGCTCTGCTGTCGCTGTGATAATTCGCCGGTTGGCCTGATGCGCGATGAAGCAATCCACATCCTTCCCGGTCATCCCGTTCCGCTCCAACAAGCGCTCCGTCATTTCCGCCATTTTCTTCACGGCATACTTGAATACGTTTTTCCCGTCCTGGTGAATGTAATGCATCTTCTGATCCACGGTTTCGTGCGTTGCCGGATTCAGACTTCCCCCGCCCGGCATATACAGGAACTGCCCGCCTGCTCCCTCGACTTGGGCCACGTGATCGATAATTCCTGCTTCGCCGTCGCTTGCCGGCTCCAGCATTACCGCACCCGCGCCGTCCCCGAAAATAATGCAAACCGCGCGATCGGTGTAATCGGTCATCGAAGAGTTCACGTCCGACCCGATCACTAGCACCTTCTTATATTGCCCGGATTCCACGAACTTCACGCCGGTATTCAATGCGTACAGAAATCCAGAACAACCTGCGGATACGTCGAATCCCCACGTGTTCTCGATTCCCAGCTTGTTTTGCACCAGGCACGCGGTTGAGGGATACATCATGTCCGGAGTAACCGTGCCCACTACAATCAGCTCGACTTCCTGCAGATTAAAAGGATGAGCGGCCTGCAACTTCTTCACTGCCTCCACCGCCAGGTCGCTTGCCGCCACGCCTTTATCCGCCAGGTGGCGCTCCCGAATGCCGACGCGCTCCATGATCCAATCGTTGGTCGTATCCACCATCTTTTCCAGATCGGCGTTAGTCAAAACTCGGGGTGGTACGTACCCGGCTACACCCGTAATTTTTGCGGTGACGCGGCAGCGAGACATGATGCTCCTTGGAATCCTACTTAGAGACTAAACGTTGATTTTATGCGAAGCCCTTCAATAGACACAAGCCAAACACTGCTTTCAAGGCGTCGCGATGATTTCGTGCCGCCAGCGAATTTCCGCCGTTTTCTTCAGCATTGCCGCCACAGAGCAATACTTCTCCTTGGTCAGCTCGATGGCATGCTTTAGCGCGCCTTCGTCGATTTTTCCATGCACCCGAAACAGTAGCTCCAGCTTGACCCATACCATGGGAGGCTCCTTGGCCCGTTCCCCGGAGCAAATCACCTCCAGCGACGCCATGTTCTGCCGTTTTTTCTCCAGGATAATCACGACGTCCGTCGCGGTGCACGCCCCCAATGCCATCAACACCATTTCCATGGGCCCGGGAGCGGTATTGGTGTCGCGGTCCGAATCAAAAGCCACCGTATGTCCCGAAGGGCTGGTCGCGGAAAATTTCTGTCCCCCAATCCATTTCACCGACGCCGTTTGCATAGGCTTTCCCCCCTTTTGCCTACTCAACTGTAGCAAAGGTACCAGAGTCTCGCCCGCGTGACCGGGCCCATTCGATAGTGTCGTTTAGCTATTCCGGGTGAGCAGAGAAGTGACTTCGATAATCGGATTCGGCAGTTGCCGCATGGCACGCACAAACGCCGTAACCAGTTCCGGATCGAACTGCGTTTTGGCGCACCGCTCCACTTCCGCCAGCGCTTCCTGGGCTGTGCGCCCCTTTTTATAACTGCGGTCGCTCGTGATCGTGTCGTAGGAATCCGCAATGGTGATGATTCGTGCCCCGAGCGGTATGTTCGTTCCCGCAAGCGCTTCCGGATAGCCCGAACCATCGAAAAACTCGTGATGATGCAGAACCATTTGCCGGATCCGTTCCATCGCCTCCAACGGCTCCAGCAGCTTGCCCCCGTACACCACGTGACTCTTCATGGTTTCCCATTCTTCGGGGTTCAGCGGTCCGCTCTTATTCAAAATTTGTTCGGGAATCCCCACCTTGCCCACATCGTGCAACACTGCGCCCAGCCGGATTTCTTCCACTTCGCTTTCCGACATGCCTAACGCCTCGGCCAGCAGTGCCGCGTATGCCGATACCTTCTGCGAGTGCCCCTGCGTGTATTGGTCCTTCGCGTCAATCGCGTACGCTAGCGAAGTCACCGTATCCAGAATCGACTGTGGCAGCGTCCGGGGGCTCTCCACCCCAGGCTCGGCTCCGTCGGTCGCTGGTAAAGAATCCGAGAACTGCCTCAGCCGCTGGTAGATTTCATCGAACGCGTCTGGTCCGGTAGCGAACTGCCGTTTCAGGGTCACTCCTAAATACGCTTCCAACACATCCCGTTTCCAGCGCCGCGCTTCGTTGGGGTCGATGTGCTCCGCGGTAGAGACGGTGTTTCCGCCCTGGTGTTTCGACAAGTACATCGATGCGTCCGCCACCTGAATCAGCTCTTGGGGTGCGGACCCGTGCAGCGGGTAGGATGCGATTCCGAAGCTCGCGCTGATATTTTTCTCGCGCAGCAAGGGGTCCGAGGCGATCCACCCGCGCAACTTCATCGAAAGCTGCCGCGCCTGCTCCATGGTCGTTTCCGGCATCAGGATCACGAACTCGTCTCCGCCATAGCGAGCCACCACGTCCGAGCGCCGGCAGTTTGTTTCCAGAATTTGTCCCACGCGCTGCAGCACCAAATCGCCTTCCAGGTGCCCGTAAAAATCGTTCACGAACTTGAAGCGGTCCAGGTCCATCAATACCAGCGCGAACGACCGGCCGGCGCGCGACGAGCGCTTCCACTCCGACGACAGCGCCTCCATGAAGAAGCGATGCGTCTTCACACGCGTCAATCCATCCGTGATGGCCTGTTCCTGCGCGCGTTGGAAGGTCTGCGCGTTGTGGAAGGCCCCGGCGATCAAGTCCGCCAGGGTGTGCAGCAGCAACGATTCTTCTTCGGAGAAGTCCGCCCGCTCGAGTGTTTCCACGTACAGCACGCCATGCAGGTGATCGCCGTAGAAAATCGGCAGGGCCATCGCCGCGTACGAGTCCGGCAAAACCGGTTGCAGGCTGTTTTGCGAATTCATGGACGACCGGAAAGTCGCCGACTTTCCCGTTCTGGCCACCTGGCCGATTAATCCTGTATCCAAAGGAATGCGGCGGCCTAGCGCTCCCCGCCTCTTGCCGCTCTCCGCGGAAACAATCAACTCTCGTGTGGTGTATTCCAGAATCGCAATTCCAATGTGATCGTAAGAGAGCCCGTTCTCCAACTGGCCCGCAATTTTGGCCAGAATCTCATCCGGGTTCAGCGTGGCAATGGCGTCGCGCGAAATCAGGTTGATCAAGCTCAGGTGCCGCGCCTTGGTGCGCTCCTCTTGGAACAGCCGCGCGTTTTCTATCGCGATGCTCGCCTCGCTGGCCAGCACCCGCATCAATTCCAGGTGTCCTTCGTCGTAGGCCCGCTCATTATCGGAGTAGACGCACAACGCGCCCATGGCGTGGTCATACGCCACCAGCGGCACCCCGCAGAAGGACCCGGTCGTTCGGATAGGATCTACGCCCAGCTTTCTTACTTCAGAAACAAAATTGTCTCGAATGAGTACCGGCTGCCTCGTCCGCAAAATATATTCCGTCAGGTGATTTCCGGCTGGCCGCGCCCGTTTGGGCATCCGCACGCCCTTCATCAATTCCAGGTCGAATTGGATTTGGTCTCGCGCAGGATCAAATGTCGCCAGGTAAAGATTCTCGACGTCGAACAACCGCCGTAATTCTTCCCACAAGCGCCGCAGGAGGTCTTCCTTATTCAACGTGGAACTCAGCGCTCTGCCGATTTCGTTCAGCATGTGCAATTCTTCGGAACGCCGCGACGTCTGCTGGATCAAGTAGCTGTTTTCCACCGCGACTCCGATTTGGTGCCCCAGTGCCAGCAACAAGCGCAATTCCGCCGGAGTGAATCGCCGGCTGTCTGGCGTGCCCAGCAGCAGCAGCCCAAACGCCTGTTCTTTCGCTTGCAGACTGATCACCACGGCGCTGCGTAGCCCATGCTGCAAAGCCAGTTCGCGGAAACGCCGTATGGGCTCATCTTTCTCCAGAGCCGACAGGTTGTCGTCGCGCAAGTCGCGAAAACCCAGCAAACCGCCGAGCCGCGACACCATTCCCACCAGGTAATCGTCGAGCCCCTCGGTTTGCGCCGCGCGGCAAAACTCATCTGAAATTCCCGCGGACACCACCGAACTTGGCCCTGCCGGATCTCCGTGATGCAGGAACAGCACCCCCGCCGGCAATCGCACCACTCCCAGCACGCGATCCAGTGCCTGAGCCAACATGCGCTGAATCTCGCCCCCAACGAAGCTGGAAGTCGCCAGGTTCAAATTCGACAGCGCCAGCATGTTGCGCTCAACACGCCGCTTCTCTTCCTCGTAATTCGCCATCAACAACAACATGGCGACAAACACCGTTGGAATTACTGTGACGGGTTGCAGCGCAACTCCCAGCAAATCCTTTATACCGGGCACCACATACAGGACGAACGTAAGAACGCCCCAGAAGCTGAAAGCCACGCCCAACAGTTGATCCGCTAAAGTTTCGTGATGCCGGTTCTCACGCCAGAAAAGCACCGCCACCGCCACATACACCAGCGAGCTTGGCAGCATCACCGATACCGGCAGCCCTTGCAGTGCATCCACCACGGCCCATGCCAGCAAGAAAATCGCCGCGCCAATCGCCACACCTTTCCACAGCGGTTGCCGCATGTACAGTTGGGTTCCCAGGAAAAACGCAATTCCTGCCAGGCCATAAAACGCTGGAGCCAGCGCAAACAAGAATGGACTGGGTATGCCCCAGGGGGAAATTGCCGCGGGTATCAGATGCACGGCGTAGAGCAGCCACGCCGTCGCCCACAGCAGTAAATACGATTGTCTTTTCAGGGAATAGAGCGATGCAAAAAATACACCCACCAAACCGGTGGCCATGAAGAAGCCGAGGGCAATGAAGCTTTGAACCATTGACGAGCTGGGACGTTCCTTCCGTAATTGAACAGGCCGGCCTGCTTACTGCGTACTTTCACAGCGCGGCCACGTCGCAGCGCTATCCGCTGCGACCACCTGGCTAGAGCCCTCTGCGAGTCGCACCCGAACCTGACCAACCACCCGCAAAACGAATCATTTGCGATTATGAGGCCAACAAAAAAGTCCGGCAACCGTACCGCTGTACTGGTGGCGTAAGAGGTAGTAGGGGGGCAGGCACACCCGCCGGGCGCGTTTCGGCGAAAACGGCTAGCCTTTGTAGCGGCCGCCGTCTGCGGCGGGCGACGTACTTCTCGGGAATCTTCCCCCCGAACCTCAATCCTCCGTTGGTCTGTTCCGTTCAAGGGATGCCGCCCTTGTCGAATGCCAAGCTCCCAAGGTAATTTGGTTCTTACTTCGGAGGACACTTCATGTTCGTCTCGTTTCGAGATTGGTCCGCTTCTGTGGCAATAAGAGCCGCTAAGCCTTTGCGGCGGCTCGGGGCAATGCTGTTGCTATTCGTCTTGCTCTGCAGCGCAGCACAATTGGTTTCGTGGGCCGCCGCCGGGGGCGAGAACTTTTCTTCCATTCCCGTAGGTACCATCCTGCCTATTCGACTCGACAAAATCGTTAGCGTGGAAAGCGCGCAACCCGATCAGGCCATCGAAGCCAGCGTTATGCAGGACGTCCCTTTGCCCAGTGGGAAAATCCCAATGAAGACCAAGGCAATGGGAACCATTGTCAGCGTTGTTAAAGATGCCGACGGAACCGGTGCCCAGCTGACTTTCAAATTCCATTATCTCGAAGACAAAAAGGAGCGAGTTCCCATCCTCGCCTACCTTCGGGCCATGGCTAGTTTCCGGCAGGTCCTTGGCGCTCAAATGGCCAATACTGGCGGCGCGGATACCGGCTCTCCCGCCAGTTGGTCGACGACCATCCTGGTCGGCGGAGATGTTCGCTTCGGCGATGGCGGGAAAGTGACGCATTACAAGGAAAACGTCGGAAAAGGAGTGAATGGTGGGGTGCTCGTCCACATTCTTGCCAACCCCGCTCTTGGCTGCGAGGGCCCTAACGGCGCAGATACTCTCCAGGCGCTTTGGGTGTTTTCCTCGAACGCTTGCGGCATCTACGGCAAGAAAGGGGTCAAAATCGCTCACGCCGGGAAGGGCGAACCCGTAGGTCAAATCACCTTGCACTTCGAAAAAGACGATATGAAACTGGAACCCGGCACCGGCTTCCTCTTGCGCGTCGCTCCTAAACCCTGATCGTTCATTCCCGTTCTCCCTCATTTCCATCTTGACGCGGCGATCCGTTGGACGGCGCTGCCTACCATCCGCTAAACTGAAGTTTTCACTAGCTCACACGGAAAGCCACTGACCCATGACTGACGCGACCAACTCTTCCAAATCCACTGTACGCGTGCGTTTCGCGCCTTCTCCCACCGGTTATCTTCACGTCGGCGGCGCGCGCACCGCGCTGTTTAATTGGCTCTTTGCCCGCAAGAACCACGGCACCATGATCCTTCGCATCGAAGATACCGATGCCGAACGTAACAAGCCCGAACTCGTCACCGGCATCATCGACGGCTTGCAGTGGCTCGGCGTCGATTGGGATGAAGGCCCCTTCTACCAGTCGCAGCGCACGCAACTTTATCGCGATGCTGCCAAAAAGCTGCTCGCCAACGGCAGCGCCTTTCTCTGCTATTGCCCGCCGGAGCGTTACGCCGGCGGCGATCACGCCGAGGAAGGCGCGGAAAAGACCCAGGTGCGCCGGGTGGTTCGTTGCTCTTGTTGCGAGGGCAAGCCCTCTTCTCCGGATACCCGGCCTGCGATCCGTTTCATGGTGCCCACCGGCGGCACCACGAAATTTCTCGATGCCGTGTTTGGCGAAAGCGAATTTTCCAACGACGAAATCGAAGACTTCGTTCTGCTGCGTTCCGGCAAAGAAGGCGAGGAGTTCGGCCAGGCCATGTACCAGATGAGCGTGGTCGTCGACGACATCGACATGCGCATCACGCACGTGATTCGCGGCGCCGACCACATTTCCAATACGCCCAAACAGGTGCTGCTCTATCGCGCGCTCGGTGTCGAGCCTCCGGTCTTTGCGCACGTGCCTCTCATCCTCGGCGCAGACAAGAAACGTCTCTCCAAACGCCACGGCGCCACGGACGTAAACATGTACCGCCGCGAGGGTTTTCTTCCCGAAGCGTTCCGCAATTTCCTGGCGTTGCTCGGCTGGGCTCCCGGCGGCGACGAGGAGTATCTCCGCACCAAGGACCTGCTCGAAAGGTTTTCTTTGGAAGGGGTCAGCCGCACCAACGGCGTGTTTGATCGCGCCAAGCTGGAATGGTTCAACACGCAGTATCTCCAGAAACTGCCCATCGAAGATCTGCTGCCCGAAGTGCAGCAGCAACTGAAGCAGGACGGCTTGTGGAAAGAAGAATGGGCCACGGGAGCCGGCCACGAATGGTTTTCCAAAACGGTGGACTTGCTCCGTCCACGCATTCGCCTGCTGCCTGATTTCTCTACGTGGTCTCGCGCCTTCTTCAGCGACGAATTCCCGATTGACCCGGCTGCCAGCGCCAAATTCTGGAAGGATGAAAAGGTGCCGGCGCTGCTAAAGAATCTAACCGACGCGCTCGCTGCGCTGACGGAGTGGAATCACGACGCCTGCGATCACGCTTCCCGCAAAGTCGCCGAAGATGCCGGCGTGAAAGCAGGCTTGCTGATCAACGCCACCCGCGTCGCCATTGTCGGCCAGGCTGTCGCTCCGCCCTTGTTCGACACCATGGTTGTCCTCGGCCAGGAGCGTGTCGTCCGCCGCCTCCGCGAAGCCCTCAAGAACTGGAACTAACCGCGTAGCCGCGAGTTTACTCCGCGCGCAAGCTTAAGCGCTGCTTGCGTGGGCAAACGCACGGCAAGCGCGTCATTGCATCGTCTCGGTCACCCAGTTTTGCAGAACCGCAAACTCGCCGTGGTCTCCGACAGAAAAAGCCAAAGGTACGGATAACGTCCCTGTCCGCGAAGCCCGTTAATCGGGACCCTGGATTACTTGGTGCGGCGTTTCTTCGTTTTTGGTATGACTAGTTTCAAAAATTCCGGCTCAACCCAAACAGTCTTTAACTGTTTTGGAACTTGCGGCAAGCGATTGTGCCGAATATGAGCAAGCCAGTGCCGAAAAGCAGCAGCGTTGGAGGCTCGGGGGTGGGAGCAATCGAACTGAACTTGGCTCCCGTCCAAGACCATGGTGTTTGCGTGCCTGGAGCTGTCAATGTGAATTGATACGTGGCGGTTACATTTGCGCTGGCTACTTGGGGTGAAAACCCATCACAGGGGTCGCAAAAAAAGCCTTGCATGCTACCAGGGCCGGACACGCTGACCACCGTCCCGGGTGAAAGTCCTGCGTCGTTCGGTGTGTCTACCTTTATGGATCCAAGCACCACTACGCCACCGCATGAAACTCCATTTACAAGATCACTGTTATCACACGAAGCGCCATCATAGGTGATTGCACCCCCGGTGGCACCGACTGCAAACACGATAAACGGTAGTGGTCCGCCGGAACCGAACTGGTTGATGCCGGTGCCAACTGAGAGCCCCGGGGAGAAAGGTCCGGCAAAGTAGAACGAGGAATTTGAGAATCCGCCGCCGCAGGAGCCAAATAAGCCCCCGGAAATACTACAGGAGGCTTGAAAACTGACGACGGGGTCTAATGTCGTTTGCGCTCTTGCGGTTGAAGTTCCCACAATCACCATCACTGCTACGACCAGACCTCCGGCCAGCGACTGTCGCATGTCCAACTCCGAATCGATGCGCTTCACGATTCTTGGTGTTGCTAATTACTCCGATGGAACCTTGGACGCAAGAGTACTTAGACCTTAGACCGAACGCATTAGTCGAACAAAGCGACCGCCTGAGCCGGCAGCGTTTACCGGGACCTGAGTGTCAGGAAACCCCAGCTGTCGTGCGCGGCATCCATAGCAGAAACAATGAGGTCCATCCTCTTACTCCTTTTCTCACTACCGGCCCTTGAAGGAGCCTTCGCCCAGGCTCAAAACAGCCCGTCAGCGGGCGCGAAAATCAAAGTTCGCACAATACTGGTTAATGAACCGGTGACCGTTCGTAATCACGATGGGCAGATGGTGCATAATCTCGAACCTAAGGATTTCAAGATTACTGATAACGGAGTCGAACAGACGATCACCCATTTTGAGGTTGGCGGTGAGTCGATTTCGCTTGTTGTGCTCGTAGAAACAAGTTCGCGAATCGAAGCCGAACTCCCTGATCTGAGGAAATCGGGCAGCGTGGTAAGTCAAATCGTCATGGGACCGAACACCGAGGCAGCTGTGGTGGGCTTCAACGATACGGTGGATAGGCTTCAGGATTTCACCTCCGGCGGGGATCAGATCGAAAAAACCTTCACGCACCTAGACGATGGAACCTCGGGTTCGAGACTCTACGATGCTATGGACTTAGCCGTGAAGATGCTCAGCAGCCGCCCTGCACCTACCGCAACGAATACGGGACGGCGTCGTGTGATGCTTGTTCTTGCGGAGGCCGACGACAAAGGAAGTAAGGCGAAACTCGGAGCTGTTCTGCGGCAAGCGCAATTGGAAAACGTAACGATTTGGAGCGTTGGGCTTTCAACTGTACACGCCTGGTTCTGGGACCGGGCGAAAACGAAACCGTCCGATCCCGGATGGGGAGACAACA
This sequence comes from Verrucomicrobiia bacterium, assembly GCA_035506955.1. Lineage (GTDB taxonomy): Bacteria > Acidobacteriota > Terriglobia > Acidiferrales > UBA7541 > Acidiferrum. The sequence goes on from DATJOO010000096.1 coordinate 37,828, forward strand.
ACTTGATCCCACTGGCGGTCTGGGCAGTCACAAATATCAAAGACGAGATTCATAACAATGGTTTGCAGATCGCTACCACCGCAACCGGGGGTACGCACTTCGCTACCTGGAGAGACCGCTCAATTCAAGCCGCCATCGACGAAATTGGCGGGGAACTGCACTCTCAGTATCTGTTAACGTACACACCGACTGGGACCGATGAGGGCTATCACGAAATCAGAGTCGATCTGGACAAATCTAACGTCAGCGTGCGGTCGCGTCCCGGCTATTTTGTGGAATCGGCAGAACGCTAACTCAACTCCCGGTTTGTCGTGCCGGCTCAACCGGTCGATGCAACACTCTTCAAGTCGATTGATCCAGCAATGGAATCAGAGCAGGACCTATTGCTGGTTCGCTATTTGATTTTGACCTAACAGGACAGCCTTTTCTCTGCATTTGCTTTTGGGCCCGAATTTAACCTGTGTAGTGTTGCGTCGACAAATTGAGACCGCTGACTTTACCGGTTGTCAAGGCCTAGCGAGTCTAGTGTTCCTGGCAGACTTCCAACTCGTTTCCTTCCAAATCTCGGAACCGGCAAAATTGATTGCCACCGGAGTCGCTCTGAATGGGGTCCACATCAACTCCCCGGCTGGACAAGTGTTGGTGCGCGTCCGCGAGTTTTCTAGCAAACATAATCGGAGGTTTCCCTGGGCTCTTCTTGGAACATTCACTGCCAGATATTTCCACGAAGTAGACGACAATGGAGTCAGCCGAATATCCTAATTCCAAACTGGCTTCTTCCACATCGGGGGACGAATAGGGAAGCCCAAGTTTTTCCGAGTACCATCGTTGGGCGGCTGCGACATCGCGCACATCAACTACGACATCACCCGCAGAGGAAAACATCTTTTTCGTCCAATGACGAAAGAATGCTGATTATGATTCCGAAAGCTACAGCACCCACCGCGAGACCTGCGCGTGTCTGCCACCATTGGGTCGGATGTCTTTTGGAAGACGGATAGACTGAGGGGAACGCTTTCTCGAACAAGAGCACCAGACAAACTGCCGCAATCACAAATGCTATTCCTGTGATGCGGTCGCTTTGCGTGTGCAGGGCTGCACGTACAGCGAGACTAACGACCGCAGCTAGGAATAAGATGACAAACGCGAAGACCAGACACAATAAACTGCCGGACCAACGGTTCATATCACAATACTAACGTAACTGTGAGATAATCCACGCGCCTGGTTAGTCGCCTAACCGGACACGGTTACCCCGTTAATCAAGATTTGTCGCGCAGGATATCAGCAAAAGAGCGATCCACTTGATTTCATCTCCTGAAAGAATGAAAACGGTGAAATTTAGAAAGAAACAAACGGATGCGCGGACTGGGATGGTGCTGACAGTCAGTTCGAATTGATGGTGTACTGCACGACTACGCCATTGACATAAGTGACCTGAATGCGGCGGTCGCTGCTGGTGTATTCGTAGACTTGAGTTTTCAGGCCGCCATCGCCGACGGTTTCGGAAATTTGCTTGCCGGGACCCAAGAGCGCGGTCACGTCGTCTTGCTTCATACCGCGTTGGAGGCTGGATGCGGGGGAAGTATTGGGAGCGGCGCCTGGGGTAGTAGTGGCAGCTTGCGAATGATTGTCGGAGGACGCGGGGAAAGAAACGTAGTCAGCCAGGTACTTCATGAGTCCGGCGGGCGTCATGCCATCGGCTGGAATGGAGCCGGACCAGCGCAGATTGAAGCGGGAACCGCCCTGCGCGCGATTCTGGGCGACGGCCATGGCCTTCTGCTGGCTGGCGACCGCGGCCTGATGCGCGTTCCAGGAATCCTGGCGCTGACGTTTGGCCTGTTCGCGATCGAGTTGTTGCTGAAGAGAAGCTTTCTTGTCCGGATCGTCCGTTTGCGAAATTTGCTGTTCGAGCGATTTTTCATAATCGCTCTTCTCGAGAGGTTTGGATTCCACCTTGGTGGTCGTGTCGTCGCCCGCCACGCCAAAGCCGCCGCCATCCAGTTGGAATTCGATCATGTCGCGCTTGACCACCAGAGAGGTGACGCGAGCGGTTTCCCCTTTGGGGATGGCGACACCGAACTGCTTGACGCGCGAACCATATTCTTTCCAATCCATGGCTGAAGGCTTGTTGAAGCGAAGGTCGACGCCTTTCTGGCTGCCGGGCATGTCGATCTTGATCACGACTTCCTTGCCAACGAAGTAAGACTGAAGAGCGGCGGCATCTTGCGCGTGCGCGGGCGTGGCGGCGAGCAGAAGAGTTGCGATGACACCAATGCTCAAAACGGAATGGCGAGGCATAGCAGCACCTTGAGCAGGCAGGCGGAACCTGGAAATTTGAATCTTCGGTATAGGCGGAAGACCGGAGGTGAAAAATTATAGGTAAAGGCGCGTCAATAGCAAGCAATAATCCAGACTTTTGGCTATCTATGATTGGTGCAGCATTGACGCGGCCTCATCGTTTTCACGACGAGCCACTGGATTACTGTGAACCATCTTGTGGCTTGCTGCTCGACATAGCGAATAGCCCCCACGCGAGCAAAAGAAACGAGAGCCACCAGAGAAAGTAACCGATTTTCAGATCGTTTGGAGTAGGCCCGAAAGAAACAAAAAGATACCATTGCGCGTTGATCACGAAAGCGGCAACCGCGATCCATGCGGATACCAGGCGCACTCTTCGCGAGCCAAACCACACCAGCCAAACAGAACCAAAGATAAATAGTGGCGTGGTGACTGCACTTATGGTGCAGAGCACCGTGTTGTACCAATGTTCAAATTGGGCGTCCCTATAGGGCCAAACCGCGCAAAACGCAACGCGGAAGGCTTGCCAGCCGGGCAGGCCTTGCGGGAGCGTCGTCCCTTCCCCTATGACTGGAAGGAACCAAGCGACAGCGTGCGTCAACCACGCTGCCCAAATAAGAGGATGCAGCTTTTTCATCTTGGCACCGAAGGTTAGTGGAAAACGGCGTGACTCTCTCACACTTTAGTCGTGACATCAAGAGCAGGCACGCTCTCCGGTGGAAAGATGGCTTGTACGAACTGTTCGATCAGATGCGGTAACGAAGCGTCGAACGGAAAGCGCCGAGCGTCGGGCCGCGTTATTTCGCAAACACACTGGCATTGGCCGACTTGGCGCCGGCTTGGCCTGCCACTACATTAATCGTTGCTTCGACGTCCTTGGTGACCGGAGGCAAGCAAATCTCCTGGCTGCAAGCTTGATACTTCAACTTAATCGCTAAATGTTGAGCTCCCAGCGGCGCATCCGGCAGAACTGTCAGCGGCAATTTAACGGTTACGGCATCCGTATACACGTTCAGTTTCTTGTCCTTGGCAAACGCAAAGCTCTCCAGCGTTCCTTTGGGATAAATCACGCTGCCCGCTTTGAAGCCGGCCGGCACATCCGCGCGAATCTCGGTCGGAATCAAATATTCTTCGGTAACCGCATGCGCATTTACGTGGAATCCCGGGCGAATCTTCAGCACCACCGCTACCTGCAACGGCATGCCTCGGCCCACCGGGTCGTAAGAAGCGTACGCCGTGGGCGCCACCACGTCCTTCGCGGACACGTTTTGCCCCCGAACCGCGCCTACGCCAAGCAGCACAGCGAAAATCGCCAGAACAAACGTTACTCCCATCACTCGCTTCATACCGTCACCTGCGCTCCGAGCTGTTGCGAGATCACCCGGCTCATCACTGCGTTCAAGTCCTCTCCACTCTTTTCGTGGACAAACGCTCCGCGCTGCTCCGACCATCCCAATTTAAAACTTGTCGAGAGCGCCGAAATCCAGATCTCGCGGATCGGTGTATTCGGCGAAATCACAAATTTGGCGGGCTCCGGCTCCTCGAAGATCACTTCCAGCTTCCCGCTCTCGCCTTCCACGTCGAAACCGTGCTCATCGCCAAGCGTCAGCAATCTCCGCTTCAGGGTTTCAAACGCGCTATCCGCTTTTTTTTGGAAATCGTGTTCAGAGAGCATTCGTGTTGTCCAAGTTAATCCGAGGATTCCACAGCCTTCTCGATGATCGAAGTGTCCGGCGGACCCTGGAACTTCATAATCTGCTTGCCGCTGCGAGAAATCAGAAAGCTGGTCGGATACCCTAAAATCCCGCCAAATTTGTCCGCCGCGTCATCGGTTCCGATCACGATCGGATAATTAATGAGCAGCTTCTGCCCGTTTACATCGTACTTTTCTTTCGCGACAAACGGGGCCACCACGCTTTGCCCCTCGTCATCCATCGCTATGCCCAACACCGTAAATCCCTTCGACGCATATTTGTTCTGCATGTCGATTAAAGACGGGATTTCTTCCTGGCAGGGGCCGCACCAGGTCGCCCAGAAATTCACGAAGACGACTTTCCCCTTCAGGTCCGCCAGCGAAACTTCTTTTCCTTGCAGATCCTTCAGCTTCAAATCGGGTTCCGGCTTGCTTACCTCGGTCACCGGCTCAATCTGTTGTGTCGTCTCCACCGCCTGTTTGGCGGGCAAGCGCGTTGCCCGATCCACGTAAACGGTCAACCCAATCAGCACCAGCACCGTCGCCACAATAATCGCTACTTTTTTCATAACCCTTTCACCCGGTTCCCGGTCTTACATCGAAAAGCGATTCAGAAATGTCAGCTTGCCCGCCAGCCACGCCAGCTTATTAAAGAACACCAGTCCGCCCACGAACAGCAGCAAAGCTCCGCTGAACAGTTCCACGGTGTGCAAGTGTTTCCGGAAGTTTTGGTAGAAGCGCAAAAACTGATTCAGCAACAGCGCCGTCAGCAGAAACGGAACGGCCAAACCCGCCGCGTATACCGCCAGCAACAAGACGCCTCGTGCCAGCGTTCCGCTCGCCGCGGCCAGCACCAGCACCGCGGACAGAATCGGCCCGATGCAGGGTGTCCATCCAAACGCGAACGCAAAGCCCAGCAAAAATCCGCTGACCATACCCGGCTTGGTATCGGTGCTGCGCAACCGCACATCCTGATTCAACCAGCGCGCCAGGATCGGCCCGAAGAACCCGATGATCGACAGAGAGAAAAAGTGCGCCGCGCCCAGCCCGGCAAACAGTGGCCCACCGTGCACCAACGCCGCTATGCCCAGAGCCACAAGGATCACGCCCAGGATGATCCCGGCGCGCACGTTCATCTTGATCAGTCCGCCCAGCAGGTGCAGCCCAAACAGCAGAATCAGCGCACCCGCCACGGGCGCCAATAAATTCTTGTGCGATTGCAGGAATCCACCCACCGCGCTTGCCGACGCCCCGAAGGCTATGAACACCACGGAAAATCCCACGACGAACGAAAGCGCCGAAGCAAACAAGCCGGACTTGGGCTGCTGGCCTTGACGCAACTGCTCTACGCTGATGCCTGACAACATGGAGATATAGCCCGGCACGAGAGGCAACACGCACGGTGACAAGAACGAAATCAGTCCCGCAAGGAATGCGCCGGCTAGAGGAACGTCCTTCATTTCAGTGTGTCCTTATCCTTTCCATTCTCGCACAAAAAGCGCGCCGAGCTTTGCCGTCACCTCTCCACCAGGGAATAACGGCGCCTGTATTCAGATTGTGACGCCTTGCGCTAAGTTACAGATTCACCGGAGACAGAATCTCGGCGCTGGAAACGCGGAAGGTCCAGCCAACTGCTGCGTTTCTCTGGCGGTAGCGCCCTACCACGATTCAACGGTCACGCTGTATCTATCTGAAAAGAAGTACCTTGCGCTGCCTTCGCTTGGCACGACCCTTGCTCTCTTTCGCCGCGGGAGCCTGTGCCACCGCCATGATCTGGACACCGAACAAGGTTACTTTCCTGCGCGTCTGCACCGGGTTCGTCTCTGTCACTCTGTTCGGCCATAACCCCTGGCTTAATTTGCTCGCGGTCGCTCTTACCATTACCGCGATTGCGCTCGATGCTTTGGATGGCCACATCGCCCGCACCAAGCAAATGGCTACACCCGTAGGTGCGCAGGTCGATATTCTCGGCGATCGCATCATCGAGAACATGTACTTCACTTACTTTGCCGTTGTCGGCATGGTGTCCCTCTGGTTGCCCATGCTGTTTTTTGCTCGCGGTGCCGCCACGGATTTTCTCCGCGGACTCGCCTTGAAAGCCGGCCGTTCCGGTTGGGGCAGCGGTGCCATGCTCCAGAACAAATGGGCTTATGCGCTGGTGGCATCGCGTTGGAGCCGCGGCGCCTACGCCACGATGAAGTGTCTTTGTTTTTGTTATCTGGGCCTGGAGCTTGCTCTAACCCGCGGGCCCGTAGCTCTGCTAGGCGTTCTGACTACAGACGTGCACAGCGCGATTCGCCTCGGTGCGCAACTTCTTGCGTGGTCCACCGGTGCATTCTGCGTCATTCGCGGCTTTCCTGTGCTGGTTGAAGGCTGGAGATACTTCGCGGAAAAACTGCCGAACCCCGCAGCGAAACCGCATCCAGAAAGGCGCACGGCGTGAACGTCGCGCACACTACTGCGTTCTTCGATCTGGACGGCACCCTTGTTCCCGAGCCGTCTCTGGAACGCCGCTTGTTCGCTGAACTGCACCGCAACCACAAAATTCCATTGGCCAACTATTTCCGCTGGATCGCGGAATCTCTGCGGCTTCTGCCGCAAGGTCTTCTGGCGATACAGCATCGCAACAAGCGCTACCTGACGCACATTCCTGGCGACCTGGTTTTCCGATACATGGACTCCATCTCGTTCTTTGAAGAGGCGATTGTCCGCATGGCCTGGCACATCCATCAGGGTCACACCATCGTCGTTGTCACCGGCACTCTGGAACCACTCGCAATTCTTGCTGCCACAGCACTCGCCTGCGAGCTCGAAGCCCGCGGACTGGAGTGCCACCCGCTCATCTGTGCCACGCGGCTCAAGGAAGACCGCGGTCGATGGACCGGCGGCCTGGATGGCCCCGCGCTTTATGGTTCAGCCAAAGCCGGCGCAATTGAAGCGCTCGCTCAGCGTGAAAACCTGGACCTGCGACAATCCCACGCTTACGCCAATCATTTGCTCGATCGCTATTTCCTTTTCGCCGTGGGGCACGCTCACGCGGTGAACCCCGGCAGGGAACTCGCTTCTGTCGCGAACGAAAGAAACTGGCCCATCTGGCATTGGTGCCAGCCGCGAACGACGAATTCTCAACGCAGCACCTGTTTGTCATCTCGAATCGAATCTCTGGAGAAGCAAGCATGAATCATGCAGACATGCGACAGTGGAAAACATCGCCGTCGAATTCCGACTCCGTGGCGGCCCGGCAATTCCAAGGTGATGTCGCGGATTTGCCGCTTTCCGAAAGGAGTTCTTCGCGCTTGCTTCGTACCCTGAAGGGAACTATTGCCGACGCCTGGGCTGCTTGCGGCGCTTTTGAATGGCTCGCTCTCGGCTACCTCGGCCTCACCAGTGTGCTCGTCATTCTTTTTGCCGAGAATCTGGCTTACCCCTTCCGCTTGGTCGCGGTCAACGCCTTCGTGGCCGGCATCATTCTTACACTTTGCGTAGTGCAAGCGCGTTCCGCGCTCCGTAAGCAACTTTACGGCCCATCGTTTTCCGCCGATTGGTGGCACTTCTGGCGCTTCTGGTATCCGCATCTCTTCTTTCTTTTCTGCTTCGAGGAGCTCGCCTATCTCATGACTCTCTACACTCCTCACTGGCAAGACGCCAAACTCATTGCCTTCGACTACTGGCTCACGGGTGCGCATCCCTCGGTTTGGCTGGAGCAGTTCACCACACCCTTTCGCAACGACTTGATGCAACTGATCTACTTCACGTACTTCGCTTACCTGCTGATCGTCGGGCTCGTGCTGTACCTTCGCAAGGATTGGCGCGGCTATTGGTCCGCGATGACGTATTCGATGGTCGGCTACGCCATCGGCTACTACATCGCCATGTTTTTCCCCATCGAAAGCCCGTGGTTCTCGATGGCGGGCTGGTGGCATGGACCTTTGAACGGCGGCCCATTCACCGCTCTGATGGCGTTCATCGAGCACTACGGTCGCGTGCGTGGCGCTGCTTTTCCCTCGGCGCACGTGACCGGCGCCACGGCCGCGCTGTGGGCCGCTTGGAAATTCCGCCGCTGGCTTTTCTGGTGCTTGTTCCCGTTTTATTTGGGGATGTGCTTCTCGGTCGTTTGGGGCCGATACCATTATTGCGCCGACGTTTTCGCCGGCATTATTACCGGCACGCTCGGTTTTTTGATTGGCGGATGGATCATGCAGCATCGCGGCGCCATCGCTACCGGCCCCGGCACGGCTTCCGCCTGAGGTTCAATTCGCAAATCTTGGATCGGGACGAACTGCAAAGACCGACTCGCGCTCGAAGCGGGACGCGATCTCCAGCAAGAGCGATTCCTCGGTCCAGTCGCCAATCAACTGCAATCCCACCGGCAGTTTGTCTCTGGTCAAACCGCACGGCACAGAAATTGCCGGCGCTCCCACGAGATTCGCCGGCCGATTTAGTCGCAGCAGCAACGCTCGTACGGGATGGCTTTTGCCTCCGATCGATACCGTTTCTTCCCCGATGCGCGACGCGGCAATTGGCGTTGTTGGCGTCACGAGCGCGTCGAGTTCATTCGCCGCGAATGTTTCGTGGAATGCCGCCTTGAACTTCTCGCGAAACTCCCGCGCTCGCAAATAACTTACTGCGGTTACTTTGCTTCCCAGCTCCAAGCGCGTTCGTACATCCTCTCCGTACTCTTCGCTGCGCTCCGGATACCAACCCGCTTCCTGGTGATACACGGTCGCTTCTGCCCACGCAATCTGGTTCCCCGCATCTTCGGTTTCGGCCATCTGCGGGAAGGAAATCTCGATCAACCGCGCGCCTTGCTTTTCCAGAAGCCGCAACGCGTTAGCGAAGGTCTTCTGCACCTCGGCGTCAACCACGTCTCCAAAAAACTCTTTTGGAATACCCAAGTTCACCTTCCGCTGCCGCGGAATTACTTTCCCCAGCAAAAACCGGGGCTCTTTTCTGCCGCGAACAAAGATCGGATCCAACAAGTACGCGGCATCCTGCGCGCTTCGCGCCAGTGGCCCGACAAAATCCAAAGTCGGCGAAAGCGGAATGACGTCTTCCGGGTTCACACGCCCCAGGCCCGGCTTCAGGCCGACAACTCCACACAAGGACGCGGGTATGCGGATGGATCCGCCCGTGTCCGTTCCGATGCTTCCGTAGCACAGGCCCGCCGCCAGCGCTACCGCCGATCCTCCACTTGATCCACCGGGAATTCGCTGCAAATCCCACGGATTTCGCGCCGGTCCATAATGCGGATTCTCGGTGGTTACGCCATAGGCGAACTCGTGCATGTTGGTCTTGCCTAGAATCACCGCGCCCGCTTGTTTCAGAGCTGCCACTACCGGCGCATCGTGCAGCGGCACGAAATCCTTTAGGATTTTCGATCCGCCGGTGGTTCGCACGTCCTTCGTGTAAATGTTGTCCTTCAGTGATATCGGTATGCCGTGCAAAGGTCCGCGATCCCGCCGTTTCCTTTTCGCGCAAAGCTCCGCCTCGGCTTGCTTCGCCACTTGCAGCGCCTGATCTTCACAAACCGTGATGTAGGCGTTCAACCGCGGATTCCACTCGCGTATGCGTTCCAGCAGGTGTTGCGTCAACTCCACCGGGGAGAGTTTGCCGACCCGGAACAGTTTTCCGACTTCCCCAATCGACGCAAAGACGAGTTGCTTATTTACGATCAGAAAATTCTCTCCTGCCTTCTCAAGTTTCCAAAGGTCCCGATGTTTGCCAGGATCAATCCAACGCGAAACTGGTTTTCCGAACGCACCGTGGCGAGGTTGAACCGTCCATATTCCACGGACAGGCCGCAGCAGTTCCCGTTATAACTCACCTGCACGTAATCGTTCAGCAGGGTATTGCTTAGAATGTCGTAGCTAACCCCGGCCGCAACATTCCATCCTTTTCGCACCAGATTGCCGTAACCAATCGCGCCGCGAATTTGGTGAGAGTTTGGTTGCACCACCGGGTTGCCCTGCAAACGAAAATCCGCAATGGTGGCGTACCACTCACTGTACGGTTTCACCTTTAACAGCGTGCCGATCGTCGTCACCTTATCCAGCTGCGGGTCGTACTCGATGATCGATTCCGCGTCATATTTTCCTCCGGGCGTCAGAATCACATCGCTTACAATGGGCGACCAATTTCGCGGCGTGGCCGCGAACGCGAATGGTGTAATCGAATCCAAAGCTTGGAACACGTTGCGCTGCCCGGTTACTAGCGCCCCGCCGAACGTAGGATCGAAGTAATGATCCTGCACGACCTTCCAGGACAGGAAATCGACCGGCTGGTTCTCTCCCTCTTTCAGGTACAAGTGCTGAACAAAACCGTATTCCAACTGATTTGTGTCGGTCAGCGTTGCATCGCTATCAAAACGGATAAATCGCGCGAAATCGTTCACGCCGGTTACGTAGGAATAGGTAACCACCGGTGTGATCGTGTGTTTATAGCGGTGGCGCGTCAACGGCCGGTCGAAGAAACGCTCCAGGGTCGGCGGGCTCAGATCCACCTGGAATTCTCCGGTATTACGGCTGATCGATTGCCCGGACACGTTGCCGACGGTATTAAACGAGTCGCCATAAAAGGTAGTGCGGAACGTGGCCGATGTGGTCACCCCGAACCAATCGCCAAAATGCACGGGAACAGTGACCTTCGGCGCGAACTCCGCGCGCCCGACAAAATTTGGAGTTTGGATGAACTGATCCGCGCGGTTCACCGCACCGGCGAACGACGTGAAAGAGAAATAAACCGGGATGTTTTGCCAAGGGGCTTGTTCCACCGACGAGAAACTGGCCTCTGGCGCACTTCGTAAAACCACGCTCTCCTCGGGGCTCACCTGCAAGTAGCTCTTGTCGTTCAATCCGTCCACATTGAAGCTGAACCCATGGAAATTATTTGTGAGAAAGACCGCGCTTCGGATTTCGGAGTTGATGGCTTCGGTGTAGGTGCCCGCGAATGCCAATTGAAAGGTGAGCGAGGACAGTTGGTTCAGATCGGTGACAAAGCGCCACCCGTCTTTCCAAAGTGATTGGATTTCCAACTGCTGCGTGTAGCCGCCTTGCCCTTCCCGGTCGTCCACGCCGAAATATTTGTATTGGATCGAGGTGTTCTCAAATGGCTTTGCCCGTAAGGTTCCGTATTCCGCCGGTCCTCTTTTTCCGAAATACTCGAATCCGGCGGTAGCGTCCATCCAAGGCTCAGGCGCCCAATAGAACGCGTCGCCCACGGTGAAACCTTTGGTGTTGCTATTGCCCAAAATCGGCAACATGAATCCCGATTGCCGGATGTTCTGTCCGGCAGGTGCTGTGGCGTACGGCAGCCAAACGAGCGGGATCCGTAAAATCCGGAAATCGGAGTTCACCAGTGCGACCGATTTATCCAGCGTTACCGTCGCTTGCGGAGCGTAAAACTGCCAGAACGGCTTCTGCGGGTCGCAAACCGTGAACCAGCCATTGTGAACCACATAAACTTCTTCGGAGATCCGGTCGACCTGCTTGGCCTCAAAATACAGCGGATTCTCGGTGAGCAGGACGGTCGGGTTTGGCTTTCTCTCCACATGGATGGTTGCGCGAACGTTTTGGAATGTTCCTTTGTTCGTCGCCACGTTCAGTTGCGCATCGTCCGCTTCCAGATGCTCATTCTGGTAGTCGTAAATCACATGACCGCGAGCCACGGCCTGCGACGTGTCGGTGTTGTACTCCACGTGGTCTGCCTGCAGTCGCATTCCCTGGTAATGAACGTCCACGTCTTTGTCGGCGATATACAGATCGCCTACCTTCTGTTGCGGACCGCCAGCGGTAATCTCCGCGATGCCCCCGTGCTGGGGTGTCGGTGGTTGCTGCGCCGGTGCAGCCAGCGCAAAGTGCCATCCAATCACAAGGGGAATAATCAGGCGAAGCAGCCGGCCTCGCCCCACAATGGACCTATTGTTTTTCACGCGATCAGTGCGCTCGAAGAACGATGAGTTAGCCTAGCATGCACCAAGGAGCTTTTTACAGCCACACCCCTCCCCATCCTAGATGCATGCAGCGCTCCTCAGGCTAGCCTACTTGCTGATATTTTTCGTGTGATGCGTCTGGTACCACTCGAAGGTGCGCTGCAATCCTTCTTCAAACATCACGGTGGGTTCATAGCCGAGGGATTGCCGAGCCAGGGTAATATCTGCCTGGGAATCGCGAATGTCTCCCTCGCGCGGAGCGTCGTACTTGGCTTCCAGTTGTTTTCCGGAGATGCGCCGCAAAAGTTCCAAGGTCTGGTTCAAGGAGACACGCGCGCCGGTCCCGATATTAAACACTCTGCCCGATACTCCGGCGGCTTCGCACGCCAGCAAATTGGCCTGTACCGCGTTCTCGACAAAAGTGAAATCCCGGGTCTGCTTCCCATCGCCAAACACGGTGGGTTGCTGTCCCTCCAGAAACGCCGTGGTGAATCGCGATAGAACGCCCGAATACGGGGAATCGGGATCCTGTCGCGGGCCGAAAATGTTGAAATAGCGCACGCACACATTTTCCAGGCCATAACAGCGGCCAAAGGCGTGCGCGTACAACTCGCCTACATACTTGGATACTCCGTAAGGGGAAATCGGCTGCGGCTGCATCGATTCTTTCTTGGGCAGCGTGGGCGTTTCGCCGTAGGCCGAAGACGAGGCCGCGAATACCACGCGCTTCACGCGATTGTCGCGCGCGGCTACCAGCACGTTCAGGGTACCTTCCACATTGATGCGGTTGGTTTCCAGTGGGTCTTTCACCGAACGCGGAACCGAGGTGCGGGCCGCCAGGTGGATCACATACTCCGCCTGCTGCATGGCTTTTTGTACGGCCTCTAAGTCGTTAATCGAACCCTTCACGAAGGTGATCTTGCCACGCACCTCCGTCAGGTTTTCCTCTTTACCCGCTGACAAGTCATCCAATACCACGACGCTGTGCCCGCGCCGCACCAGTTCGTCCACCGTATTCGAGCCGATGAACCCGGCGCCCCCAGTTACCAGGTAGCGCATCTTCGCCGCCTCCTGTGCTTCAACGCATCTTATTGTACGATGGGACTGGTGCCGGGGACTGTACCATTCTTCCTCCACCGCAAAAAAAGCATGACCAAACGTTACATCTGGACTCTGATCATCTGCATCGTTCTGTTTCTGATCTGCTTCTTTTTGTTCCGAAGGATTGCGCGCACACCCCCTCCCAATACCAATGCGGTCACGCATTGGCCAGATGTCTCCCGGTCTGACCATCCCACCCCTCCGACAGCGCCACCTGCCGTCAAGGTTCCTTCGCCTGCGATGCCTGGCGAATCGGCCAAAAAAGAAAATCTTCCTGCTGCGCCGGAGTTTGCTCTGCGTCCCGGGGAAACCCTGGAATACGCCGCGAATATTCCAAAACTCAACAGCACGGTAGCCGAGTTGAAGATTGTGGCCGTCGAAAAGCGGAACGCCGGATCCAAAGATTCCTGGCATCTTCAGGCGTTCGCTCACACGAAAGACCCGTATCGCATGGTCTTTCAGATTGACGACCAGTTTGATTCCTACAGCGAAGCCGCGAACCTGACCAGTATTCAGTACGAAATGCATCTCAGCGAGCGCGGGGAAAAAGCCGAGTTCGTCGAGCGCATGTTGACCTCACCCAAAGATCCTCCGCCGATGGGCAGCAGCGGAGTTCGCGTTCCACCCGGAACTCGTGATCCTTTGGGCTTGCTGGAATATTTACGTAGCGTGGATTGGAGCCATACCAACGAAGTGCGCAGCCCCGTTTTCGACGGCCGTAAGCTCTACGATGTGCGCGCGGTTCTGGTTGGTAAATCTGTGCCGGTTAGCGTGGCAGCGGGCAGTTTCAACACCACAAAAGTGGAGTTGCATGTCCTGGATAACGGCACAGAAAGCAAGGATGCGCACTTCCTGCTTTATCTGAAGAATGATCCGACGCGCCTGCCCGTGCTTCTGGAGGCGGTGCTTCCGGTGGCCACGGCGCGGGTCGAACTTACCAAAGTGAAGTAACGCCAACGCGGTTCGGTTAGCAGGGGAAAATCTTGTCGCGGTTGCGAATGACTCGGCGCGTCGCGTTGCGCGTGTCGATCACGAGTTTCGCTGAGTCAACGATGGCCGCATAGTCGTAACTCGAATGGTCGGTGGCAATGAGCACGGCGTCATATTTCGCCAGGTTTTGTGGGTTCAGCGGCACGGATTTCATGTTGGAATAGTCGTAATGCCGCATCTTGTGCAGGTGCGGGAAGTACGGGTCGTTGTACTCGAACTCCACACCCTTCTTCTCCAAAATCTCCATGATCTTCAGCGTCGGTGATTCGCGCAGGTCGTCCACGTCTTTTTTGTAGGCCACGCCCAACACCAGCACCTTTGATCCTTTCAAACTTTTCTGATGCCGGTTTAATGCTTCACCCAGGGATTCCACTACGTGGTACGGCATGGCGGTGTTGACCTCACCGGCAAGCTCGATAAACCGCGTGGCAAAGTCATATTCGCGCGCCTTCCACGACAGGTAGAACGGATCTACGGGAATGCAGTGGCCGCCCAACCCCGGTCCCGGATAAAACGGCATAAAACCAAACGGCTTTGACGCGGCTGCTTCGATGACTTCCCATACGTCGACGCCCATCCTCATGCACAGCATCTTTAATTCGTTCACCAGGGCGATGTTCACGCAACGGAAGATATTCTCCAGCAGTTTGGCCATTTCTGCCGCGCGCGTGGAACTGACTGGAATCACGCGCGCTACTACTTGCGCATACAGCGCTTGTGCCGCGCGGCCGCTGGGCGGATTCACGCCTCCGACCACTTTGGGAATTTGTGCCAATCCATACTGTTTGTTGCCAGGATCTTCGCGCTCCGGCGAAAACGCGAGGAAGAAATCGACCGGCACATTTTCTTTGTCAGGTCCCGCGGCGATGGGGCACTTCCACCCGCTTTTCTCGAGGATCGGCAGGACCAACTCCTCGGTGGTTCCAGGATAGGTGGTGGACTCCAATACGACCAGTTGGCCTTTTTGCAGGTGAGGCGAAATCGATTTTGCGGTCGCTTCCACGTAACTCAAATCGGGCTCGCGATATTCGTTCAACGGCGTGGGCACACAGATCAAGATCGCGTCCGCCTCTTCCAACCTGGAAAAGTCTGTGGTCGCCGTGAAATGCCTGCTATTGACGTATTGTTGAATCTTGGATTGCTGGATGTGTTCGATATAAGATTTTCCCGCACACAGCATTTCTACTTTTTTCGGGTCGGTATCAAAGCCGGTTACGCGATGGCCCGCTTCTGCGAAACGCAGCGCCAGGGGGAGGCCCACATATCCACATCCGATGATCGCCACTCTGAGTTGAGCGCCTTTAAAGAACTCCGGTTTTCTGTCCGTTGCCATGGGATCGCACGTGCTCCTCAATGCTTCTCTTTTGAAGGTGTTACGGGCCCTGAAGTATCCGGGGCTACTGCTTCAACCACTATAGCAGTTTCCCGTTTGGCCGATAAATCCGAGTGCGGCATGTTTCTTGAATTTTATGCAAGCCGGTACCGTTTTTCGCAAGTTCGTGGGCTGCGCTCGGGCGCGGGCGTGAGCGAATTCTCATTTCACTTTGCCATTTTGCACGGGGTCGCACCCTCACCATGCACATCCTGGTCATAGTCACTCTTGGCCTTATCGTTGGTGTGGCCGTTGGATTATTTGGCGTTGGCGGCGGCATCGTCCTGGTTCCCGCCATGGTTTATTTTCTCGGCTACGACCAGCACCTTGCACAAGGCACGTCGCTGTTCATTCTTTTACCGCCGATCGGTTTAGGAGCTCTTCGCGAATATTGGAAAAATGGCCAGGTCGATCTACGCGCCGGCATTCTCTGCGCGGTTGGCTTCTTGCTGGGAGGGTATGTCGGCGGTCTGATTGCCGTGCCGTTACCCTCCGCCCATCTTCGCGGTATTTTTGGATTCTTCCTGATTCTCTCTGCGATTTTGCTGTGGAGGAAGGTTCGCTCGGCGCCTCCGGCAAATTCTGGCGTGGACGGTGGGGATCGCCGCAGTCTGGCCCGGGACATCGGCATCACCTTTACGGCTTCGCTTTGTGGTGTGGCGGCCGGGTTGGTCGGTATCGGTGGCGGCGTCTTGCTGGTGCCGCTGCTCGGGCTTTTGTTCGGATTCAGCCAGCATCGCGCGCAGGGCACAAGTTTAGTCGCGCTGATCCCTCCTACGGGCATCCTGGCTTTTCTCGCCTATGCCAAGGCGGGTTATGTTTCCTGGGAAACCGGTCTGCTGTTGATCCCCGGCGTTTTTCTTGGCGGTATCGTTGGCAGCCGGTTCGCTCGTCATTTGGATCCTCGCGGCATGCGCCTGGCTTTTGCCGCGGCCATGCTGCTGCTTGGCATCTGGCAGGTCTTCACGGCTTGGCACTGATGCCGCATACTGGAAGTACATGATCGACCTCCACTGTCACATCTTGCCGGGTATGGATGACGGCGCGAAAACCATCGAAGATTCCCTGGCTATGGCCGAAGATGCGATTGCCGATGGCATTACCCATGTTGTGGGCACTCCTCATGCGAGCGGCGATTATGCTTTCAGCTTTAAGGCCGTATGTGCTCGGGTCGAGGAGTTGAATGCGAAACTCGCGGGTCGCCTCAGCTTGGCCAGCGGTTGCGATTTTCATATGAACCACGAAAATCTCCTGGCCTTGCGGAAGGACCCGCGGCCTTTTTGCATCAATCAAAAGGAGTATCTTCTTGTGGAGTTTAACGATTTTTCCATTCCACCGGCGCTGGATCAGACGCTGCACGAACTGAAGCTCGCGGAAATACATCCGGTTGTGACGCATCCGGAGCGCAACAGGATTCTGCGCACGCATCCCGAGCGTCTGCGTAAATGGATTGCGCAAGGTTGTTATGTGCAGGTGACCGCGGGTTCGCTCTCGGGCGTCTTCGGTCCAGGTCCGCAAGAAGTGGCGTGGAGTTGGCTGGCCAGCGGCATGGTCCACTTCATTGCCAGCGACGCGCACAACACCACGCGGCGTCCACTGAAGCTGAAATTCGCTTACGATGCGATCGCAACGCAAATGGGTGAGGAGCGCGCCAAAGCGCTGCTCATCGAGAATCCGCTGGCCGCTCTGGAAGGCCGTCCTCTGCCGTTCGTTCCGGATATCACGCCCGTGGAGGAACCGCGCAAGCGCAAGCGCTTCTTCTTCTTCTAAACCAGCGGTTTATCCTGCGGGCTGCAACGGCAGCCCGGCCCACGCATTCATTAGTCCCAACACTTCGCGCACCACATCGAGTGCATCCTGGGTGGTCTCCCACCATCGCGCGGGATCGAACGAATCATCGGAAACTCCGTGTACAATCGCCGCGCCGTCGCTGGCAGAAAGGCGCCGCCATAACGCTTTTACGCGACGGGTATGCACTTTCGACGTCACTAGAATCACCGCGTGCCCATTTTCTTTGTGTAATTGGTTGCCGATGGTCTTCATCTCGTCCGCGGTATTCACGATCGGCGGGTCCAGCACGACAATGGCGTTTTCCGGAACGCCTTCATGCATCAGGATCTGCTTGTTGTACGAATCTTCGCCGACATACGGCAGGGAAAGTTGGGCCAGCGTCGCGCCCGGTTCGGTCGACTGGGTCAGCCACACTTGCGGAGCAAATCCCTGTTTGTACACGCGCGCTGCCTCCAGGGCTCGCCCCGGCATCCGCCCGCTCAGCACCGCGATCGCATCCGCCTTGCGTAATGGATCTTCCTGGACCAGCCAGCGCCCCACATTCAAGAACGAAAATAATCCCAAAAACAAAATCGCGCCGAGGCCCCATAGCCACAAACGTACGCGGCGCTCCCGCTGTGTGGGAAGGATGCTGGCCAGCAAAAATCCGTGCATGGTCGCGCATGGTACCGCGCGCTTGGCGTTGCGTCAAACCAGCGGTTTACTGTGCGCGTTGCGAAGGACCGGCATTGTGCATTCGCCGCGAATGGGATTGCGTTAGCTCTTGGCGTGCTCTCACGTTAAACTAACCCTCTACGAGTCACTGGAGGATAAATGCGCGCGGTGGTCACCGGCGGAGCAGGATTTCTGGGATCACACCTGTGTGATCGTTTATTGGCCGAAGGTTGGGAAGTTCTGGCGCTCGACAATCTCATCACCGGCGATGAAGCCAACCTGGCCCACCTGAGGAACAACGCAAAGTTCCAGTTCAAGCGCGTTGACGTCAACGAGAAGTTTCAGCTGGACGGAAAAGTCGACTATGCTTTGCACTTTGCTTCGCCCGCCAGCCCGCCCGATTATTTAAAATTTCCCATCGAAACGCTGAAAGTCGGCTCTATCGCCACGATGCATGTCCTGGACCTCGCGAAGGAAAAAGGCGCGAAGTTCCTGCTGGCATCCACCAGCGAATGCTACGGCGATCCCGACGTCTCGCCACAAAACGAATCCTATTGGGGCCGCGTGAATCCCGTCGGGCCACGGAGCGTGTACGACGAAGCCAAGCGTTTTGCCGAGGCCATTACCATGGCTTACCACCGGTACCACAATGTCGACACGCACATCGTGCGCATCTTTAATACCTACGGTCCGCGCATGCGCCTGAACGACGGGCGCGCGTTGCCGAACTTCGTTTATCAGGCCCTGAGCGGCCAACCCATCACCGTTTACGGCGACGGCAAGCAAACGCGCAGCTTCTGTTTCGTTTCCGACCTGATCGATGGCATTTACAAGCTCAGCCAGTCCGGCGAGCATCTTCCCACCAACATCGGCAATCCCGTCGAACTGACCATTCTGGAATTTGCCGAACGAGTGCGCAGCTATTTTCCGAACGGTCCCAAAATCATCTTTGAGGCCTTGCCGGTCGATGATCCCAAGCAGCGTCGCCCGGATATTTCCAAGGCCAAGCGCCTGTTGAATTGGGAACCCAAAGTGAGTCTAGAAGAAGGACTGAAGACCACCATCGCGTACTTCAAGGATCTATACGCGAAACAAACGGTCGCTCGCCAGGTAGCCCCGCGCTAATCTCTGTAGCAGCGGGTTTATTGCCGTCCAAACGAATAATAATCGAATCCCAGTTCGTGCATTTTCTTTGGTGAATACAGATTTCGTCCGTCGATTACCAGGCGTCGCGCCATCGTTTGGCCGGCCTTGGCCCAGTCCAATTCCTTGAACTGCTGCCATTCGGTGCACACCAATGCGGCATCTACGCCTTTCAGGGCTTCGTACGGGTCGTCAAAATATTTCACCGACGGCAGCAGCGGCTTGGTTCTGGAGATAGCCTGCGGATCGGTGGCGTGCACTTCGGCGCCCTCCTCGAGCAGGATGCGAATGACTTCCAGGGCGGGAGCGAAGCGGATGTCATCGGTGTTCGCCTTGAAGGCCAATCCCAGCACGGCTACTTTCTTGCCTTTGATGACCCACAGCGCCTTGCGAACCTTCTCGAAAAAATGTTCGATTCTTAATTTGTTTACGCGTTCCGCGGCCTTGAGCATGTCGAAATCCACGCCGACGGACGAAGACAAATGAATGAATGCCTGAATATCTTTAGGGAAGCAGAATCCACCAAATCCCAATCCGGCCTTCAGAAATTGCGTTCCGATGCGCGGGTCCAGGCCCATTGCCCGGGTTACTTCCTCCACGTCTGCCCCGATGCGTTCGCACAAGTCGGAAATGACGTTGGCGTAACTGATCTTCAGCGCCAGGTAGGAATTGGAAGCATGCTTGATCAATTCGGCGCTGCTGATCGTAGTGACCAGCAATTCTCCTGACGTTCCCTCTGGACACTTCCCGCCATGTACCGGGCAATGAAATTTCTTTTCCAGGATGGGCGCATAAATCTCGCGCATCACTGCCGCGCTTTTTTCATTCTCCACGCCCACGACAATGCGATCCGGATGAAAGAAGTCTTCCACCGCCGTGCCTTCCCGCAAGAACTCCGGGTTCGACGCTACCTGGAACTTCACGGCGCTGTTCTGCGAGTATGCGGTCAGAGCCTTCTGCAACTGCACGCCGGTCAACGCCGGGACGGTGCTCTTTTCCACGATGAGCTTTGGAGTGCGCGCTTCCAGGGCAACCTGCCGCGCGACGTGATCGATTGCCGACAAATCCGCCTCGCCGGTTTCTTTCGGCGGGGTGCCCACGCAAATGAAAATCACTTCACCGGCGCGGATGGCTTCTCCCGCATCCGCGGTATACGAAATTTTCTTTTCCGCCACAGCGCGCTTCAGGACTTCGTCCAAGTGCTCTTCGTAGATCGGCACTTTTCCTGCTTTAAGTTGCTCGATGCGCTTTGCGTCAATATCCGTACAATGGACTTCATGCCCGGCTGCCGCCAGACACGCGCCTGTCACTAGCCCTACGTACCCACACCCTATGACCGTCAGCCGCACGCGATTTCTCCTTTACCCGCAATTTTCTGCTGGTGCTTCCGCCAATGCCGGCTGAGGAGTTTTCCACCGGCCCGGTTTCATGGACGCAATCCCTAGAGCGCTGGTTATCTGCGACCGAGAAGCAAACCGCGAAGCCCCAATAAAGCCAGCTTGGGTTGGCGGCGAACCACATTCCAAAGCAGCCTGGTGGATTCGTCGCGATTAATCTCGCTCAGCGATTCTTTCGCCGAATCATTCAACATATCCACCAAGCGGCAATAGTCGTCTTGCTGGAAATGGTGCAGGGCGCGGCGCACTAACCAGTGCGTTCCCAATTCCCGGCGCAAAGCGCGCAGTTCACTGCGCCCTTTGCGGAGTATGGAGTCCGCCACGCCGCGGGCACCCCGGAAGCCGGTGACGATTCCGCCGACGGTCGACACTTTTACTTGAGCAGCCGCGTCGCCCACCAGGTAAACATCGCTGTTTCCGACGGTGCGTTTCACGTTGACCCAGCCTCGATACACCGGGATCCTGGCGCCCTGCCATTCCAACGGCTCGAACCCTTTTTTATCCAGAAAGCGGTCGAAGGCGCGCTTGGTATCGCGCCCGTGCTCGCCAATGACCCCGAGTGCTCCCCGCTCTGCGGATTCGGGGATGAGCCAGTAAAAATAGGGCGTGTCGTCGGGAATGAACCAGACTCTAGTGGTATCGGCAGGGCAGTCCTTGGGCAATTTCACGAGGGCTTGTACAAGAGGGACGGTTTCTACGGGTGGCCATCCGGACGCCTTCGCGACGCGGCTTGCGGCGCCGTCGGCCCCGACTACGCTTTCGGCATAAATTTCTTCGCGCCGACCTGCGCGGTCGACTTGCACGTGGAGCCCGCGTGCATTGGGCGATAGCCCCAAGAACCTGGTGTCGTAATCGAATTGCGCTCCCGCTTGTTGCGCTTCTTGCGCCAACGCCCGAATCAGGCGCGAACGTTCGATAATCAGGTCGGGACGCTGTAAGGCCACGGTGGCCGACCGGCCATTGGTGAAGAGTTCAAATCGTCGAATTTCATTGATGACGCTGGATCCGGCTGCACCATTCACCTGTCGCCGGAAGTGGTCGGTCACAATCAAAGTGCGCTGCGGCGGATCGAGAGTAGGTTTCGATTCCAAGACGCGCACCGCTCGTCCACCCTGAGCAACACACGAGGCCGTGTACAGCCCTGCGGCTGAACCCCCAACGACAACGATTTCCTTGTTTTCCCGGAGATGACCCGGTCTGCTGCTCGTTTTATTCACTTTTCCGAGGACCTTATGAACGGAGGCTCAAGCTACACGACTGACCCACCCGAACTCACCCAATGTCTCCGGCCGCGGCGGACTTTCCACGAACTCGGAGTGCCAAGGAAGTATAACGAATCCCCTTGGTGCATCCAACCAGGGACACGGATGCTGACCTAGTCTCGGGAAATACTAGGAAGACTGCGCTACGGTGGCATTATCGCTTTTCGGCTTTTGCCGTTCGTACGGGGCCCGCTCCAACCACGCAATGGCCACCAGCATCGCCGCCAACACCGCTACCCCAATGGCGGCTGCCGGTCCGGTGGACAGGTAGGTGACCACGACTCCGGCGGTACCGCAAATTGCTCCGGCCAGGTACATCAAGAGCACGGCGCCGCGCTGCCCCATCCCCAGGTTAGCCAAGCGATGCGCAGAATGGTCTTTCCCGGGCGTTGCGAACGGAAGCAGGCCTCGGCGCGAGCGCGAAATGGTCACCAGCGTGGTATCGAAAATGGTTGCGCTCAGGATCAATACTGGCGCCAGCCAGCCCGCCAAGTCCGTAGCGTGCTCGAAGCGCAACTTCAGCGCCAGAGTGGCCATCAGGAAACCGAGAAACATGGCGCCGCCATCGCCCATAAAAATTTTCGCGGGCTTGAAATTCCAGCGCAAGAATCCCGCGGCAGCTCCCAAGGTGGCGGCGGCCAAAATGGTCACGACGGTTTGCCCGTTCAAGTAAGCGAGCATGGCAAAAAAGATGGAGGCCATCGCCGCGACTCCGGCACATAGGCCGTCCATGTGATCGAGAATGCTGAATGACGCGGTAATCCCCACCACCCAGATAACGGTGAGCGCCACATCCAAGCAGTAACCACTGATGCCACCGATGAACGTCTCGAAAACATTGGCACGCACGCCACTGGCGAGGAGGATAATCGCTGCCAGGGGCATTCCCAGAAATAGTTTTATTTGATGATGGAGCCAACCACGGTCGTCCATGAAGCCCACGGCGGCAACCAAGGTCGCGCCGGTAACGATACCAAAGCTCTGTTGGCGTGCAGGCCCGTCGAAGACGATGAGAATCGCCAGCAGCACGCCGGCGTAGATTGCCAAACCGCCTAGCAAAGGAATTGGGGTGAGATGAACTTTACGTGGTCCGGGAGCATCGACCATGCCGACGCGGAGAGCTAACGCACGCACAGGAACTGTCAGCAGCAAGGACCCCACTAGAGCGATTAAGAACGCCAGCAGTCCTGCACTCATACGCCCTCGTCGATTCGTTCTGAAGAAACTGGCCCGGGCGAGAATGCCAGTGATTAACAGACACGTTTACCGGTTTGGGTTCCGGTTCCCAAGTTTTCAGAAAAAAAGGCCGCGAAAAGCTATGATGCTGCCCCACGCAGCATAAAAAACATACAGCAAAATACCGGCAACGGCTAGCGAAAGGAGGTAATAATTACAGCGTAAGAGTTAACTCCTTTGCAATACGTCAGTTTCGGGTTTTGTTCCACTCAAAGCCGTGCGGCGTCTTCTATCAGGCGAACCAGATTTTGCAATTGCCCTTGGCGTTCGTATTCTGGTGCGATTGCTGCGGCCGCTTCGCCCATGCGTTGCAACCGACCGGGGTCACTCACAATAGCTTCCACGCGTTGCGCAAACTCTTCGGCATTTTCAGGATTCGCGGCAATGGAAAATCCCCGTGCGGTTCCAATCGAGACAACATCGCATTCGGCCGGAGCCAACGCGACAATCGGTTTGCCTGCGGCCAGAATTCCGTACATCTTGCTGGGAACCACCACTCCTTCGAGCCCTCGCTTCACGGTGATTACGTGGGCATCCGCGGCGGCCAACACGGAGGGGATTTTGCTTGGGGGAAAGAAGGGAAGAAAGCGGACGTTGGAAATACCGGCACAGGACTTTTCCAGACTGTCCCGCTGCGCTCCATCGCCCACAAAGACCAGTTCCACTCCGTGATGAGCGAGTCGGCGCGCGCCCTCCACAAGGGTGTCCCAGGCTCCGTAAAATCCGAGATTTCCGGCATGCAGAAGGAGGAATTTTGACGCACCTCTAATTTTCTGGATCACGGCCTGGTCCAAGGCGTTCGCGTGCGCGCCTTCGGGCAAAAGTGCGGCGCCATCGCGGATTACCACGACATGTGCTGGATCTACGCCCTTCGCCAGGATGCGGTTGCGCATATCTTCGCCGAGCACCACCACCGTCGTGGCTCTCCGCAGTGCCCAGCGGTGAAGTTTTTCCCAGAGGCGAGCCAGGAAACCGGGTTCGACGATGGCTCCTCCGACGGCCATCTCTGGATACATGTCGCGAATGTTGTAAACGTACGGCTTGTTTTTAAGCATAGCCACGAAAGCCCCAACAATTCCTTCAAATGGAGGATCGGTCATGGCCAAAACCAGGTCGCAAGGGGCCACGAGGGCTCGAGGCACTACCAAAAACACGTAGCTAAAATAATTGAAAATTCGTTTCTTCATCTGTGCTCGCGGATAATCAGTCGAGCCTACGCGAATTACGCGGACATTTCTGATGTGTTCGGTTTGGTAGAGGTGCCAAGCGCGTCGCTCAGTGGGATCGTAGGAAGGCCGGCCGCACAGGATGGTCACTTCATGCTTTGCCGCCAGCGCGTCCACTACGGTTTGCGCCATGTTGGCTGTAGCCGATGTGTCTGGTGGGTAGTACAGATTCAGCAGGAGAACGCGCACCTCTGGATTGTACAAGCAGAACATCCGGAGTTGCAGCGGTCCTGTTGGGGTTGCCGCGAAGGCGCCTGCTAAAAGCGGGCAACTGTACGCATCCTGTCCGCCCGTCCAGTTCCCACCCGCGGCGCGGCTGCCTAGTGTGGAGGCTCCATTCCCACTGTTTTGGAGGATCCCATGTCCCGGAATTCTCTTTCGGTGCCGGCGAGATTCCTGCTGTCCTTCCTGCTCGTCGTGGTACTGCAAGCCGCGGCAACCCCAAAAAACCTACCTGACGCGGTCGTGCGCGCCCACACGGTCTTTGTCGTGAACGAAACTGGTTATAACGAACTGGAATACAGCCTGATCCTGGAAATCAGCAAGTGGGGCCGGTTCGACCTGGCGAGCAGCGCGGAAAAAGCCGACCTGATTCTGCGGCTGGACAATGGCAATCATGTGCGCGCTCTTCCTGAGGGGCAATTTCCTTCGGACAATTCCAGCAACAGCGGCGATAACGGGGGAATTCCAAAGGGGCACACGCGCATCTCCCTGCTCGACCCGAAAACGAACACCTTGCTGTGGTCGGACACGCACAAAACCGAAGGTCCCAAGGTGAAAAATGGCCACCTGCTCGACGGCCTACGTGACGCGTTCGACGCTTACGACAAAACGCTCCGCTAGCATTACGCACAAAAGCGGCGTCGTTTGGTGCGAGGCAGAGTGCTGTTTGCCGATCGGGCGAGTTGCGATTCTCCGTCCGAAGCACGCAAGGTTGTGATCATTCACTGTCCGCCGCAGTGTTCCCGCGAATTGCAACCCGCGTTACTCCCGGAAAACAAAACGAACATATCCGGACGATGAACCTTCGTGCGGCGCGGGCCGGCTGCTGAAAATCACGGGCGATTGTGATCCGTACACTGTGCGGCAATGCTCCCCGTTCATTAGCATCAAGGCCGCCGAGGAAAAGATTCAGGGAGAGGAGCGGGCGATGAATCGCAAAGAGTTTCTGAAGAAGACGGTGACGGGCGCGGCCGCGGGACTGATGATTCCCAGTTTTCCGGAATTGCTGGAAGCGGACATGGCGGAGGAGAAAGCGTCTGCGCAACTGAGCCGTGCCGAGTTGATTGCCGCGGCCCGCGAAATCATGGCGAGCCAGCAATACTGTGCGCTGATCACCGAAGACGAGGGGGGACGTGCGCAAGCGAGAACGGTGAATCCGTTTCCCCCGGAAGAAGACATGGTGGTGTGGTTCGCGACGAGCACGCTGACGCGGAAGGTACAGCAGATGAAGCGGGACCCGCGAGTGACTCTTTATTATGCGAACCACGCGCAAGCGACCGGGTACGTGGCGATTATGGGCAAGGCGGTGCTGGTGGATGATCGAGCGGAAATGATCAAGCGGAAACGAGGGTATTGGGACACGGCGTTTCCTGAGTTCAAGAATCTGGTGCTGGTGAAGGTGGTGCCGGAGCACATGGACGTTCTGAACTATGCGCGAGGTGCGCAAGGAGACCCGGTGACGTGGCATGCGCCGGGAGTGGATTTCCAGAAGAGTGAGTAGAGGACGAGCGAGATGGTGACGCACCTACGGCGCTTGGGGAGTTCGTTCGCGAGACCCAGCGCTTGCGGGCTGGGCTAACGTGTGGCGCGCCGCAGGGGGGCCTTGGGACGACTGGAAAAGCAGCTAGTAATCAGATGGTTAACAGAAGGGAGAGAGTTGAAAAATCTGTTGATTCTGCAGGTGGTTAGTGGCGGCCTGGTGAATCTATTCGTTCTATTGGAGGCTAGGCTGGGTTGGCTGTCGTTGCCACTATGGCGCTGGAGGTAGCGGAGATAGCGGAACAGTTCGCGGGTGGTGGGTTGGCGATGGATACCCATCGGAGCCGGTGTCGGGTGGATCGTCGGGATCGTCGAGCTGGAGTTAGGAGTTGGAGACCGGCGTTTCGGTCGGTAATTCTTCCTGAGCGTTTTCCTCTTGTTGTGATTCGCATGGTTGCACTTCCGCAGCTACGTCTTCTTCCGCTACTACCTCTCCTTCCGAGTACACATCGTCGGCGTCGGGTGCGGCCGGTGGTGGAGGAGTGGACGGGCGGCGGGGTAAATCCGCCGCTGCGTCGGGGTGGGCTGGCGGCTCGGAATCGAGGCGGAGTTCGGGGGCGCCGGAGTCGTCTGGCGCGGGTTCGGGATCGGGGCGGAGGGCGATGGATTGGAGGACGATGCTGCTCCAGTCATTGTCGTAGGAGTCGAGGTATTCCTGCTTGGCGAGCAGATGAGTGTTCACGACGAGTTGGCCGAGACGGGTGAGGGAGTTGAGGAGTTTAGGCTCGATATGGCCCTGGACGCCGGCGCGGAAGAGCATGGCGAAGGCGTGGCTGAGGTCGCAGGCGGTGTGGAGGTTGGTGGCGAGGGAGCGGCTGATCCTGATGCCGGCCTCGACGGCGTAGAGTCGGCGCAATTCGCGTTTTTCGTGGAAGTAACAGAGGTGCAGTTCGGATTGGGTGTGAGGCATGTTGCAGTGGCGACCGTCATCGAACATGAAAGTGCAGAGACCGGTGCGGTCGCAGGAGGAATTGAACATGGTAGTGCTCCTGAAAGATGAGATTGAGTTGTAGTTGAGGAAGCCCGGCCAAGGAGTGACCGGGCGCACTTTTCTACAGGGAAAGTGTGACAATTAGTAATTTAATTGTCAAGTAAAAAATGAGGATAGAGTTTGAGAGAGTAAAAGTGCAAGGGTGTAAGGGTGGAGTGGGAATAGCTGGGGCCGCGTTCGGTGGAAAAGTTAGGCTGGTGTTAACGAACAAAGAATAATGTTGACGTACTAAAACCCAGGTTTGGCGCGAGGCTGATGAGAATTTATTGGCGTTGACAACGGGCCAAAGAAGCATCAGACTGCGCTTCATGCGAAACCTACTAGGTCTGCTTGCATGTGTATTGTTTGTGTCTGCGGGTGTGGCGCAGGACATCCCCGTTTTCAAAATTACGCCGGTAAAGAGCACGGTGAAATTTGCCGTAAAGGCGTCCGTGCCGATCGAGGGAACGTTCGACAAGTGGAACGCCACGCTGACGTACACGTCGGCACACGTGGAGGACGGTACGCTGGACATCAAGATCGAGGCGGCGAGCGTCGACACCGGAAGCGGGATGAAGAACGACAAGCTGAAGAGCAAGGATTTCTTCAACGCTGAGCACGACCCGTACATCACGTTTCACTCTTCGAAGATCGTGCAAACCGGGCCGAATACGTTCGATATTTCGGGGACGTTCACGATTCGCGGAGTAACGAAGCCGGAGACGTTGAACCTGGTGGTCGCGGGGACGAAGGGCAGCGGACACGGCGAGATTACGGGAACGATGGCGTTTGACCGCAAAGATTACGGAATGAATAGCGGGATTCCGTTCATAAAGATCGCGGACCGCGTGGAAGTGACGGTACACCTGATTGCCGATCGGGTGAGCGGACCGGCGTTGATCTTCAAGCAGTAGTCGAACGCGCGCCGGCGGCGGACCAGGGCGACGCGATTCATAAAACCAAAAGCGAAACGGTGGTGTGGCTGTAGCTGCGCACGCGAAATCGCGATTGTGCGGACATTGGGCGCAGCCCTTCGCAACGCTCGGGGTAAATAGTGCGGCGCCCCAAGGGGGGCGCCAGCGGCGTGTGGCCCTGTGTTCGTGAAAAGTGCGAGAAAAAGCAGGTTCCTCGGGCCCAACAGCGCCCTCGGAATGACAAATGGGTAGTTTTTTGTGAAGCCGATAAGACCCACCGTCAATATGGAAAGAGCCCACATGCAAAGGTGGCCTGTGGGGCACCCGGGGAACAGGTAGCGGAAAAAGGCGAAAAAACAAAAGGCCCGGCTTGCTTCCTGGATCAGGACAAGCAGAAGGCGGGAGCTACAAAAGCCGGCGGCAACACAGGCTGAAGGCTGTGCTACGGGCCGGCAGCGCAATCAGAACACGTAGATGAGGTTGATGGCGGTGGTGAACTGGTGATTGGTGTAGCCGGTGCCTTTGCGGAAGGAATTGGTGGTAGAAAAATCCTTGCGGAACTCGGGACGAATCACCAGGTGCCCGTCGAAATGTTTTAGTTCGGATTTCCAGCGCGAAAAATTGGCGGGAGCGACGTACTGCGGGGTGAGCGTGAAGCCCTGGAGAGTCTGAGGAGTGCCCGTGCGGATGCCACTGGGATCGGCGAAGACCTCGCCACGAAAGGCGAGGGAGAAGTTTTTAGTGAAGGAGTAAACGGCATATCCGGCGATGCCCTTCCAGATGGCGTTGCCGCCGCCGGGTGCGGCGTGATCTTCGCCGGCGTAGAGGGAATCGATGGCCAACTGTAAAGGAGAAACGACCATCCAGGTGCCGACGACCTCGTAAAGATTGGTCTGATCATAATTGTTGTGAGGCTGTTGCGGGCCGTGCAAATAGTTGACGGTAATGGCGGTGTTGCTGGAGTTGGTGTAGACGATCTGCCCGGCAACAGTGAGTGAACCATTGAGATTGGCGACGGCGTCGCAACCGTTGGTGAGCAGGACGGAGGCGGAGAATTTCTCGGTCAGGGCATAGCTGGCTTTCAAGCCGGTCTGGGTAAAAGGAAGGCCGTAGCCGAAGATAAAGCCACGGCTGAAATTCACGTTGTAACCGTCGTAACCGCCGATGACTTCATAGCCGAGGGGCGTAGCGAACTTGCCAAGGTCGAGACGGAGCCCTTTGCCCAGAGGGGCAACGTAGCTGGCATAAACCTCGAGAAGATCGTAAGGCTGGCCTTTGCCGGTCTGGTTGTTGCGGAACAAACCGTAGGAGGCAGTGACTTGAGGGACGGCCTGGCCGACGATGAAATTCACGCGAAAGCCAAACTGATTGGGAGCACTGGCGGGGTGCTGAACGACGAGTTGTGCTACATCGACTTGCAGCTGGTTGTCATTGAAGTCGAAGACGCGGAACTGATTGAGAGGGGGAATGGGATCGTTCGTGTTGTAAGTGTAGGAAAAAGAAGCGAGGCCGTCGTAAGTGATGCCGTTCCACCAGGAAGTGTGTTCGGAGGTGGGATTCTGCGAAGGAGCGGGCGGATCGGGATTCTGGGCGCATAAAAAAAGGGGTGATGCAAGCACCACCCCTATGAGGAGGACCGGCAGGCAAAGAAAAGAAAGAAGCGGAGGCTTCCGAGCGCGCATCGGGGTGACAGCTAGTGGCCGGCGTGCACCAAATCCTCGGCGGATTGCTCTTCGTAAGCGTGTTCGCCGTGGAGGGACTCGTCGAGACCGAGTTCTTCGTGCATTTCGCTAACCTTGACGGTAGTGAAAGCGTCGATGACGCGAAGCATGACGTAGGTGAAGATGAAGGCCCAGACGGAGGAGAAGACGACGGCGGTGACCTGCTTGAGAAGGAACAGCGGATCGCCATAAAGCAAACCGTTGGCGCCTTCGGGGTTGAACTGTTTGTTGGCGAAGACGCCGAGCATGACGATGCCGAGGAAACCGCCGACGCCGTGGACACCCCAAACATCGAGAGCATCGTCCCAATGGAGTTTATTTTTCATTTCGACGGCGTAGTAGCATACGACGCCGGAAACGCAACCGATGATGACGGCGGTGGTGGGGGAAACGTAACCAGCGGCAGGGGTGATGGTGGCGAGGCCGGCGACGGCGCCGGTGAGCAAGCCAAGGAATTTGGGTTTTTTCTCATTGAACCAAGCGACCAGCAACCAGGCGATGGCGGCGAAGGAGGCGGCGACGTCGGTGTTGAGGAAAGCCGTGGCGGTAACGGAATCGACGCGCATTTCGCTTCCGGCATTGAAGCCATACCATCCAAACCAAAGCAGGCCGGTGCCCAAGGCAACGAGAGGAATACTGTGTGGACCGCGATCCAGCACACGGCGTTTGCCGACATATAAGACGGAGGCCAAGGCGGCCATGCCGGCGATGTTGTGAACAACGATGCCACCGGCGAAGTCCTTGACACCCCATTGCTGCAAGAAGCCGCCGCCCCAAACCATGTGGACGAAGGGGAAGTAGACGAAGGTGAGCCAAGCGGTGAGGAAGAGCATGTAGGCTTTGAAGGTGACGCGGTTGGTGAAAGCGCCGGAGATGAGGGCCGGGGTGATGATGGCGAACATCATCTGATAGGCGATGAAGACGAAGGCGGGAATGGTGTCGTTGGGAGCGGAGGCGGTGGAGAGGCCAATGCCGCGGAGGCAGACATTGTGGAGATTACCGATGACGCCGTGCCAATCGCCGCTGAAACAAAGAGAGTAGCCGTAGAGGTACCAGATAACGGTGGTCCAACCCATGGAAACAAAACTCTGAATCATAATGGCCAGGACGTTTTTGCGTCCGACGAGGCCACCATAGAAGAATGCCAAGCCCGGGGTCATGAGCATGACCAGACTTGTGCACAAGATCATGAAACCGGTGTTGCCGGTGTCGAGATGCAGCATGTGCTCCTCCACCTAAGTTGTCGAGTTATCAGAAGGTTCGCGGAAGCGGGCGAACCGCGGGGGTCCGGTTGTGAAAGCGCGCAGAGAAGGGCCCGCAGACTCAGATGCGCACAAAGATCGATGTTACGGCCAGACTGTGGGCCGATGTGGGCAAGAACTCAGTGTCGGGTATCACAGGGGGATGTGGCGGAGGACCGAAGGTTGTTGAGCTCGGCGCGAAAGGATGTGCGGTGACCGTTCAAGAGGACGGGTCTAAAGACCCGCCGCTACTCAGTACGTGGGACACCGGCTGAAGCCTGTGCTCCGGGGCCAGTACGCAAAATCAGTGCGGGAGTGATGACACAGGGAATAAGGAAGGCTATACTTTGTGTCTCTAGGCCTCGAGTGACTAGGGTTAGGGAACTTTTTGCGAGGAGGGAGCGTTTGTGAATAAGAAGGCGGAAGAGCGGGACCTGTTTCCCGGCGCGCTGGAAATGATGATTTTGCGGACACTGCAGAGGCAGCCGCAGCATGGATACGCCTTAGCGCAGCAGATCAAGAGAATGTCGAATGATTTGCTGGAAATTGAGGAAGGGACGCTGTACCCGGCGCTGCAGCGGCTGCTGAAGGCGGGGTTGGTGAAGGCGGAATGGGGCGTATCGGCGACGAAACGGAAAATCCGGATTTATAGCGTGACCGCAGCAGGGAAAAAAGATTTGAAGACGCAGGTGTCGAGTTTCGAGCGGATGCTGGAAGGGATTCAGAGGGTGCTGACGCCGGAGGAATCATGAATTGGCTGAAGCGGTTTTTCTCGCGCGAGAAGTTGTACGCAGACCTGGACGAGGAGATTGCCGCGCACTTGGAGGAGCGCGCGGAGGAGCTAGTGGGCGAGGGAATGAGCAAAGAGCAGGCGATGGCGAAAGCGCGAAAGGAATTTGGGAACGTGACGGCAATTAAACAGACGGCGCGGGAGGCGTGGGGTTGGAAGTGGATTGAAGATTTTTTTGTGGATTTGCGGTACGGACTGCGGATGTCGAGGAAGAATCCGGTGCTGACGCTGGCGGCGGTGTTGACGCTGGCGTTGGGAATTGGGGCGAATACCGCAATTTTTACGCTGCTGTATGGGCTGGTGCTGCGGAGTTTGCCCGCGGCAGTGGATGCGGGACAGTTGGCGAGGGTGGGAGTTGCGAGCACGGCGCAGCCGGATTCGGCGGAGCAAGACGGTTCGGCGATGACGTATCACATGTTCCAGGCGTACCGGGAGAAGCAAACATCGTTCCGGGAGTTGTCGACTTGGAACGAGCCGGATGTGTCAGTGCCGGACCAACAGGGGCTGATCCGGACCTACGACGCGGCGATGGTAAGTGGGAACGCGTTTGAGTTGCTGGGATTGCAGCCGTACCGGGGACGATTGATCGCGGAGTATGACGACGTGAAAGGCGGTCCTGCGAGTGGCTGGCCGGTGGTGGTCAGTTACGGATTCTGGAAGGAGTATTACGGCGGGGCTGAAGATGTGATCGGAAAGAAGATGACGGTTTCGGATGTGCCGGTGACGGTGGTGGGAGTGATGCCACCGGAGTTTCAAGGGATGTGGCCGGGTGCGCAAGTGAAGCTGTATTTTCCAATGCAATTCGCTCCGGTAGCGGCGAAAAAACCCGACTGGCTAGATGAAAAAGGCGAAGACATTTTTGTGGTGAACGTGATCGGGAGGTTGAGGCCGGGAGTGAGCCTGATCCAGGCGAACGCGGAAGTAAAGCAAATGCAAGGGTGGTTGCTGGAGCGATACATTCCGGAGCGGCTGAAACACGATCCCTATCTGGCGAAAGCGTACATGATGGTGGGCACGGCGAGAACGGGATTGCCGAGCAACCTGACGCATATCTACAAAAAGCCGCTGTACCTGATGCAAGGGCTGGTGGGAATCGTGCTGGTGCTGTGCTGCGTGAACATCGGGGGATTGATGGTGTCGCGGGTGGTGGCGAGGCAACAGGAGTTTGCGGTGCGAACGGCGGTGGGGGCGTCTTCGAAACGATTGGTGGTGCAATATCTGACGGAGAGTTTTGCGATCGCGGTTTTGGGGAGCGCGTTGGGCGCGGCCGCGGCGTGGTACGGAACCGATCTGCTGCTACATTTTTTCCGGAATCCGATGATGAACGAACCGGTGTCGATACACCCGGACAAGGCGGTGTTCTGGGTGACGATGGGGTTCGCGGTGGTGACGACGTTACTGTTCGGGACAGTGCCGGCATGGAAGGCGTCGCGAAGCGACCCGGGAACGCTGCTGAAATCGCGAACGACGATGGGGGGACGACGGCAGGTGGCGGGAAGGATGTTTGTGCCGGTACAGGTGGGATTGTCGCTGGTGCTGGTGGTGATGGCGTCGCTGCTGTCGTATAGCTTGATGAAATTGCGGGGAGAGCGGGCGGGATTTGATCTGGACCATGTGACGATCCAGACTTCGCAGATTGGTGTGCTGAAATTAAAGCCGGAGCAGAGGCTGGACCTGTATCAGCGGATGGTGGACCGGTTGATGCAGATGCCGGGGGTGGATTCCGCGGCGGTGACGTACCAAACACCAATGACTGGGGTAAAGATCACCGCCGACTTCCAAGCGGTGGGCGAGGGAGCGAATCCCCCGGAAGACACGCAGATGGCGTACAACGAAGTGGGGCCGGGCTACTTCCGTACGATGAAAACGAGAATTTTGGAGGGGCGGGAGTTTACGCCGCGGGAACGGCAGTTGAACGTGTGCATTCTGAACGAATCGGCGGCGGAATTTTTCTTTCCGCACGAACAGGCGATTGGGCGGTACATTCGCAACAGGGTGAACGACGACCTTCGGCAAACGGTGGAGTGCCAGGTGATTGGATTGGCGGAGGACGCGAAGTTCTACGATCTGCGGTCGGGCCCGCCACGGACGATTTACTTGCCGCTGTCGACCGAACGAATGGACAAAGATCTGGGCAACCTGGTGTTTCTGATTCACTCAGGGACGAAGGCGCAAGCGGTGTCGGCATTCCGACAGGCGCTTTCGGAGAATGCACCGACGGTACCGTTGGTGATTTTTGTAACGATGCGCGAGCAAATGGACGCGGCGCTGGGGAGCCAGGAGTTGATCACGCTGCTGGCGAATTTCTTTGCGGTGGTGGCGCTGCTGCTGAGCGCGATGGGATTGTATGGGTTGTTATCGGCGAGCGTGACGCAAAGAAAAGGAGAAATCGGGGTGCGCGTGGCGCTGGGGGCGACGCAAGGAAACGTGCTGCGGATGATATTGGGAGAAGCGCTGGTGTTGCTGGGACTGGGGATGGCGCTGGGTGCAATCGGGTTATTTTTTACCACGCGATTTGTGACGACCATGCTGTACAACGTTTCGGCATTTGATCCGGCGACACTGGGGTTGGTGGCGGGAACGCTGCTGGTCGTGACGTTGTTGGCGGCGTTGGTGCCGGCGCTGCGCGCGGCGATGTTGGACCCGGTGGAGACGCTGCGGGCGGAATGAAAGGCGCGGGTTGAGTGCGTAGGGAAAGGAAAGGCCTCACGCCTCAAGGCGTGAGCTACAGGGTGATGTTATTGGGGAATGGAGGCGGCGGTGGAAGAGGGATGCCTCGCTGCGCTCGGGATGACGGATTCAAGTTTGGGGCGGAGTTTTGGCGCAGGGTTAGAAGGCGAAGGCGCCGAGGATGGCGGCAGCCAGGACGAGCAGGGCTGGGTTGATTTTGTAGCGCAAGAGGATCAGGAGGGTGCCGGCGGCGATGGCGGCGGTGTCGAAGCCGACGACGGCGCCGCGAGCAAAGGTGAAGCAACCGGCAAGAAGCAAGCCGATGGAAACGGGAGCGAGGCCATCCTGAATGGATTTGCGCCACGGCCATTTGGAGAGCTTGGTCCACAAGCGGCCGACGATGAGGGTGAGCAGGCCAGTGGGTCCGAAAAAGGCGATGACGACAACGATGGCGCCGAGAAGCCCGGCGGCCCATTCGCCGATGGCGACAATCATCATCATGTTGGGGCCGGGGGCCATCTGGCCGACGCTGTAAAGATGAACGAGTTGCGGGAAAGTGAGCCAGTGGTGCACTTCGACGGTGAGAATCTTCAACTCTGGAAAAGCGGCCATGCCGCCACCGACGGTGAGTAGAGACAAGTAGGCAAACACGCGAACCAGGGGAGGGAGCTCTTTCAAGTTCATGTGTGGGCCTCCTCACTCTTCGGGCGAATGACGCCGGGACGATAGTAAAGAGTAGCGATGACGCCGACGCCGAGCAGCGCGGTGAGCACCGAGAGATGCAGGCGGTTGACGGCCAGAACGGTAATGATGACGAAGAGCGGGTCGGCTTTGTGGTCGAGCGATTTTTTGCCGAGCTGCACGGCAGTGGCGAGAATCAGACCAACCGCGGCGGCAGCTACGCCTTTCAGAGCGGCAGTGACGAGCGCGCGATCGCCATGCTCGTGATAGACCATGCCAACCCCGTACATGAGCAGGCCGCCGGGCAGGCACATACCCAAAAAAGCGAGGACGGCGCCGGACCAACCACGCAGGCGGTCACCGACGAGAATGGCCATGTTGGTGGAGTTCAAGCCCGGGAGGGATTGGCTGATGGAGAGCAGTTCAACGAAGGAGCGGTCGTCGAGCCAAGCGCGCTTGGAAACGAGGCCGTTGCGGAGATAGGCGACGACACCGCCGCCGAAACTGGTGGCGCCGATGATGAGGAATTCCGTGAAAATTTGGAGCAGGGAAGGAGGTGCGGCCGCGTTGGCGGACGGAGTGGTTGGGGCCGCAGGGGTGGTGACGGCTTCACTCATGGCTTTGCGGCTCATTTCCCTTGAGGCGATATACCATGCCGGTTTTGGTGCAGCCCAAAGCGATCCAATTTTTGGCGGCTTGTTGGAGAGCGAGATAGTAGAGTTCGGCGCGCTTTTTGGCGTTTTCGTGAACATCTTCGCGCTTATCAAATTTGACCTGAAAGGCAAATTCGCCGACGAGGGGCTTGTGCTCACCGCGGGTGCGCCACAAGGCGATGTCGCACTTGGCGACTTGGCCTTTGTGGAAGTCGAGTTGGCCGAGAGGGAGAAGAACTTCTTCGACGATGCCTTCGTTGACGAGGCCGACGCGCTCCTCTGTTGATTTCTTCAGGGAATTCAGAGCGGGGAAAATGCTGGTGATGGTATTCATGGCGAGCTTGTCTTCCTGGTGAATCTGGCTCTGGCCGAACTCGCAGTTGTGGGAGTAGAGGACGCGGTAGCCTCCGAGCTTGTCCTTTAAGGGCAGAGCTTCGGCTTTGAACTTAATCTTGAACTTACCGGAGATTTTCGGGCGGACGTCCATAGCAGCGGCGGCGTTTTCGTCGGGGTGGCGGAACTTGAAGACCACTTCCGGGTCACCTTCGGGAAAGCCGTCGACGTAAGTGACGCGGCGACGGAGGATGAAGGCATTGTTGTAGAGGCGAAAGTCGGGGGTGTCGAAGAAGACGATCTCGCGGATACGCGGGCGCTGGCTCATCTCGGCGTCGGGAATAAAATCGATTTTTTCAAATTGCTTGGTGGTTTTTTGGACGATGCGGCCGAATTCGCGGAAGCTCTCGACGGAAGTGAAGGGCTCGGGCTTGAGAATGAGCTTGGCTTCAAGATATTGAATGACGTCGAGTGGGTGGCCGTCGGTATATTTGGCGCTGTCCGATTTTTCGGGCTTGGTCCCGTTGGGCTTATCGTTTTTCTTTGCTTTCGCTTCTTTGGCGCTCATCGCGCACCTCCGTTTTTCCAAGCAGCCTGGGAAAGCTGTGACCGAATAAATCGCGGACAGCAGGACGAATCAAACAGACTTCGCCCCGAGATAACCCAATGAATGATTGAAGATGAACCTGTGTTGCTCCCTGGTGTCGACAGCGATGACGAGAAGTATATAACAAAGATCGCCATTCGAAGATGAAGGGAGCACGCCGGGTGCCATAACCACGCGGAAGGGGCGCTGAGGGAAGTACTGTCTTTTCAAACGAGTGTCCAAGGGCGCGCGTTGTTTGGTGAGTGGGACGAGAATCAAACCTTGCTGCTGAACCCAAATAGTTGGAGCTTGCCGTTGGCGTGGCCGAGGATGCGGAAGGCAAGAACAGCGGCCAGGACGAGCACGACTTCCGACAGGAAATAAACCGTGGAAAATAGGGCGTATTCAATGCGATTCATGAAAGTGATGGCGATTGCCGTTGCCAAGCCGATGTTTCGAACGGCAAACGAGATAAGCAACGCCAGGCTGGATGCGGGGTTCATCCTCAACGCCCGGCTAAGCGTCCACCCGACCATCATTGAGGCCAGCACGAGCAGAGCGCTGGCACTGGCGGCGAACTTCCAGTCGGATTTGAGCTGGTCGAAGCTGAAGACGATCACGAAGGCGCACAAAGCGAAAACGCCGAGGAGACAAATGAATCGCAGAGAGCGGGAAATGCGATCGATCTTGGATGGATAGGCGAAACGCAGGCCCGCGCCCGCTGCTATCGGAAGTGTGATCAACAGAAAGAATGGGAGGACCAAGCGCCAACCAGGCGCAGCGAAGCCGAAGGGTGTCTTTAAGATGTGGTTGTACGCAGCAAAAACGATGGTCATCGAAAGCGGGCAGAGCAGGCAGGAAATCGCATTGTAGGTTACGGATACTGCAAGATTTCCTTTGCCGATCAGCGTAAAAAAGTTGGCAATATCGCCCACCGGGCAAGCCGCGACCAGTAAGATCCCGGAGCGCAACGTCGGTGGTAGATCAAGCCCATACGCGACGAGCAGACCGACGGAGGGGATCAGGGCGATCTGCAGCAGTAGCGCCATGCCCAGGGGGCGAGCGGACTTGGTGAGCTGCCGGAAACCATACACGTCTAATTCCAGGCCGACAGACAACATAGCGAGGACGGTAAGGCTGAGAATCCCGACGTCCAGGATGGTCTTCATGCTGATTTAGTCTGTGGTTCCAATGGAGGAGTTGCTGGAGAGGAAGGCTACAGAAAGAAGGCGACCGAGTCAAACGTAAGGTATTTGGCGGGAGCCGGACGGACGCTGCTGGTCGGCGTGTTGACGGCTAGGTTAGTGGAATTTTGGGGAAAACCCAAATTCTTGGAGTTTTCGATTGACCGGTCCGACCGAATCGGAATAGACTTTGCGCCCAGCAAGACAACTGTTGGCTAACGTATATCCAGGTTCCAGTCTCTCCCCACTTTGGTAAACCCGATGGCTGCGTTTGCCAACGGCAATCGTTAGAAGAGGTTTGTGCCTATGCCCAGTTGCAACCTGAATGAAAAACAAACAACGGAAAGCGGCGAGATCCGGGTCCGGGAGATTTACGGTGTCCTGTTTGAGTCGGCGCCCGACGCGATGATGGTCACGGATCGCACCGGGCGGATAGTCAAGTTGAATATCGAAGCCGAAAAGATGTTCGGTTATTCGCGGGAAGAGTTAACCGGCCAGGAGATCGAAAAACTGATTCCGGAGCGCTTCCGGAAGGCCCATGGAGAGCGGCGGGATGGCTATCAAGCGGATCCGAGCTACCGTCCGATGAGCGGGAGACAAGCATTGGCTGCGCTGCGGAAGGATGGGAGTGAGTTTCCCGTGGAAATCAGCCTAAACCCGGTATCAACAGGGAGTGAGGTGTTCTTTCACGCGATCGTTCGAGATCTGAGCGAGCGGCAGGACGCGCAGCTACTTGGGCAGCGTCTGAAATTTGAACAAACGGTTGCGGGGTTGTCCGCCAGGTTTATCAACCTGCCGGTCGACCGCGTAGATGGCGAGATCACAGCGGGGCTGGAAATACTGGTGGAGGCACTGGATACAGACCGAGCGAGTCTGGGGCAATTCGACACGCGCACGGGAGACTTAGTGAGCCTACACAATTGGGCGCGGCCGGGAATACCGCCGTTTGGAGAGCGGTTGGTGAAAGGGGTGTTGCCGTGGCTGGAGGGACGAATCAGGCGCGGCGAAATCACGGCGTTAGGGAGCCCGGAGGATTTGCCGCCAGAGGCACATCATGAACGGGAGTACGCGCGGTTGACGGGAGTGAAATCAACGTTGGCGGTGCCGTTCCGGGTGGCCGGCAAAGTGGTGGGTGGAATCTCTACCGGAGGATTCCGTAAAAATCACCATTGGGACGATTACACGGTTTCCCGGGTGAAGGATATCGCAGACATATTCGCGAACGCGCTGGCCCGGAAATGGGCGGATGAAGAATTGCAAAGGGCGATGGGCCAGATCCGGGAGTTGAAGGAGCGGCTCGAGCGCGAAAATGTGTATTTGCAGGAAGAAATTAAGCTCGAACATTCCCACGCGGAAGTGATCGGGAGCGGCGCGGGAATCCGCAATGTTATGAAGAAGGTTGAGCAGGTAGCTTCGACGGATTCCGCGGTACTGATTGTGGGAGAGACGGGCACGGGGAAAGAGCTGGTGGCCCGCGCGATTCACGAACTGAGCCGGCGCAAAGAGCATGCCATGGTGAAGGTGAACTGTGCAGCGCTTCCGGCGACGCTGATCGAGAGCGAACTGTTCGGACGAGAGAAGGGGGCATATACAGGAGCACTGGCTCGCGAGATAGGGCGGTTCGAACTGGCGGATAAGTCCACGCTGTTTCTTGACGAAATTGGGGAGCTTCCGCTGGAGCTACAACCGAAGCTACTGCGCGTGCTGCAGGAGGGGGATTTCGAGCGATTGGGCAGCGCAAAGACGATACACGTAGACGTGCGAGTGATCGCCGCGACGAACCGGGACCTGTTTGCGATGATGAAGGCAGGCAAGTTCCGCGAGGACCTGTATTACCGGCTGAGCGTGTTTCCGATTTCGTTGCCGCCGTTGCGAGAGCGCGCCGAAGATATACCCGCACTGACCTTGCACATCCTGAATGATTTGGGAAGGAAAATGGGCCGGAAGGTTCGCGGGATTCATCCCTCGACGATGGAAAGTTTCCGGAGATATTCGTGGCCGGGCAACGTGCGAGAACTGCGCAACATCATCGAACGAAATTTGATCGTGAGCGACGAGTCGGTGTTTCGAGCGGAAATTATGGAGGCGGAGGCGGTTAACCACCCGAAAACAGGGCGGCTGGAGGAAATGGTGGTCGACCACATGAAGGGCGTACTGCAGAGAACGCGGTGGCGAGTGCGGGGGCCGGGAGGCGCGGCGGAAATCCTGGGGATCAAGCCGACAACGCTGGAGGCAAGAATGAAAAAACTGGGGCTTAGTCGTCGAGCATAGTACTTGCATGGTTTGGGGATTCTCCAAAACGTAGGGCTGAATGTGAGCGACGAGCCGCACGGTCAAGCATGATACGGCGGCAACGTCAGCATTTTGTTTGCAGTCAGGTGAATAACCCGGCGTTGGCCGGGTTCGGTCCTTCCATTGCATGGTTAGCTGCAATCCTGTGTGAGCAAGCCCACTCGGGAACTTTCCCGGAAGCAACAGTAGAGGTGCATGTTCATCGAACTTGCAGGTATATCGGTTGCGCAACGAAGCGAAGAACAATTTGAGGATGCGCTGGAATCATTGGTCGGAGCCATGCAGACCCAAACAGGTTGCCTGGGATGCAGGCTCTTGAAGTCTTCGCCACGGGAAAAGTGGGTGTATGTACTGGCGCGCTGGGAGACACAGAAGGACTTGATTCGGCATTTGCAATCGGAGATCTACAAGAAATTGATTCTTTTGATGGAGTTGAGTACGGCACCACCCGTGCTGGAATTTTATAGCGTGCTCGAGATCAGTGGGCTGGACCTAGTGGAGGCGGCTCGGAGTGTCCAAGAGTGAGTTGGCGCGAAGAGAAATTGGAGGAGCGAGTGCGGGGAAGGGGACTCCAAGATTTTGGCGGAGCCTCCAAAATGTCGTGCGCGATTTTTGTGGTGCGTTTTCGCTTGGACGCCGCTTCCCTCACAAGACGTTTTGTTGGCTTAAGTTAGACAGATGATTGCGTACGAAGGTTTCGGCGTTAGCCGTGCAAGATGTGTGCCGGTTTATGGCTTATGACTAACACGCTGACGCATTTTGAGATTTATGGCGAGCGGCCAAAAGAACTAGCGGAGTTCTATCGCAAAGTTTTCGGTTGGCAGATCGAGCAGATGGAAGGGATCGAATACTGGCGAGTCAATACGGGCTCGGAAGAAACCAACCCGCTGAACGGTGGACTGACTTATAAGGCGTTACCGGATTTGAATGGCTGGATGCTCTACGTGCAGGTGCCCGCAGTCGAT
>DATJOO010000097.1:0-5263 GCA_035506955.1 Verrucomicrobiia bacterium
AGGCGAAGACAGCTTGCGCGCGCGGGCCGCGGGTGACGACGTGCGGTCGATCATCGCCGGTTATCCGTGGTTCACGGATTGGGGCCGCGACACCATGATCGCTTTGGAAGGTTTGGCGTTGACCACCGGCCGCCATACGGAAGCGGCGTGGATCTTGCGAACGTTCGCACATTATGTTCGAAATGGGCTCATTCCCAACATGTTTCCGGAAGGGCACACGCAGGGGCTGTATCACACCGCGGATGCCACGTTGTGGTTCTTCCATGCGATTGCCAGATATGTCGGCGCCACCGGCGATCAGCTGTTTCTGTCGCAGCTTCTTCCGCAGCTACAACAAATTATTCAATTCCACTTGCAAGGAACCGATTTCGGCATTGGGGTGGATCCGGGGGACGGCTTGCTGCGTCAGGGCGCGCCCGGTTACCAGCTGACTTGGATGGACGCGAAGGTGGGGGATTGGGTCGTGACGCCGCGCCGCGGCAAAGCTGTCGAGATTAACGCGCTGTGGTACAACGCGCTGTGTTACATGGCCAAATGGCTGCAATCGCAAGGACCGCCCGGCAAAGCGGCCGAAATGGAAGCGCATGCACAACTGTGCCGCGAATCGTTTCAACGACGCTTTTGGTATGAGGCGGGTGGCTACCTTTACGATGTGGTCGATGGGGAACAGGGAGATGATCCGTCTTTGCGGCCCAATCAGCTTCTGGCCATTTCGCTGGACTTCCCGGTTCTGGCACAAGACAAATGGGGCGCCGTGTTGCGCTGCGCTGAACACGAACTGCTCACTCCGGTAGGGTTGCGCACGCTTTCGCCGCGGGACAAGAATTTCAAACCTAAATATTTTGGGAGCCTACGCGATCGTGATGCCGCTTACCACCAGGGGACCGTCTGGCCATGGCTGCTAGGTCCTTTTCTAGACGCATGGCTCAAAGTTCATCCCGACGAACTGGATCGCGCTGGAGCGTTGCTGGCAGCATTTGACCAGCGCTTGATGAACGGCGCGGTGGGCTCCATTGGAGAGATTTTCGATGCCGAGCCACCTTACGTCCACCGTGGCTGCGTGGCGCAAGCCTGGAGCGTCGGGGAGGTACTGCGTTGCCTGGTCACCATCGCTAGATTGCGAGACCAGTGCGAAGACCTTTCCGGCCGCTAGAACTTTGCACGTTGCTGCAAAGGGAGAGTCGCCGTAACGGTGGTGCCTTTGTCAGAGGAGTTTACTTCGAGGTTGCCACCCAATTGCCTCATACGCTCGTGAATGCCCATTATGCCGATACCCGGAACAACTTTCCCCTCGCGCATGCGGTCCGCAGGAATGCCATGGCCCGCATCGATTATTTCCACGCGCACTTCTTCTGGAGTTTGCGTCAGGCGGATCTTTGCGCTGGAACTCCCGGAGTGACGGTGAATATTCGTCAGGCACTCCTGAACAACGCGAAACACGGTGAGCTCAAGGTCCTCCGGCAAGCGAGTAAAATCCGGGCTGACCTCCAAATCGACGAGGATTTTGCCGCGTTGCGTGAAGCCTTCGACATACCAGGCCAGCGCCGATGCCAAGCCCAGTTCGTCCAAAAGCGGCGGATGCAGTAGATACGACATGGTGCGTAGGTGCCCGCTCAACTCATCGTTGAGCGCGATGGTTTCTTTGACCAGGGACTCGGTGTCCCTGCCGTTGGCTTCGTCGCTCAACCGACATAGATTCATTTTCATGGCGGCAAGCATCTGCCCGGTGCTGTCATGCAATTCGCGAGCGAGGCGCCGGCGCTCTTCATCCTGCAATTTGAGCAAGCGGCCGGTGAGGTCGCGAATCTCACGATTGCGTTGGTCGAGTTCCCGAGTGCGCTCTCCCACTTTGAGTTCCAGTTCGTCGTGAGCCTTCTCGAGGTCGCGTCTGGCCTGTTCCGCCCGTGTGGCCTGCATCTGCGCTTCCCGTTCTGCCTGCTTCAGACGCAACAAAGCCGCAACAGTGGCCAACAGCTCCTCGCGGGAAATCGGCTCGGCGAGATAGCCATCCGCTACCTCCAGTCCACGCACGCGATATTCAGGTTCCACAAAAGTGGCAGAAATATGGAGTATGGGGATGTTCTTAGTGCGCGGATTGGTCTTCAACAAGCGGCCGACCTCGAAGCCATTGGTATC
The DNA here is from genome assembly GCA_035506955.1 of Verrucomicrobiia bacterium. Classification (GTDB taxonomy): domain Bacteria; phylum Acidobacteriota; class Terriglobia; order Acidiferrales; family UBA7541; genus Acidiferrum. The sequence goes on from DATJOO010000097.1 coordinate 2,137, forward strand.
GGGCAGTTGCACGTCAAGAGTGATCAAATCGGGGCAGTTTTCAGCGAGACGCAGGGCTTCCGCGCCGTTTCGCGCTTCCACCACGTTGTAACCGCCACCTTGTAAGGTACGGGAGAGCGAGTAACGGAGTGCGTCGTTGTCGTCGACGGCGAGGATAGTGGCATTTCTGTTGTCTAACATGATTTCGTATCCTAATTCTCCTAAGTGATCTCGTCTCGCTAACGCACCGCGCTCAGGCTTGCGCCTTGGAACTTCGCAAATCTAAACCTGCTTTCGCCAGCACTTCGACAAAGCGCGCTCCGGCGTTCTCTCGTGAAGTGATTTCCTTGGGAATAATATCGAGCGCCCGGTGCAAGCGCGCGCGGTCCGGGCTTTCCAGCACCTGCGAAGTGTAAATGACCACGGGGATATCCTTAGTGTCGGAATCATTCTTCAAAGTATCGAGGACCGTGAAACCGTCCAGGTCCGGCATACTCAGATCGAGCACGATGAGATTCGGCCGGTTTTCGCGAGCCAAACGCAATCCTTCGTTGCCCCCGTGGGCCTCCAACAGGCGGTAACCGCGATTGGCCAACAGCCCTTTGACCAGGTAACGCGAAATCTCGTCATCGTCGACAATCAGAATCTTGCCAAGCTCCTGGGAGATGGAAGTCAGCAACTGGTTCAGCAACCATCCGCGGTCGATGGGCTTGGAGTGAAAGCCGGTAGCGCCCAGGGCCAGGGCTTTTTTCTCGTTTTCCACCACGGTGATTACAAACACCGGAATGTCTTTGGTCTCCGGGTTCTGTTTCAGCTCCTGAAGAAACTGCCAGGAATGCTCGCCTTGCAGAAGGATGTCCAGAACGATAGCGACGGGCTTGAACGATTGCAGCGCTTTTCGCGCTTCCCGGAGGTCCTGCGCCGGGATGGCTTGAAACTCGGTTCCCTTCAGATATTTTTCATAAATGAAAAGGGCTTCGCGATTATCCTCGACGACCAGGACTGGCAGTCTCGACGAGTCCAATTCCCGAGCGACATCGGGAACGTACACTGCCTCTCGCTCGCCTCGATACTGAACGGGCACGGCAACAAAGAATGTCGAGCCCACACCGGGTTCGCTTCTTACGTAAACGTCTCCGCCGAGCAGCTGCGCGAGTTTCTTGGACAAGGGCAGGCCGAGTCCCGTTCCTTTAGCGGTCTTTTGAATCTTGCCCTCGACCTGTTCCCACTCCTGAAAAATGCGCTGTTGATCCTGCATAGCGATCCCAATTCCCGTATCGGCGACAGAGAAGATGACTGTGTGATCGTGTCCCGTGCGCACGGAAACTCGCACTTCACCTCGTTCCGTAAATTTCAGAGCATTGGAAATGAAGTTGCGCAAGATCTGAGAGATCTTGGCTTCGTCGGTATACAGTTCGGGAATATCCACCGGATCTTCAAACACTAAAGACACGGACGAATTCTGCAAGAGCAAGGGACGGAGCATGCCACGCAGAGCAGCGAAAAAGCTTTCCACGTTGAAGGACGCCGCCCGGATGGTGACTTTCCCGGCTTCTACCTTCGCGAGATCCAGCAAATCATTCACTAAGTCGGTCAGGTCCTGGGCCGACCGTCGAATAAACGAAACTTGCTTTTCCTGTTCGGAGGAGAGTTCGCCGTCCATGCGATCCAACAGAATTTGACTGAGCGCCAGGATGGAATTCAGCGGGGTGCGGAATTCGTGGCTCATGTTCGAGAGAAAATGGCTTTTCAATTCCGAGGCGCGCTGCAGAAAATCGGCCTTGTCATTCAATTCCGCATACAAGGCGACCACGCCGCGATTGGTTTCATCCAGTTCCCGATTCAGCTGCGCCAATTCCTGCTGGCGTTCGCGCAACTCTTCCAGAATGCGCATCAACTCCTTATTCTGCTCTTGTAACTCCGCATAAGGATCTTGCGCTGCCTTGCGGTCTACGGTGGTCAGCAGAGCGTGAAGTTCGTTGTCGCTTAGTCGCGCGAGTCTACTCGAAATGGCTTTGCCCAGAGTTACCACCGTACCTTGTTCTTTTTTGGACTCGATATGGAAATGGTCCAGCAGCCGCTTTGCGCCGATTATCCCCAGGCCCATGCCTGTTTTCGAAACGTATTTGCCAGCGAGAATTTCGTTGAGGTTCGGAATTCCGCGCCCTCGATCGCGAACTGAAATGACTAACATTTTCGTTTCGCCGTTCTCGATCTCGAAGCTGACCGAACCGCCGCCCGCATACTGAAACGCATTGCGGGCAATTTCCGAAACCGCGGTGGCCAAACGCGTTTGCGCCTGCACGTCAAATTTCAACGCCGCCGCCACGGCGCGCGCGCGCTGGCGGGCCAGCACCACGTCCCGTTCGTAACGTATTTCCATGTGCATGAGTTTCAAGTTCATGACTGGCCAGCTCCCGGCGAGCACTTGGCGACCAGCACGGTGACATCATCACGGTCGCGGGTGAAATCGCGATACAAAACGCCGGCGATCAGGGCAGGATGTTTTTGCCAGATCCCGGGATATTGCTCCAAATTCCAAGTGGTCTTCAGGCCGTCGGAGTGCATGATCAGGAGGCTTTCCGCGCTCCAAGGAAACTGGAATTCCTGAATTCTGCCGAGATAGTGGCCCACCGTTCCGTAGTGCGACACCATGCCACGGCTGGTGCTCGGCGTGACAATCGACGCCCCGATGTTCCCTACGCCCGCAAAGGACAACTGTTGTCGGTCGGGTTCGATCGCCGCCATGGCTACTGCCGCGCCCCGCGTTTTTTTCAGCGCGTCGTGCGTGTCTTGCAGAATTCCACTCAGGCCGGCCGTTTTGGACTGGTTGAAAACGGACTCGGCGGTTCGCGCCGCTTCCGCCGCCAGAATTCCATGGCCCAGCCCGTCGACAACCATCAGTAGCGTTGCGTCTCCCATTTTTTTGACCGACCACCCATCCCCGCACACGTCTTCGCCCTTGATCGGCGTGCTCACAACGCCGACTTGCAATGGCGAGACCTCCCGGTGCGGCTTTTGATCCTTGGGCCAAATCTCGGAAAGAATCGCCGTGCCGCTGTTGGGAACGCTGTAGATATCGAATTCGCTGGAGAGGCGTTTGATGGCCCCTAGGCCATTGCCCGCGGAGCCGCTGCTGGAGTATCCG
>DATJOO010000098.1:0-41073 GCA_035506955.1 Verrucomicrobiia bacterium
CGCTCAATATCCAAATGCTTTCTCGTTTTGCCGGCAGCCATGCTCTTCAGCATCCCATGCATATTGCCCACCGCCGGCGCCAACGTATCGATGCCCGTTTCCTCCAGAAACTCTTTCGCTTGCGCCGGGCTCGTCAACCCTTTCTGCAGATCCGGCGCGGCATCGTGAATCTCCGAGCCGCTGCCAATGTCTCCGATTTCCCCTTCCACCAGGATGTCTGGGCGCAGCCCCTTCAGCGTTTTCACCGCCGCTTTCGTTTCCCGCACATTTTCCGCATAGGGCAGCGTTGACACGTCGAACACCACCCAATCAAATCCCGCCTTCGCCGCTTCGATCGCTTTCGGCAGCGAATGCGTGTGATCCGCGTTCAAGAAAATTGGGTAATCGTATTCTTCGCGCAAGCTTTTCACCACCGCCGCCACTTGCGCTACCCCCATGAATTCCCGCTCGCCTTCCGATGCGCCCACCACCACCGGCACCTTCAACTCTCGCGCTGCCTCGAACACCGCATTCAACGTCACCAGATCCGCAACGTTGAAGTGCCCCACCGCAACTCCCTTCGCGTCCGCTTCTTCCAACACCTTGCGTAGCGTTTGCATAGGCCCCCCTAAACTTTCCGCCCGACCTCCGTCATCGGCCCGCACTTTGCCAAGCGGCCAGTGCGACTCTCGCCGTTACCACTGGTTTGATTCGGCAAAGCGTCCCGGAGGATTACATAAATTTCAGTTTTTTGCGGTCGATACACATTTCCAGCCCGCAGTAGCCACCCACCACACAACCATGTGTCGATTGTCGCTTTCGCGCCCTCGCGGTTGACGCCCCTTCGTTTTGACCACTATCATGGCTGCTCATGACTGACGCCCAGTCCTTCATTGGCCAAACCATCTCCCATTACCACGTCGTCGAAAAGCTAGGCGGGGGCGGCATGGGCGTGGTCTACAAAGCCGAAGACACCCGCCTGCACCGCTTCGTCGCCCTCAAATTCCTTCCGGATAATGTCGCCAGGGACCCGCAAGCTCTCGCGCGCTTCGAGCGCGAAGCCCAAGCCGCCTCGGCTCTCAACCACCCCAACATCTGCACCATTTACGACATCGGCAGCGACGACGCCAAAGCTTTCATCGCCATGGAGTATCTCGAGGGTAAGACCCTCAAGCACACTATCGCCGGTCGTCCTCTGGAGCTAGAACAACTCCTCACCATTGCCATCGATGTAGCCGACGGCCTAGACGCTGCACATTCCAAAGGCATCGTCCATCGCGACATCAAACCCGCCAATATTTTCGTTACCGAACGCGGCCATGCCAAAATTCTCGACTTCGGCCTCGCCAAACTCAGTTCGCACAAAGTTGCCACTGTCCACGCCAACGACAGTCTGGCGACCCTCGGTGTCGACACCGATCAGCTCACCAGTCCCGGCAGCACTCTGGGCACCGTCGCCTACATGTCTCCCGAACAAGTGCGCGGCAAAGAACTCGACGCACGCACCGACCTTTTCTCCTTTGGTGTAGTCCTCTACGAAATGGCCACCGGCGCACTTCCCTTTCGCGGCGACACCTCCGGCGTCATCTCCGAGGCTATTCTCAATCGCCCCTTCGCCAGTCCAGTCCGCCTCAATCCCGAATTGCCGCAGAAATTCGAAGATATTCTTAACAAGGCTCTCGAAAAGGACCACGACCTTCGCTACCGTTCCGCCGCCGATATTCTCACCGACCTCAAGCGCCTGCGCCGCGACACCGATTCCGGCCGCATGGCCGTTTCCAGTTCTTCTGCCGTTCCCGCAACTGTCGCGGATCGCGTGTCTCAGGATTTCCCCAGCACTTCTCGTATCCGTTCCGCCGCCCCCCCTGTGCCGGCCGCATCAGCCAATAGAAAATATTTTTTAGGAGCCGCCGTTCTCGTCGCCTTACTCGTGGCTGCCTTCGCGATTTACCATTTCTGGCCTTCCGCCAGATCTTCGAACGAACCTGCCAAAATCGCTCGCATCAGCCGTTGGAACAAGCCCATTATCGGTCCGGTCCTTTCGCCCGACGGCCACACTTTTGCCTTTAGCTCTCCAGTGGGCGACCTCAACCAGGTCTTCGTCATGCTCTCCTCTGGTGGCGAACCTTTGCAGTTGACCAACGACCCCACCGACAAGCTCGTCTCCGCCTTTTCGCCCGATGGCACTCAGATCTATTACGAGAGCCAATACTCCGAAATCTGGAGTATTCCTACTCTCGGCGGAACTCCTTCTCGCATTGCCCTAGGCCATGCCGCGATTGCCTTGCCCAATGACAGCTCCCTGTTTTTTATAAAAACCGATAACGCCGCCATTTTCCGTAAAGACAAGAATTCTGTCGCGGAACAGCCCTTTCTCGATTTCAACAAACAAGGGCTGCTTCCTTGGCACATGCTTCCTTACCCAGACGGCAAGGCTTTGCTCGTGTTCACTGGCCCTTCCAGCGAAACTCTTAACTTTCCTGCAGTCATTAGCCTTTACAAAGTGGACATCGCCACCCGCCGCCCCGATAAAATCGGCGATATTTCCGGCACTCCCAACGGTTTCTCCTGGCTCCAACCGGGCAAATCGCTGCTCTTCAGCCGCACTCTCAACGATGTAACCAACATCTGGCAATACACCCTCGCCGATTCCTCCCTCAAACAAATTACCTTCAGCGCCGGACCCGACAGCTATCCCATGGCCGACCCTTCCGGCAATGGCATCTATTTCGTCACCGGCCGCGAATCGGGCGCCCTCACCATCTACAATACTCACACCAAACAGACTTTCGACGTCGTCGGCGAAAACGCTACGCAGCCGATTCTTTCCGCGGATGGCCGCCGCATCAACTACATCACCATCTCCGGCCCGCAGCACCAGGAGATCTGGTTTGCCGATATCGACGGCAACAATAAAGTCAAGCTCGCTTCCTCCGCCAGTCTCGTCACCTTGGGGATTTCTCCAGGCAATTCGCTATTGGCTTTCTCCGATGTTGTGGGCGATTCCGCCAAGCTTTTCCTGGTGAAGAGTGACGGCTCGGGTCTACGCCAGCTTCCCTGGACCGGCTCCGTAATTGGCTGGGCTACCTTCAGCCTTGACGGTAAGACCCTGTACTTCAGCGGCTACATAAAGGACCCCACCAAAACCGCCACCTGGAAGGTTTCTGTCGATTCGGACAAAATCGAACAAATCAACGAGCGCTGCGGCTATGCCCAGGACATCTCCCCCGACGGCCGCCATCTTCTGGCAGGCAACGCCCCTGAAGGTGGCCGCGGTCTCAACGACTATTCCCTTGCCGACAACAAATGCATTTCTCTTTCCCCCGACTGGACCATTCTTGAAATTCACTTTGCTCCCGATGGCAAATCCTTCTATTACCTCACCGCCGTAAAAGGCGAAACGGTCATTTATCGCCAACCCTGGCACGACGGCAAACTCACCGGCCCTGCTCAGCCCGCCCTAAAACTCCCCTTCACCTTCCGCCAGGGCTATTCCGGCAACGCCTACGATTTCAGCAAGGATTTATCTACCGTAGTCTACGCCCGCCCCAACGGCCAATCCGACCTCTACCGCCTCTCCACCCAATAAATGTGCGGCAGCACGCTGTAAGAACGCGTCCGACAGCAGGTCAACTCCTGGATTCATACCAGCAACGAATTCGACGGCGTAATCGACTTCGACGCGGTTGTGCGCGACCCGAACCACTCCGCTCAATTGCTCCTCAGCTTCGATAGCGGTAACCATTTGCACGTCAAGGACGCAGGAAACGCCGCCCAAGCCAACGCCATCCCCCTCGTCTTATTCTCCAACTATTGAACACTGTGTCCTGACTCCATCAATAAAAACCCCGTCATTCCCAGCGCCGTCTTCCGCGCGAGGAATCTCTCTTTTATCGTCACAAAGCCACACAGCAGCTGCCGAAGGTTCCATTTTTGAATCTGGGTCTTAGGTTTACGCAGTAGCAGCGGCCTTACGCCGCTGAGCTTTTCTCTTCCCTAACGTCCTGTCTTCCAAGACAAAAAGGCCATCCTGTAGCTAGCTCCTTCAGTCGCGTCGCACCGTGTGCTTCGCCCTTTTTCGCTAGCCGATTCTAAGGTAATTTATTTCTTCGTCAGTTTTTGCAATCAGGAGCGTCGTGACCGCCATTTCTTGCAAAGCCCTCCTCGTCGATATGGACGGCGTCCTCGTCGACTCCACCCCCGCCGTCGCCCGCGTTTGGTCCCGTTGGGCCCTGAAACACAATCTTGATCCCGATGAGGTGGTCCGCACCGCTCACGGCCGTACCAGCCTCACTTCCATTCGCGAACTGCTTCCCCACGCCGATCCCGAGGTCCACCTCCGGGAAAATCGCTGGATGGAACGCAGCGAAATCGAGGAAATTGCCGACGTCACCGCGCTTCCCGGCGCGCAACAACTCCTCGCTACTGTTCCTCCTTCGCAACTTGCTGTCGTCACTTCCTCCACCCGCGATCTCGCCGAAGTGCGCCTTCGCGCCACAAATCTTTGGCCGCACATTCAGCACCTCGTTACCGCCTCGGACATCAAACGAGGCAAACCCGATCCTGAGCCTTATCTCAAAGGCGCCGCCTCGCTTCATCTCGATCCACACTTCTGCGTCGTCATCGAAGACGCGCCCTTCGGCATTCAGGCCGGCAAAGCCGCGGGTGCTCGTGTCCTCGCGGTGCGCACCACCGTCGAAGATGACGTTCTGCTCGCCGCCGGCGCCAACTTCCTCATCAACGATTGTTCCGCCATCCGCATCAACCCCGCCACTCTCAACGGCCCACTCCTCCTCGAACTGGCCACCGGCCTGCCCCCTCGCTCCCCGATCATGCGCTAGAATCCCCGCACCATCCTCTTCCGCTCTTTCACTCTTTCACCTTTTCACTCCTGCACTTTTGCACTGTTTCTCTCTTCCCTCTTTGACTCCCCTGGCCCTCCCACGTATCATGGCCCCTAATCAAGAGACCAACATTGGCGACACCCACTGACTCTCTCGCTGCCGATTCGCCTGTGCGCCCGACGCATCCACGCAAGGAAAAAGGCACACTCCTCCAGGTTCTCGGTGTCGGCTTCGGAATTGCTGTCGCCGTCGGCAACACCATCTCCGCTGGCATTGTCCGCACTCCCGGCGACATCGCCGCGCGTCTTCCCAATCACTGGCTCTTCTTCAGCGTCTGGTTCGGCGGTGCCCTCTACGCCCTCGTCAGCGCCTTCCAACTCGCCGAACTCGGCTCTGCCATCCCCAAAAGCGGCGGCCAGTACAATTTCTCCCGCCGCGCTATTGGCGACTTTGCCGGTTTCATCGTCGGCTGGTCCGACTGGCTCTCCACCTGCGGCTCCACCGGAGCGGTCGGCATTGTCATTGGAGAATACATGGCGCACCTCTACCCCACTTTCGATGGCGCGCTCAGGATCAAAATCACCGCTGTCTCCGTTATCGCGATTTTCGCTCTACTGCAGTGGAAGAGCATCAGCATGGGCAGCAAAGTCCAAAACTTCACCACCGTCTTGAAAGGCCTGGCGTTCCTCGCCATCGTCATCGCCTGTTTCGCTTTCGGCGGTCATCTTCACCACGCCGCCGAATCCGCCGTCACCTTCGCGCAAACTTCCGCTCCTATCGCCATTCCCGCCGGCGCCGCTCTCCTCACCGCCCTTCTCTTCGGCATTCAAGCCACTATTTACACCTACGATGGTTGGGACGGCGTTATCTACTTCGGAGACGAAATCAAAAATCCTGGCTTCCTCGTGCCCCGCGCCATTTTCGCCAGCCTGTTCTCCGTAGTCGCCATCTACCTCCTGGTCAACGCCGCGGTCCTCTACGTCCTCCCCATCCACGAAATTGCCGGCAACAATTTCTCCCTCGGCCTCGCTGCCGAACGCGTGTTCGGCCGTCACGGCGACTTCATTTTCCGATCCATCATGGTCCTTGCGCTCTTCAGTTCCATCAACGCCCTTCACCTCATGGGCGCGCGTGTCATCTACGCCATGAGTCGCGACGGTCTCTTTTTTAAAGCCGTTTCCCGCATCAACCAGGGTGGCACTCCCACCGTCGGCCTTTTGCTCAGCGCCATCGTCGGTGTCACATTTGCCATCTTCAGCTTCGAACGCGTCATCGCCATGCTCGCCTTTTTCTTTGTCACCAATTACCTGCTTTCCTTCGTCTCCCTCTTTCTTCTGCGCCGCCGCGAACCCAACCTTCCTCGCCCCTATCGCGCATGGGGCTATCCCTACACCACCGCCCTGGCCCTCCTCGGCTCCGTAGGCTTCCTGATCGACGCTATCCGCGAAGACCCCTCCAATAGCTACCTAACTCTAATCGCCCTGGCCTGTTCCTACCCCGCCTACCGCCTTCTCAAATTCGTCTCCACCCAAAACTCCCAAGCCCGTCCGTAGGATCTTTTTTCTTTCCTCGAAAACAAAAACGGGGCGAACCCAAGTCCGCCCCGTTCCCATTTTCTATTTTTCCAATTTCTATCTTCTAACTGACTTTCTCCGCCACCGCCTTCGCTTGCAGGAACAACAACAAATAATCATGTCCTCCGGTCTTCGAATCCGTCCCGCTCATATTGAATCCACCGAACGGATGCGCGCCCACCATTGCTCCCGTGCACTTCCGGTTCAGATACAGATTCCCCACGTGGAAATCTTCTTCCGCCCGGCGAATCTTCTCCGGATTCTTCGAATACAACGCGCCCGTTAACCCGAACTCGGTGTTATTCGCTATTTCCATCGCATCGTCAAAGTTCTTCGCCTTGATCACCGCCAGCACCGGACCAAACACTTCCTCCTGCGCCAGCCGCGCTTTCGGCGGCACGTCGGCAATAATCGTCGGCTCGACGAAATACCCATCGCCCTCCGCGCGCTTGCCGCCCGCCACCAACTTCCCTTCTTTCTTCCCAATTTCGATGTATTCCAGAATCGTGTTCATCGCCGCGTCGTTGATCACCGGTCCCATATAGTTGCCGGGATCATCGCTCGGCCCCACTTTGATCTTCTTCGTGCGCTCTACCAGCTTGTCCACGAATTTGTCGTACACCTTTTCGCTCACAATCACCCGCGAGCACGCCGAGCACTTCTGCCCCTGATACCCGAACGCCGCGGCCACCGTCCCGTCCGCCGCCGCATCAATGTCAGCCTCTTCGTCCACCACGATGCCGTCTTTACCACCCATCTCCAACACGGTCCTCTTAATCCAGATCTGGCCGGGCGACGGCTTCGCGGCTAGTTCCGCGATCCGCAAGCCCACTTCCTTCGAGCCCGTGAACCCAACGTACCGCGTCTTCGGGTGCTGCACGATCGTATCTCCCACCGCTGCCCCCGACCCGGTCACAAATTGCAGCGCTTCCTTCGGCACGCCCGCCTCAAACAGAATGTCCACAAACTTCGCCGCAATCGTCGGCGAATCCGACGCCGGCTTCAGCACCACGGTATTTCCCGTCACCAGCGACGCCACTACCAACCCCGCCATGATCGCGCACGGAAAATTCCACGGTGGAATAATCGCGCCCACTCCCAGCGGGATGTACACCAGATAATTTCTCTCGCCCTTCATCGGCGTCAGCTTATGATGCTCTGCCAGTCGCAGCATTTCCCGCCCGTAAAATTCGCAAAAATCAATCGTCTCCGCGATGTCCGCGTCCGCCTCGATCCACGTTTTTCCGACTTCGTAGCACACCAGCGCGGCCAGTTCGAATTTCCGCTCCCGCACAATCGCCGCCGCCTTGAATAGGCACTCCACCCTCTTCTGCGCAGGCACTTTCTTCCATACATCAAAATATTTGTTCGCCGCCTCGATCGCCTCAATCGCCTGTTCCTTTGAAGCATCCTGGAACACGCCAATCACTTCCGTTGGCTTCGACGGGTTTGTCGACTTCCTCTTCTTCTCCGTCACCACCTTTTTCCCGCCGATCCACATCGGGTACTCGTGCCCAAATTCGCCGCGCACTTTCTTCAACGCCGCTTCCATCTTCTTCTTGTTTTCCGCCTTGGAAAAATCGATGAACGGTTCGTTCGTAAACTCGCTCGTATGCAATTTCGCTTTTGACGTGGCCATGTTCGCTTTCCTCCTCACTTACAAACATTCAATTATAGTTCCGCCGCCGCAAACCCCACAACCAACCTCCCGCCCTGCCAATTTGGCCCAAAGCCTTTGTAGCGGCCACCTTCTGTTTTACGCTGACAACGGAAGCGAGCCGGGCGCCTTTTTCTTCCTCTACAAAAGAGCTTCTCATTCCTACAAAAATCCTGTCATTCCGAACGCAATGAGGAATCTCTCTTCGACCGCTCCTTTCGCAAGCAACCGGTTCGAAGTAAGTGTTTGTCTCCGCGAACCGTGCAGCTCCTCTGCTATCTCTCCGTTAAGCTTTTTCTTCCTGTCTTCCCCCTCATGCATAATGTCCAACATCCCATTCCGGAGATTCCCATGCTCACCCAATCCACCGCACAACAATTCGCGCGCGACTGGATCCATTCCTGGAATTCCCACGACCTCGACGTCATCCTCTCCCACTACGCCCCCACCGTCACCCTCACCTCTCCCGTTGTCGCTCAGCTCCTCAATCAACCCTCCGGCACCCTCGAAGGCAAGGACTCTCTCCGCAACTATTTCTCACGCGGCCTCGCCGCCTTTCCCCAACTCAAATTTGAACTCCACGACGTCCTCGTCGGCCTGTCCAGCATCGTCCTGTATTACACCAATCACAAAGGCACAAGAACCGCCGAGTTCATGGAACTCGACGCCAACCTCCAAGTCATCCGCGTAGTGGCCAACTACGGCGCGGACACAGCATAACCACCAACTTCTTCGCTGCTCTGCTATCTCTGCGTTAAGTTTTTTTCTTTTCTCTGCCCTTCTCGCCCACGTGCGATAATCGACGCCCATGCCCCAGTCGCTGGCCCATGTCGCTTTTCTCGTTCGCGATTATGACGAAGCCCTCGCCTTCTTCACCGAATCCCTGGGCTTTCGCCTCGTCGAAGACACTCCCCTCAGCGCCGGCAAGCGCTGGCTCGTCGTCGCGCCCCCCGGCTCTCACGGCACAAATCTGCTCCTCGCTCAAGCATCCACTCCCGAACAACTCCAGCAAGTCGGCAAGCAAGCCGCTGGCCGCGTTTTTCTCTTTCTCTACACCGATAATTTCTGGGGTGATTACCGCCTCATGCAGGCCGCCGACCTAAAGTTTCTTGAAGCCCCGCGCCAGGAGCCCTACGGCACCGTCGCCGTCTTCGAAGACCTCTACGGTAACAAGTGGGACCTTCTCCAACCCGCCGACCCATCCGCTCCGCAACCTTCTCCTAAGGAAGTTCCCAAGGATATGCCATGAACCTCGCTCTGCTCTGGCAAATCCTCTACTGGATCTGGGTCGCCTCGGAAGTCATCATCGGCGTGGCCACCCGCACCAAACACAGTACCGGCCAGACCCGCGACCGCGGCTCCCTCATCATTCTCTGGGTGGTGATCTTCTCGTCCATGACCGCCGGCATCTGGTACAGCGAATCTCATCCCCACAACATGTTCAACAGTTCTCACGCGGTCCGGCCCGCTGCTTTGGCCATCTTGATACTCGGCCTGGCCATCCGATGGACCGCCATCTACACCCTCGGCAAATCTTTCAGCTCCAACGTAGCCATTCGCGAATCGCAAACCCTGAATCGCTCCGGGCTCTACCGTTTCGTCCGCCATCCTTCGTATCTCGGCTTATTGCTCATTTTCTTTGCCGTAGCCTTGCACACCCGCAATTGGCCCAGCCTTGCCGTTATCCTCATTCCCTGCACCGCCGCCCTCCTCTATCGCATCCACGTAGAAGAAGCCGCCCTACTCCAAGCCTTCGGCCCCGACTACGCCGACTACACCAAATCCACCCACCGCCTTCTCCCCGGCCTTTACTGATAGGTAAGATTTTGTAGCGGGCGCCTTCTGTTTACGCTGACAACCGAAGCGAGGCGGGTGCAGTCGCCGGGCGCCGCATCCTTGTGCTTGTTGCAAAAGGTCCTCCGGTCCTCTGCTCCCTCTGCGCTAAGCTTCTTCTCTTTCGCCCTGGTGGTTCCTTCTTTCCTCACCCTCCAGTCAGCGCCTTATACTGCGCCTCCGTCAACGGCACCACCGACAACCTCCCAATTCGCACCAGCGGCGAATCCGCAAACAACTTGTTCTTCTTGATCTCATCCAACGTCACCGGTTTCCCCAATGCCTTCCCCGCCTTGATCTTCACCACTGGGCTCTTCGGATTCTTCGCATCCACCGACACCACGGTCGCCATTCCAACCGCCGTCCGCATATCCCCGGTTTCATAAATTACCAGTCGCGTTCCCGCCTTCATCGATGCCAGGTTCTTCAGCGCCACCGGATTGTGCACCCCGTCCCACTCCGTCTCCTTATCCTTCACCAACTGCGCAAACGAATATTCCGTAGGCTCCGTTTTCAGCAAATAGTAGTCGCCCATTTCTCCCTCCAAGCCGCCATTCCGCCCGGCATTATACCCTTCAACTCTTACACCTTTGCACTCTTATACTTTCCACTCTCTACGTGTCGTCATAATCCTCTGTCAACGATTGCAAAAACGCCACCAGCGCTTTCAAATCGCTCGCGCTTATTGACATGCCCGCCAACTCCGCAGCTCCATTCCGCAACTGTCCTTCCCTCACCAGTTGCGACATCGCTATATAAAAATTCACCACGTCGTCGAACTTTGCCTTCGATCCGTTATGAAAATACGGCGCTGAATCCTCCAGGTCCCGCAACGTCGGCGTCTTGAATTGCGCAACCGTCGTCGTTAAACCCTGATCCACCGCGCAGTTCGCGGCATTCGCGCACACAATCGTGCTCAAATTCGCTTGCGGATTCGGCATGTCCCCGTTCAGATAAACGTTCCACAATCCCAAATCCGCATATTGCGGACTTCCCGCCACCGCCAGATGACGAAACCGCTCCGAGGCATTTGGATGGTTCGTCGACACCGGCAAATACGCATCAAAATTCGCCGTCCGCTCCGCCAAGCCGGGAATCGCCAACCCCAGAAACGCCCCGGTTCCATTCGCCGCGTCGTACTCCTCTTGCGATACCCCCGTATTATGAAAACGAAAATCTGTGAAGTTCGGCGGTACGTGACACGCCGCGCAATTTCCCGCATGTTGCGACCCATCCGTCGTGTCTTTTGCTGCCTTCAAGAAAATGACCAGCCCTCGCCGCTCCGTTGCTCCAAACTGAAAGGGCTGTGCATGATACTTGAAGCTTCCATCGCTCGCTCCCACATACACCGGCGAACTCAGATTCTGTACCAGCCCCAGCAGCCTCTGCCCATACTGCTGTTCCGTCTCTCCGGCCTTCGGTTGCGTCGGCAAATGATTCACCCGCAAAAACACATCGTACGGCGACGCGATGTACCTCCCGAAATCATCCTGCTTGAACAGCAAGCCCGCCATGTACGCAGCCACCAGATTCGCCACGTTCTGCACGATAGCCGCGTCGCTCGCGGTGGTCACATTCATGCGGTACTGCGCCGGCAACTTGGAGTCCGCCGGAATCGACGCCTCCGTTCCCAGAAATAATGTCGCGTAAGGGATCCCGTGCGTATACGTATCCGAACCCACGCTGTTCCCGTTATCTTCCCGGATGACTCTCGCTATGTGCGCAATCGCCTGTTGATATTGATCCGGCGCCCACCCAAAATTTCTTCCCGTGATGGTTCCCAGCACCAAATCCTGCGGTGTCGCAAACTCTCCGTCAAAGTGCAAAAACGTTGGCCCGCTGTGCGGTTGCAGCGATCCCACCATCTGCATGGCGTTCCGCGGCGTCCTGTTGATTCCATTCAGCGTCCGCGGCATCGCACTGTGTGTCACGAAATCCGCATACGTTCGGTTGCCAACTCCCTTCACTCCCGTAAACTCCGTCACGAAGTGGCACGACCGGCAGTTAATCGACTCACCCGCGAATGGCCCCGGCAACAACCCGACCGGCGTATTCACCTGCGCCACGATCGGATCACCCACCGGCAATGGATCGTTCACCCCCGTCATGTTCGCCGCAAAATACTCCGCAAACCGCGTGTCCACAAAAATCCGCTCGCCCACATTCTGGTCCGCAGGCGCCCCCTCCGCTTCCTGCAAAGGATCTGGCGCCTTTCCCGACCCGCATCCCGCTGGCCACACTGTGAACACCGCCAGGCAAATCAACACAACACTTCCCCACTTCTCCACCCGATTTCTCATCCGAGCTCCCGTATCCCCGCGAGATTTACACCAGTTCCGGACTCTCGACTCTTTTACTTTTAAACTCTTTTACTCTTTCACTTTTCTTCCATCCCCAAACTCTTCACATACGTAATGATTTGCCACCGCGTCGGCTCTGGCAGCGATGCCCACACCGGCATTCCCTTCCCCGGATTTCCATTCTTTAGCAGCCAGAAAATTTCTCCGTCTGTCGCGTGCTGCACTCGTTCGCTCCGCAAGCTCGGCTTCTTCCCGTGTCCCAGCGCATCCTCGCCATGACACTTCGCGCAGTGGTCGTCGAACATCCGCCCTCCCGCCGCGATTGCCTCCCTCTGTCCCGCGAACGGATTCACCCGTTTTCGATCGCCTTCCGGCACACGCTGCAGCCAGCTTCCATCCGCCGCCATGCACACCCACGCTGTCAACGCCATTCCCGCCAGACTCCTCCATTTCTTTCGCGCCATCGCTCTCTCCTCCGTTCAATTCCGGTGCCGGCTGAAAATCTGTTCGAATTCGTACGTCACCTTGAACCGCCACAGCACTCCCACGCTGTTTGCGTTCAAGCCAAACGCCGGCTCGAATCCGATCGATGGCCCCCGCGGAATGTTGAACTGCACCACCGGCGCCAGGTACTGCGACGTCTGCTTCCATCCGAATCCGTCGCCTGTGCCTAATCCCCCGTACATCTCCACGCCCGCGCTGAAATTTTCCCGGCACAGCCAGCAAGCCTTGCTCCCTGCCGACAGCGTCAACGCCCGGCTCACTCCCAGCGCATAGCCGAATTCCCACGCCTCGCTCTCGTTCAGCGCTTTTTCCGCTATGAAATTCTCCGAAATATTCCAGCCGTGCGGGTTGCTCGAAAGAATTAACTTCAATTCCAGCGCTTTTTCCGTTTCGCTCCGGGCTTGCGCGTTGGTCAGGTACAAATCCGAAACCGATTGGTGCCCGGTAATTTCCAGGAAGCTTCGGTCCGCAAGATTCGTGTCCTCGTATTCCACGTAAAATACCGGATTGATGAAGTGCGTCTGCATCAGCGGCCGGTAGCGGTTCTCCCACCGGTAGCCTGTGAACACCGTTGAATCGTTCTGCGTGGTTTGTCCGGAAAGGTAAACTTCCGTGGTCCAATACGCCTTCAATCCATACTCGAATTCCATCGTGGCGCTGTTGAACCCGTTCGCATTTTTCGGCGCGGCGTTGATCCCTTTGTACGTCAACTCCAGGTTGCCGGGCTCTTCCATCACGTCCGAGTACGTCACAAAGTAAAGCGGCTCCTGCGCTTTCGCCACCGTTTCCACTGAAATCAAAAAAGCAAGAACCAACCAAACCTTATTGCAAGTAGGTTGCAAGTAGCGAACGCCCACTCCCCTTTTCATCCCTCACACCCCCTTATGCCACTTTCCTTGGAATCGAGAACGTATATGAGACTAACTTAGTCCGGTTTATTCATGCAAGTCATTTGCAACTAGCGTATGCGCCTCGATTACTCTATAATTATCTTGACAAATAAGTTTATATTCCTGTAAAACTAGACTCGCGTAGTTTTGTCTTCAGTCCGGCTCTTTTGTCAGCGCATCCCTTCCGCCGGTTCTCTTTAGTTCCGAGGCAAAGGACACTTACGCTAGCCCTCTACAGCCGTAACTCCCTTGAAGTCAACACTTGCAAAAAAGGGGAGGGGGTTGTAGCGGGGTGTAGCAGCGGCTTTTCGCCCTTGGGGTTGCGAGAGGCGAATACTTAAGTCCTTTAGAATAGGTGCTTACACGATCTATACAAAACACACCGTTTATAACCTATTTATTTAAAATGAAGAGTTACAGGCAAGAGGGAGCAAAAAATGACCTAACCCTTTTAGATGGAATGCTTACAGGAAATGCATATCTTCCAGCTCAGTTCCAACTTGGAACCGTCAGCCCACGAGTTCTTTTACCGCCTCCTCCAACGCGTTCGTGTGCTGATCCACGTCCGCTTCTCTCGTTTCCGGGCACATCAGCGCCATGTTGTGAAATGGGGTCAGCAACACGCCGCGGTTCAGCGCATACAAATGCAGAAAACGTTCCAGCTCGAAATCCGCAGCCGCTGCCGATTCCCCGCCATTCCGCGGCGGCTTCTCACGAAACGTATACTCCGCGCGGCAACCCAACTGCTGCACGTTCCAGGGCAACTTGTGTCTCTGAATCGCTCCAGCCACACCTTCGTTGAACCGCACCGCCAGCGCGATCATCTTCTCAAAGTTCTTCGCCGTCAGCACATGTTCCAGCGTCGCCCGCATCGCCGCCAACGACAGCGCATTGCCCGCCAGCGTTCCGCCAATTCCTCCGACGTCGCAGTCCTCCAACTGGATCCGCGCCGAGATACGCTGCGCCACTTCTTCCGTGCAGCCATACGCCGCCCCGGGAATCCCGCTGCCGATCGCCTTGCCAAACACCACCATGTCTGGCTCCAGGTTCCACTCCGCCGTACATCCACCTGGGCCCGCACAGATCGTATGCGTCTCGTCCGCAATCAACAGAGCTCCATAGCGCCGTGCCAATTCCCCCGCCGCTTTCCAATAGCCCGCATCCGGCAAAATAATCCCCACGTTCGTCATCGCCGGCTCTGCCAGGATACAAGCCACGTCGTGCTGCTTCAGCGCTTCTTCCAGCCCCTGCAAATCATTGAACTCCACCACCCGCGTTGTGTCGGCTAGATTCACCGGCGGCCCGATATTGCCTCGACGCGCGCCCACCACACCATCGTGCAGCCCCGCAAAAGACTCATCGACCGTCCCGTGATAGCAGTAATGAAAAACCAGTATCTTCGGCCGCTGCGTAATCTCGCGCGCAATGCGGATCGAAAACCGGTTCCCGTCCGTCGCCGTCAACGTAAATTGCCAGTACGGCAAACCGAAGCGCTTTTTCAAATCCTCGCCTACAAACAACGCATCTTCCGTCGGCAACATCAGCGTCATGCCTTCGCGCGCGCGTTTCGCCACCGCATCCACTACTACATCCGGCGAATGACCTGTCATCGCCCCGGTGTCGCCCAAACAAAGATCCACGTAATCGTGGCCATCTACGCAGCGGAAATGCGCTCCCTTCGCGCTCTCCACAAATACCGGAAACGCGCCCGCCCACTTTTTCATCCAGTTCATGGGCACGCCGCCCAGCAGCGACTCTTGCGCCCGCCGGTACAATTCCGCCGACCGCGGATGCTCCTCCACAAACCGCCGCTCCTCGCGTTCCAGCAACTCTCCCAGCCGCTTCCTGTCGATTGTCATCATTTGTTTTTCTTCTCTTCGTGTGGGTATCTCATGTGCCGCGCTTGCATGTGGGTTCTTCCGCACAGAGTGCGACTGTCAATGTCTGAACAACCAAACCCGTATGCTCAGCACGCCTTTTCTGCGAAGGATGTCAACAAAATGTGCAAGACCTGACGACCGGCACGCCGCGCTTATCGCAGCTCGTGAATAATCTGTTTCACGGCATTCGCGCCCGACGCCCCCGTCAACCCATTCCCTGGATGCGTGCCATTGCCGCACAGGAACAAACCGCGCACCGGCGTCCGATACTTCGCCCAATCCAGCACCGGCCGCATCGTGAAAATCTGGTCCAAGGCCAATTCCCCATGGAAAATGTGTCCGCCGGTATAGCCGTAAGTTTCTTCGAGGTCGAGCGGCGTAATCACCTGCGCGCCTTCCACCAGATTCGCCAGATTCGGCGAATAATGCCCCAGCGTCTTGATCAACGTATTCGCCAGTTCGCCGCGCCGGTCGTTCCAATTCCCTTCCCGCAACTGGTACGGCGCAAACTGGAAATATGCCGACATCACGTGCTTCCCATTTGGCGCCAGCGAAGGATCCAGCAACGTCGGAATCGTCACATCCAGATACGGCTCGGTCGAAATTTCGCCATACTTCGACGCGTCAAAAGCCTTCTCCAAATAATCAATCTCGTGCCCAATATGAATTCGTCCAGAAAGCGCTTCGCGGAATCCATCCGGCCCAACCGCGTTCGCCAGCGACGGAAAATTCGGCAAATCGCCCAACGCCAAATGTACTTTCGCGACATTCCCGCGCGCTCGAAAATTCTTCATGCGCAACGCGAAAACCGGATCCAGAATCGCCGGTTCCAGCAACTGGACAAACGTGCGCTTCGGATCCACGCCGGAAACCACTGCGTCGCACGCGACCTCCTCGCCATTCGCCAGCACTACTCCGCTCACCGCCCCGCTCTTCGTGCGAATTTGCACCACTTCCGCGTCCGTGCGAATCTCCGCGCCCGCTTTTTTGGCGGCCTCGCTCATCGCCCGGGAAAGTTCGCCAAGTCCGCCCCGCGGAAACACCGCCGGTCCCACCGGATGCGGATCCGCCGCCGCGCGCAGCAGCAAAACTGCCGTCGAACCTGCCGACCACGGCCCCAGATTCGCGCCAAAAATCCCGCGTGCCGCAATCACCGCGCGCAGCAATTCCGTCTCGAAAAATTCGGCGACAAAATCCGCCACGGCCATCGGCCCCCAGCGCAACAGGTCCAGCATTCCGCGCTTCCCCAGTTTGCGGATACCGCGGCCCGTGTTCAGCAGGTTCCACAGATCTTCTGGCGACGGCTTATCGATCCCGGGCGGCGTGATAGCCGCAATTTGACTGAAGACTCCGGCAATCTTCTCCAGTGCCTTGGCAAATTCCGCATACTTGCTGCCGTCTCTGGCCGAAATGTGCGAAATCGAACCCGCGGTCTTCGCCGCATCGTCGTAAAACAACAATCCGCGTCCATCCGGCGCAGGCGCGAATACCCGTGGATCGGGCCGGAACAGGTGCAAATCGAACCGCTCCAATTGCATATCGCGCACAATATCCGCGCGCAGCGGGCCCAGTGTGTGCGCCAGCGTTGACGCCTTGAATCCCGGATAGAATTCCTCGGTGACCGCGCCGCCTCCGATCATCGAGCGGCGTTCCAGCACCAATGGTCTGAATCCACCTTTCGCCAGATAAAACGCGGTGATCAACGCATTATGACCACCGCCAATGAGCACGACTTTTTGTCCGATAGGCATGGTCAGTTCGCCGCCTTCTTCCATTCCTTCAGGATCACCTGACTCGCGATGCGCCCGTTCGCGCCCATGATTCCGCCGCCCGGATGCGTTGCCGACCCGCACATATAAAGGTTGTCCACCGGCGTTCGGTAATACGCCCAACCGGGCACCGGACGCAGGAAGAACAATTGCTCCAGGGACAGTTCACCTTGGAAAATATTGCCTTGCGTCAAACCAAATTCGCGCTCCAGGTCGAGCGGCGTCAGCACCTGCTTGTCGATAATCAGTTCTTTGATGTTTGGCGCGTGCTCCGCAATCGTATTGATCACGTTGTTCCCGAATGCTTCGCGTTGCTCGTCCCAAGTGCCTTCCGCCAACTTATACGGTGCATACTGCACGAAGCACGACAGCACGTGTTTCCCAGGCGGCGCCACGGAAGGATCGGTCAGGCTCGGAATCACCATGTCGATGTACGGCCGCTTCGAGAAATGGCCATACTTCGCGTCGTCGTACGCGCGTTCCATGTACTCCATCTTCGGCGAAATGGAAATGGCTCCGCGCAAATGCGCGCCATCGCCCGGCAATGCTTTGAAATTCGGAAGCCCGGACAGGGCCAGATTCACTTTTCCCGAGGATCCGCGGAATTTATAGCGATGCACGCTCTCGACAAAATCGGCCGGCAAATCCTTGGCATCCATGAACACTTCAAAGGTCAAGTGCGGGTCCACGCTCGACGAAACCACATTGCACGAAATTTCTTCCCCCGATTGCAATGCCACGCCCGACACGCGCCCATTTTTCACCATGATCTTCGCCACCGGCGCTTCGGTGCGTATCTCTACCCCCGCTTCCCGCGCCGCCCCCGCAATCGCCAGAGAGATTCCGCCAGTTCCCCCGCGGCTGAATCCCCACGAACGAAACGCACCGTCAATTTCGCCCATGTAGTGATGCAGCAAAACGTATGCGGTGCCCGGCGAACGAATCCCCAGAAACGTACCGATAATCCCGGATGCAGACATGGTGGCTTTCAGCACATCGGTCTCAAACCACTGATCCAGAAAATCCGCCGCACTCATGGTCATCAGTTGCACCAGCGTGTAGCGTTCGTCCGAAGAAAGCGCGCGGAATCGTTGCACCAGAAAATTCAGCTGTTTCAGGTCTTTGGGATAGAGCGTCGTCGGGTCCGGCGGAATCATCGAGAGCATCGGCTTCACAAACCGGCACATCGGCGTCATCATTTTCGAGAATTCATCGTAAGCTTCCGCATCCAGCCGCGAATGACGCCGGATTTCCCGCTGTGTTTTGGCGTGATCATTGACGCGCCACAGGTAATCGCCGTTCAGCATCGGCGAAAAGGTACCATCGAGCGGCAAAATTTCCAGACCGTGCCGCGGCAAATCCAATTCTCGAATGATTTCGGGACGCAGCAGGGAAACCACGTACGAACATTCCGAGAACAAAAATCCAGGCACGATTTCTTCGGTTACCGCCGCGCCGCCCAGCACGCGCCGGCGTTCTAACACCACTACTTTCTTCCCGGCCTTTGCCAGATAGGCGGCGTTCACCAGACCGTTGTGACCGCCCCCGATGACCACGACATCGTAGGACTGAGGCATTCGTAGGACTCCGCTTTGACGCTGTGCTTAGGACTACCCGGATGCTGTTTGGAACAGATCATTCTACTGGCAGCTTGTATGCTTCTCAAGTTCACTGCAGAAATTTTCGCCCTCGCGCGACCTTGCAGCCGCGTAGAACTCGCACCTATAATCGGCTATCGCCTGACTTTGCGTGGCCCGTCGTTCATATCCAGACCGGAGGAATCGTGCCCGTCGGAACTGCTTTCCACGAAAGAACCCTCGCCCTCTGCGAGAGCCTGAATTTCAAAGAATGGTCCGGCTACTACACTGTTGGCGCGTACGAAATGACCCACGAGCACGAGTACAACGCCATTCGCAATTCGTCCGCGCTCATCGACATCACGCCGCTCTTCAAGTACATGCTCACCGGCCCCGACGCCACCAAACTGGTCAATCGTGTCATCTGCCGCGACGTTAATAAAGTGGCCGTCGACCAGGTCATTTACTGTTGCTGGTGCGATCCCGAAGGCAAGGTGATCGACGATGGCACCATCACACGGCTCGGGGAAAATATATATCGCTGGACTGCCGCCGACCCCAGTCTGCGGTGGTTCCGTCAGAATGCGCTGGGCCTCAACGTCGAGATTGACGACATTTCCGAAACGGTTGCGGCTCTGGCGCTACAAGGACCCACATCCGGAAAATTGCTTAATGCAGTGGCAGAGGCAAACATCGCCGGACTCAAATACTTTCGCGTCACCCAAGGCAAAATTGGCGGAGTGGCCGTGGACATTTCCCGCACCGGCTACACCGGCGATCTCGGCTACGAAATCTGGGTGCCCTGGAAAGATGCCATCAAAGTTTTCGATGAATTAATGGACAAAGGTCGCCCCTTTGATATTCATCCCGCGGGCATGACCGCGCTGGACATTGCGCGAATTGAAGCCGGCCTCATCCTGATCGAAGTCGACTACATTTCCAGTAAACGGGCGCTGACTGACCAACAAAAATACACGCCGGGCGAAATTGGCCTCAGCAAACTCGTCGATTTGAAGAAAGAGAACTTCGTAGGCCGCGACGCTCTGGCCGCCGAGGTCAAACGCGGAGGACCGGCGCGGCTGCTCGCTGGTCTCGAAGTGAACTGGAGCGAAGTGGAAGCGCTCTACGAAAAAGTTGGCATGGCGCCGCAAGTGCCCGCCACCGCTTCCCGCGTCGCTGTCCCCGTCTATCGCGGCGGCCGCCAGGTGGGAAAGGCCACGTCGACGACCTGGTCGCCTACGCTGAAGCGCATGATCGCGCTCGCGTCCATCAGCCGCGAAAGCGCCACCCTTGGCGCCACACTCAGTATGGAATTAACCGTCGAAGCAGCGCGCAAAACCGTTTCCGCAAAAGTGGTGCCGTTGCCCTTCTTCAATCCGCCCCGCAAAACCGCGCCTCTCGCATTGTAGCAGTGGGTTTACCCCGCTCCGCAGCGGCGTAAAGCCTGCCTACCGCAGGCACGTCGTTGCTACGGTCTCAAGGGTTGGACGCAAACTTTTCGACGCCGTTTAGCAGCTTGTCGAGATCGCTCCGTTCGAGCAGTTTGCCGTTCAGGATTACCGCGCGAATCTTTGTCGTGTTGTGGATATCGTCCAGCGGATTCGCGTCGAGCAGCACTAGATCCGCACGCTTACCCACTTCGATGGTTCCTTGTTGTGTGCTGCGACGCAGAAATTCCGCGGGTCGAGCTGTGGCGGCTTGCAACGCCTGCATCGGCGTCAATCCCGCTTGTACCAGGTACGCGAGGTCTTCGTGCAAGCTCGATCCCGGAAATACGTTGGGAGCGGCGGCATCGGTCCCGGCCATAATCGGCACGCCGGCCGCGTTCATCTTGCCGACAATCTCGAAGTACCGCCGCATCGTTTCCGTGCGCTGCGCAAAATCCGTGCTGTCGCGACCAGCGAGTTGCGCGTTGCGTCCCTGCTCCCAAATGCGGCGAAGCTGCGCCGAAACATACTTCAGCCGTGGATCACTCCCCAGATCGGTGTCCGGCGTGACAAAGCCCAGGTGCACGAGCGTGGGAAACGTTGGCACCTGCCACGTGCCATTCGCGGTAAATTTCTGAATCAGCCGCGCCGCTTGCTCGTCGGAATAAGAACCCAGAAGATCCTTGGTGTCCGCGCGATCTTTCGCAAGTGCTTCTTGCTGGGTTTCGCCCGGCTTTGCGGGAGCCACTTGGCGCTTGCGCAAGTCCGCTTCCCGCGCAGAGCATCCCAAAAGTACTCCGGTGAGATGCTCGATGCTGGCCTGTCCCGAGTCCGAAGCAGCGGCGGCAGTGATGGAGTCGGGAACGTGGCCCACGAAGCGAATTCCATCCTTCTTGGTTTCGTCGGCAATGGCATAATACGGCTCCGGCTGCAATCGCGATTGCACCTTGATAAAATCCACGCCCTCCGTTTTCAATTTGTCGACGGCAGCGGCGGCTTCCGCGGGAGTCTGCACCACGATCGATGGTTGAAACGACGGTGGATTGCCATCGAGATACGGCCCGGTAAAGAAAATTTGCGGGCCTAGGCGCTTTCCGGAATTGATTTCCGCGCGCAACTGCTTGAGATATTCGACTTTTCCGCCCATGTCGCGCACCGTGGTGATTCCGTTAGCGACCAGCAGGGGAATGATGAACTCGCGACTTCCGCTGGGCTCGCCTGCTCCGGTTAAGTGAATGTGCATGTCCGCCAAGCCGGGAATCAGGAATTTTCCCGAGCCATCGACTTGCTTGTAATTTCCGGGAATGCTCACCTGCGTGGAATGCCCGATGGCGGAAATGCGGCCGTCGGCAACCAGCACGGTCATTTCCGGCTGCGCCGGCGCGCCGGTTGCGTCAATGAGCGTGACGTGGCTAATGGCGATGGCTGTCGGATAGCGAGAGCAAGCGGCCAGCGAAATCGCCGCAACGGTCACGAATAGGAGCTGCACGGCGGCACGCTGCAAACCGCCGAAATTTTTGTGCGGCAAGCTCACGGCTCCAGGCGATTGTATTTTTTCAGGACCGCGCGCAATTGATCGTGTGGCAATGCGCTAACGTGATGATTGTCGATGCCGGTCATCGAAGTGGCCGCCACCATGGCATTAATGACGGACTCCTCCGTGGCTTCCACCGTAGCTTCAAAGATCGGGTTCATCTGATCGTTTGGCACCATCTTCAGATCGACCACGTGATCGGGAGTCGCCGCTCCCTGATTGGCGGTAGAAAATGCGATGAAAATATCGCCGGAGCCGTTGCCCGATATGCTGCCGTCTCGTCCCAGTCCCAGAGAGACTCGCCGCGCCAACCGCTTGAGTTGATGGGGCAGCAATGGCGCGTCGGTCGCCACAATCACAATGATCGAACCACGCTCGGTGATATCGTCTGGCGCAAACTCCAACGCGTAGGGATCTTCGCTGGGGATTTCGCGTCCCACCGGAATACCCGCGACGCGAAAATTCTGGCGGGAGCCGTAGTTGCATTGCACCAGGACTCCCACAGTGTAGCCGCCGTCCTTGTCGGAAAGCTTGCGTGACGATGTGCCGATTCCACCTTTGAAGCCGTTGCAAATCATGCCGGTGCCACCGCCAACGGCGCCTTCTTCCACCGCACCGCCATGCGAGGATTCAATCGCGTGGAACGCATCTTCCGGCTTCACGTGAAAACCGTTGATGTCGTTCAGCCAGCCGTCCCAGGTTTCCGCGACCACCGGCAGCGACCACCAATCGTCATCGGAACCGACTTTGCGATGCTGCACCGTCCACTGAATCACCGCGTCCCGCACCACACCGACGCTGTGTGTGTTGGTAATCATAATCGGGCCGGTCAATATTCCAGACTCTTCCACCCACGTTGTGCCAGTCATTTCGCCGTTGCCATTCAGCGACCACCAACCCGCGAACACTCCCAGGTCGTTCGACTCTTTGCCGCGCGGGAACACCGCGGTCACTCCCGTGCGAACGGGCCCTTTCCCTACGACGAGCTTTCCCTCTCCAGAAATGAGTGTGGTGTGTCCCACCGTCACGCCTGCTACGTCTGTAATGGCGTTCAGCGGTCCCGGTGTGCCATCAAAAGGAACACCTAGATCGCGCGCCCGCGGCTTGGCGGCACTTTTTTCCTGCGCAATGCCGGAGTTTGCCAACAATGCCAAAACACAAGCCAACGCGAATAAGTGCGGAAAACGGCGCATGAATGGAATCCCCCAAATACAAAGACGTTTGAATCGTATTAAATCGAGGCTGCTGACGCAATCAGGCAGAGCAAACCTTGTTCAACGCATAACGCAAGGCGTCCGCGATGAGCTGGCATTCTTCGGCATTGATGATGAACGGAGGAGCAAGCAGCACATGATCGCCACGCGCGCCGTCGACCGTGCCCTGGCCGGGATAGACCAGAACATTTTTCTCCAGCGCCGCCTGGCGAATTTTCTCGGCGATGCCCGCTTCTTTCGAAAATGGTTCGCGTGTGCCCTTGTCTTTCACAAATTCCACGCCCTGCAACAGTCCCAGCCCACGCACTTGGCCCACACGAGGATGACTCTCCAGCGAGGACAGCGCTTTGCGTAGCATTTCCCCTGCGAGCGCGACACGATCAAACAGCTTGTGCGCTTCCAGATAATCAAACACGGCATTGCCCGCCGCAGTAGCCACCGGATGGCTTTGGTAAGTGAATCCGTGCATGAAGACGGCCGTACCTTTCTCAAATGCATCGACCAGACGCGGCGAAACCAGCACGGCGCCGAGCGGCGCGTAACCACTGGCAATTCCCTTGCCCGTCAGAATAATGTCCGGCTCCAGATTCCAATGCTCGCTGGCAAACGGCTTCCCGGTGCGGCCCATACCGGTCATCACTTCGTCGGCGATCAGCAGGATGCCGTGCTTGCGGCAAATTTCTGCAATGCGCACGGTATAGCCATCGACAGCAGGAGCGGCGCCCAGCGTGGCGCCCACAACCGGCTCAAAAATAAATGCGGCCACCGTCGAGGCATCATTCTTGCTCAAAAATGCGTCGAGATCATCAGCGCAAGCCAAATTGCATTCGGGGTACGTTTTATCGAACGGACAGTGATAACAGAAGCAGGGCGCCACATGGCCCCATTCCGCAATCAACGGCGCATAAGGAGCTCTGCGCGCGACATTGCCGCTGAGCGTCATTGCGCCAAGCGTACTCCCGTGATAGCTCTGCCTGCGCGCCACAACGCGATAGCGCGATGCCTGCCCGGTTTCCAGAAAATATTGACGGGCCAGCTTGATGGCCGTTTCCGTAGCTTCGGAACCGCCCGAAACAAAATAGACACGACCACCTTTGCGAAAATTGCCCGGCGCAATCTGCAATACACGCGCTGCCAACTTTTCTGCGGGCTCGGAATGAAATTGCGTAGTGTGTGCGAAGGCGATGCGCCCAGCCTGTTCGGCCATGGCGCGACCGATTTCTTGAACACCGTGGCCGATGCTGACCACCGCGGCCTGGCCCGACGCATCGAGATAACGACGGCCCTGTGTGTCGGTAATCCAGCAGCCTTCGCCTTTCGCTGCTACTGGATAATGTCTGCGAAGATTACGCGAAAACAGTGAAGTGGTGTCCGTCGCGGTGCCCATATAAAAATTGTAGCAGCAAGGCCGTTTGCTGGCGTGGTTTCTATGCGGTTCGGCCCGGCCAAGTTGGCCGCATCGCTCACTCGCATGAGGCAAGTGTGATACGCTTTCGCGGATTCAAAGGAGTGCTCTTGTTACGGCGAAATCATCTCTATTTTCTTGGCGTTTTATCAGTTTTTAGCCTTGTTTTTTGCAGTTTTGGATTTGCCCAGACTGCTCAGAATCCGGCTCGTCTGGATGTCGATCTTCGCGATGCTCCCTTGCACATTTTTCACGCCAAACTCACGCTGCCGGTCGCGGCTGGACCGCTCACTCTGGTCTACCCAAAGTGGATACCCGGGGAACACTCGCCAACCGGTCCGATTACCGATTTTGTGGGGTTGAAGATCAGTGCTAACGGTAAGCAGATTCCCTGGCGACGCGACGACGTGGATATGTTCGCATTTCATATCGATGTGCCAAAAGGCGTGAATGCGCTGGACCTCTCCTACGATTACGTTTCGCCGGCCGAGGCGAATGGTTCGCGCGAACCTCCATCTTCGACGGCCAAACTGGCGGTCCTCAACTGGTACATGGTGGCGTTGTACCCGCTTGGTGCAAAAACAGATGATCTGACCTACGTCACGAGTTTGCGTCTGCCGCAGGGTTGGAAATACGGCACCGCGTTGCCGGTCGCGAACGAATCGGCCGAACGGATCGAATTTGCGCCGGCCACACTGACAACGATCATCGATTCTCCCGTACTCACGGGCTTATACTTCCGCAACATCGATCTGTCGCCCGGGCAGACGCCGCCGCACACCGTGCATGTCGCTGCAGACGGACTGGCCCCGCTGGAGGCCACGCCGACAGAGGTGCAGCATTTGCGTCAACTGGTTGCGGAAACCGGCGTGCTCTTCGGCGCGCGGCATTACCGCCGCTACGATTTCTTGCTGACGCTCAGCGATCGCATGCCGCCCGATGGCGTGGAACATCACGAGTCCAGCGACGATCGCACCGAAGAGGATTATTTCCTCGATCCGGGACTGTTCGAGTCATCCGACCTGCTACCACACGAGTTCACCCATTCATGGAACGGGAAATTTCGACGACCGGCGGGCTTGGCCACGCCGGATTACCAAACGCCCATGAAAGGCGAGCTGCTATGGGTCTATGAAGGGCTCACTCAATATTACGGAGTGATTCTTTCGGCGCGGTCCAGCATCACCCCGCTGAATCTATTCCGCGAAAATCTGGCGGCGACGGCTGCTTATCTGAACGATCGCCCTGGACGGACGTGGCGCAATTTGCAAGACACGGCGACTGCCGCGCAGTTGCTGTACGGAGCACCGTCGGAATGGGCTTCGTGGCGCCGGAGCGTGGATTACTACGACGAAGGCACGTTGCTTTGGCTGGAAGCCGACACCATCATTCGCAAGCGATCCGACGGCAAGAGATCGCTCGACGATTTCTGCCGGCCATTTCACGGCGGCGAGAATAATCCACCCAACGTGGCGCCGACCGTAAAACCTTACACGTTTGACGACGTGGTGAACGGTTTGAATGAAGTGGAAAAATACGACTGGCGCGACTTTTTTACGAAGCGGCTGCAGAGCCACGGGCCAGGCGCGCCGCTGGGTGGAATCGAAAACAGCGGGTGGAAGCTGGTGTTTACCGACGCGCAAAACGAATACGAGCGGATCAACGAAGCCGCAACGCAAGTGATAGAGCTACAGTATTCATTGGGAGTTCTGTTGCACTCGCCCGGCGGAGAAGACGGCGAGCATTTTCTGGACGTAATTCCCGGTTCGCCCGCGGCAAACGCCGGGTTGGCGCCAGGCATGCGCCTGATAGCGGTGAATGGCCGCAAGTGGACCCCCGACCTGCTGCGCGATGCCATAGCGCGTGCCAAGAACACCAAGGAGCCCATCGAACTGCTCGTGGAAAACGCCGATTTCTACCAGACGTACCGCGTCGACTACCATGGCGGCGAACGCTATCCGCATCTGGAACCCCTCAGCGGAAAGACTGACCTGCTGACGGAAATTGCGAAGATGAAAGCGCCGCCGGTTCCTTTGCCCGCGAATAACTGATCCCAAAATGAGTATCGAGCGCGTTGCGAAATCGTCCGAAGGGCTAGTTCGCACGATCGGCCGTTGGAGCCTCACCGCTCTGATGGTGAATTCGATCATTGGCGGTGGCATCTTCGGATTGCCATCATTGCTGGCGGCGAAGCTGGGAGCGCTGAGTCCATTGGCATGCCTGGCAGCCGGCGCGGGTGCGCTGATTATCGCCGGATGCACCGCCGAAGTTTCCTCGCGCTATGACGAGACGGGCGGATTGTATCTCTACGCCCGGGATGCGCTGGGCCGGTTCGCGGGTTTGCTGGTCGCGTGGCTCACCTGGTTGACACGCATCGCGGCACCCGCCGCGGTGGCGAATCTGTTCTGCACGTATCTGGCGGGATTCTTTCCAGCACTGGGAACAAAGAGCGGGCAGTTGCTGGTTCTGGCGATTTTGCTGGGCCACTTGGCGTTCTTGAACTGCATCGGCGTGACAACCGGAAAAAATCTCAGCAATTTTTTTACAGCGGTAAAGGTCGGCTTCCTGTTGTTCTTTATCGTTGCGGGGTTGTTAATTTGGCTGCTGCGCCCGGAAATCCGTGTTGCCTCCAAGGTACCTGCGCTAACCACACGAAATGGATTTGATGCGATTTTGCTGCTGGTTTATGCCTATGGCGGCTTCGAGGGCGCGCTCTTCGTCGGCGGTGAAAGCACAAATCCAAAACGCGACACGCCGATTGCTTTGCTACTCGCACTCGGGGTGATCGCGGTCATTTATACGGCGGTGCAATTCGTAACCGTTGCCACGCTGCCGGACGCCGCCGCTTCCACTCGGCCGCTCTCGGATGCCGCGCAGCATTTCCTCGGGCCGGTGGGCGCAACCGCAATGTCGCTGGCCGCGCTGGTTTCGGCCTATGGCTACCTGAGCGCGAACCTGCTGCACTCGCCGCGGATCATTTTTGCCATGGCCGAGCACGGCGATTTTCCGTCCATTCTGGCAGCGGTTCACCCGAAATACCGCACGCCGTACGTTGCGATCTTGGTGTATGCGGCAGTCGTCTTTGTGTTTGGAGCGCTGGGCAATTTCCAGTGGAATGCCCTGCTTTCGGCGGTCTCGCGCCTGGCTATTTATGGGGCGATGGCGTTGGCCGTGCCGGTGTTGAGAAAACGACGAGACGGCAAAGCGCAGTTTCTGTTGCCGGCGCCCTATTTGTTCTCTGCCGTGGCCCTGTTATTCGCCGTGGTGATGTTAACGCAGATGGGCCGTGGCGAATTTTACGTGGTGGGCACGACGTGTGCGATTGCACTGCTCAACTGGATTTTCGTGCGGCGCTGATTGTGGCAATGCTTGGAATCCGGCCCGGGTCGTGGCATCATCAACTGTTTTGAACACGCTTCCGAGTTCTCCGATCAAACAAGGGTGACACCGATGAACCGACTCCTGTCGCGCTGTGCCATTTTCTTGGCGTCGTTTACAATCGCGCTAAGCTTGCAGGCACAAACCACCGCAAAGCATGCGATGACCTTCGATGACCTGATCAAGCTGCACCGCATCAGCGGGGCCACGCTTTCCAAAGATGGGAAATGGGTCGCATACACAGTCTCCACGCCTGATCTGGAAGCCAACCGGAACGTCAGCAATGTCTGGATCATCAGCGCCTCGGGTGGCGAACCCACCCAGGTGACGCAAGGCGGCCGCGACAATTCCCCGGCATGGTCGCCGGATGGGAAGACTCTGGCATTCCTCTCCGCGCGGGATGGCAATTCCCAAGTGTATTTGCTGTCGTTGGTCGGAGGCGAAGCGCAAAAGCTGACCAAGCTTTCCACGGGCGCGGATCTGTTCCACTGGTCGCCGGATGGCAAGACCATTGCGTTCACCTCGTCGGTTTATCCCGATTGCAACGATGACGCTTGCAACGCCAAGCGCGACGAAGAAAAAGAAAAGAGCAAGGTGAAAGCGCGGTTGTACGACCACCTGCTCTATCGCCACTGGGACGAGTGGTCGGAAGGTAAGCGCAGCCACTTGTTCGTCGTGGCCGCCGACAGCAGCGCCTCGGCGCGCGACCTGACGCCCGGCGCAAATTATGATGTGCCGCCCGTACAGCGCGGGGGCCCCAGCGATTTCAATTTTTCGCCGGATAGCAACGAGCTTTGCTACACGGCAGTAACCGACAAAATGGAAGCGATCAGCACCAACGGCGATCTGTTCCTGGTTCCAGTGGCGGGCGGCGAATCCAAGCGCATCACCACGCAGCAGGGTTTCGATGGCAATCCCGTGTACTCACCGGATGGGCGCTATATCGCATATCACGCGCAGCTGACTCCAGAGTACGAAGCGGATCGCTGGCGGGTGATGTTGTACGACCGGCAGAGCGGCAAGATTGAAAATTTGTCGGAGAATTTCGATCGCAGCGCCAAGGAGCTGGCATGGTCTCCCGACAGCAAGACCCTCTATTTCCTGGCGGAAAACGAAACGTTGCAGCCTATCTATGCGATGGAACCGCGAGCAGGCGGCATACCGAAGAAGGTGCTCGACGGCTTCAATTTCGAATTTATGTTTAGTGGCGACGGCAAAACGCTGGTCACCACACGCACGAGCTTGACGCTGCCCAGCGAGATTTTCGTTTCGGCTAACGACGGCAGCGGCCTGAAGCAACTGACGCACGCGAATGACGCGATGCTGACCAACCTCGAGATGAACGAGCCGGAAAAGTTCTGGTTCGACGGCGCCGAAGGTACCAAGGTGCAGGCGATGCTGATCCGGCCGCCGCAATTTGATGCGTCGAAACAATATCCGATGCTGGAGTTGCTGCACGGCGGGCCGCAGACGATGTGGGGCGACGATTGGGGTTATCGCTGGAACCCGCAAGTTTTCGCCGGTGCGGGCTATGTCATTTTAATGATCAACCGGCGTGGCTCTACCGGCTATGGCCAGAAATTCACGGATGAAATCACCAATGACTGGGGCGGGAAAGCCTACGTGGACATTATGAAAGGCACGGACGCTGCACTGGCCAAGTTTTCGTTCATCGATAAGAACCGCTTAGCCGCTGCGGGTGGATCTTATGGCGGATACATGGCGGATTGGCTGGCGACGCACACGGATCGTTTCAAGGCCATCATCAGCCATGCCGGGGTTTACGACAAAACGTCGATGTATGCCACCGAAGAACTTTGGTTCGAGGAGCACGATGAACAAGGCACGCCTTGGAACGCGCCGGAAAATTACAAAAAATTCTCACCGTCGACGTATGCGGCCGACCTGGGCAAATACAAGACGCCGACGCTGGTGATTGCGGGAGAACGCGATTTTCGCGTGCCGTATACGCAGTCGCTGGAACTCTTCAGTGCGTTGCAGCGCCAAGGCGTGCCGTCGGAATTGCTGGTGTTTCCGGATGAGGGGCATTGGGTGCTGAAGCCGCAAAATTCGCAACTGTGGTACAAGACGTTTCTTGACTGGCTGGCCAAATACGTGAAGTGAAGGCGCGAGGCTCCACGATATTGAAGAGAGATTCCGCTCTTCGCAGACTGCGCTCGGAATGACGCTTCGGTGGGGTTGGGGAGACGGCGGCGTAAAGCCGCCGCTACCAGGTATGTCAGACCTCGGCGAGTTTGCGGAAGGTGCGGCGCAGGAAACGGAACAAGTGGTAGAGCAGGAACAACGAAATCGCAAGTAGCACCACCACCAGGATGATCGCCAGCGTCGCGTGCGCGGTAGCAAACCACGTCAACCACACCGCCAACATGTCTTCGCCAAAGCTGAGCGCCCAATTGCTGAGCGGCTCGGGTGACATATTCGCGGCGGCCCGCGCGCTGGCTTTGGTGCCGTGAGAGGTCAAAGCAATGCTGCCAGCCAGCAAGGCGGCGGCCCAGCGCCAGGGCTCGGCTGCGGATGCCGTGACACTAAAGGCCAAGAGCGCCGCGGCCGGCGGCCGGATGAAGGTATGCACGGCTTGCCAGACGGAATCGACGTAAGGAATCTTGTCCGCCAGGAATTCCATCACATAAAGCCCGATGGCTACGCCAAGGACGATCGGGTGAGCTAACACTTGCAATTTGTCGGGGAGATGGACTACGCCGAAGCGCTGGAGCAGCCCGAGGGTTGCGACCGTGGCATAAAGGTTCAAGCCGGAGGAGAAACCGGTTCCCAGAACCAGGCTCAGTGTCTCGATGGGATTCATGACGTGCTCCGCCTCAATCGGAATGCAGGCGGTTCTATTCAAAGTAACACGAACGGGAATAGGTGGCACAGGCACTCTTGCCTGTGCTCAGAGCATTGCAGAGAGCCCCGAGCACAGCTAAGCGTGGCTGTGCCACAAACTAGCGCAAAAAAGCGAGCGTCCCGACCAGTGGCCGGGACACTCGAGAGTTTCGATCGTGCTTAGAACTTATTTGTAGGTGCCGTTTTGCGGGGCCAGCACACGAGTCCAGCCCGTGGTGCTCACGGTGCGGAACAGAGGCGTGCGCGGCGGCAGTAGCGTTGGGTTCAGGAAGTTGGTGTCGAAGTTATAGCCGCGGGTCGGCGGGCTATACACGGTAGTGCAGCACTTGAAGGTTCCAGTGGCCTGACGGCTGTAGTACATGTCCACGATGGAGCCGTTATATTCCAACGTGCCACTCCAAGCTTCGATATAACGGAGGAAGTTGTGCACTCCGCCGTCGGTTCCATAGTCGGCGGAAACGCCACTAAAGGTCGGTTGAGTGAAAGGAACCGTGGCGCCAGCCACGATCGCGGTGCGGTAGTAGGTGGTATTGCCAGCCCGTAGACTTGTGGAGTAGGGGCTTCCAAACGAGTTTGCGTCGTTCCAATTGTCGGAAAGCAACGTGACGGCATCGGCTGCGATCGAGGATGCGATTTCCGTGCTGCCCCATCCGGCGCCGCCTACGTTGGCGTTGTAATCGCCTTGGATGTAGACGGGATTCTCGGCCGCAATGGCCAGACCGCAATTCACACTGCCAGGGCAAGTGCCAACCGGGGTCAAGTCGGCTCCATTCACGATTTTCACGGCGCGGCGGAAAAACAGCGGAGGATTCTCGCGGAGCGCATTCGCGTTGGCTCTGTTGTACACGTAGCCCGGTACCATCATGGGCCAAATGTTGTCGCCGCCGTTGGCGGTCTTCGCGTAACTCGGAATCGTAGTGCAAGGAATACTGGCGGTGGTTACGCCGTTGCTCGTTGCGGTACCCGCTAGACCCGCAAACAGTCCGTACTGGCCGTATTTAAGAAGCGGTTGCGTTGAAGTGGAGAGGCCCAGCCCGAGCGCATGAATGTACTGTGCATTTGCACCGTAGGTGTAGAGCTGGCTCACTTTGTCTGGATCTTCTCCGGTTTGGAGGTTGCCGTCGGGGCATCCGTTCGCATCGGAGCCGGAGTTTACAAGGTCGTTCCAGCCATATTCGCCGGTTTCGTAGCTGCCCACCTGCGGAAGTGGCGGCCAGGATGCCAAAGCCACGCCGTTGTCGTAGTTGCCGCGGCGATCGGAGATGTAAACCAGGAAATTGTCCGGAGCAACCACAGGATCCGCGGTGCTCTGGCCGGAACTTCCAATAGCGCCACCAAACCAGCGAGCCACGTTGTGGGCGTCCAGCTCAATGTAATGCATCGCGCCGTTGAGCGTGGGCAAGCTGGATGAAGACATACTTTCGTCGCGCAAGGTGCCTTCGCGAGTATCAAACAGGGTGTTGTTCCACAAGTCCCAGGGTTGCGGGGTCCACTGCGCGGTATTGCCGTTCTGGTCGGCAATCATCGGGAAGGTTCCGGTAACAGGATCCACGCCGCATACCACGGAGATGGGAGCCTCTTGTGGCTTGTTGGTGGTGGTGTTCAAGGTTCCGCTGGCTACGTAGTTGACCCACACACCGGAGGTGTTCTTGTAATGGGCGGCATAGAGAGAAGAGGGATTGTCGCGAATTCTTTCCAAACGAATCAGAGCGTTGGGATGGGGATCGGGGCAGGAGCCAGCCTGGCCCGTGTACATGGTGGCGCCGTTTGTAAAGGTCGTGGCGTTTTGATAGCCCAATTGCGAAGTCGTGGGAATGGGAAGCGGATAGCTGTAGCCCGCCGTGGTGATGCTTAGTTGGTTCGGGTAGTTCGGCAAGGTCGAATTGTAGAGGCTCGTGGAATAGTAGTGCGTGGCGCCAGTTCCGGCATTCGACAAAAGGTCCATCTGGGTGCACGAGGTGGTACTCAGACAGGCTGCAGTGCCAATTGCTACTGGCCATTGTGCATTGAGGGACGAACCGTTCAACGATTGAGGAACCGGATTAATGTTGCGGCCGACATAGCCCAGCGCCAGAACTTCGATGGTGACGTCTTTTTCGTCGGTTGCGGTGCAACCGGTGGTCGGATACGGTTCAAGCTGGGCGTCAATTTTGATGTATCCCTTGATGATGGGGAAATAGTTGGTGTTTCCATACGTGCCGGCGGATCCCGAGGTCCAATAGCTGGCGGAAGTAGCCGCAGAGTACGTGGTTGCTGGCAGCCAATAGCCGTCCGCTGCTGGTAGCACGGACGAATAAGCGGCTCCGGTGGAACCCGAGGTGGCCAGCTGAATGAACGGCGTGCCATAGGCAATCATCTTCGCCGCGAGCTGTTGGAGTGCTGCGGGCGCGTTTGTGTTGGTCCAGTTGGCGCCGTTATCGCCGGGAGGCGTCGCGAGTAAGCTGAGGTCGAACGGGGCACCGGAGCTGACACAGGGCTGGTTGGTAATGTCACTCGGATTGTCGGACAAAAGAACGCGCAAGCTGGCCTGTGCGAAGTAGCGTTCATTGGTGACGTTGGCGGCTTCGCCCACGACCGGCCGGCGAATCAAGTCGATGGACTGCGTGGAGCCGCCACCCATGGTGACGACCGCAAGATTCAGTTGGTTGGCACCTGTGGAGTATTGCGGGAAGGCACTGCCCTTACCGTTGATCAAGTTCGAGTTGTAATCGGTCTGCGAGATGGTTTGCCAGTTCGAGTTGTACGCCGGGGTATCGTACGGCGCAATGGACATGACCAAGCTGCCCTCGGTCATTCCCAAGCTACGGTAGTTGCTGGAAGTGCCGCTGGTGGTGACGTTCACGGTGCTGGCGTAAGTGCCGGCCGTCGCGTAACCGTTCTCGAGCCGCTGCCGAATGATGTCTTTATAGGCGTCCACCTTGCTGGAGAGCGTCAGAGTACCTTGAGTCGCCAGCCAAAGATTACCGTTGGTATGCGTGCGGCCACCGAAGTTAAACGGGGGACCAGGGAAGAAATCCAAGTCGGTGTCGCCGAAGATGCCGAACTGAAACATCGGGATGCCCACGGTCTGCGTGGTACGGATCAGGTTCACTTCACGTCCGGAGCTGGTCCGCGCATTGACGTTCAACGTGTATTCCGTGGCCATGGCCGTCATGCCCTGGTAGGGCCCGCTCTTGATGGTCGTGATCGTGGGCGCCGGATTGCCATTGGCATCGACCGCAGCCGGAGTAATCGTGTAGGCGTTCGTGCCGTCGGCGGTTGTGTACGTAACGGTTTCATTTGCACCGGAGAAGAGAGACGAGGCTGGCGGACCGTAAGGAGTGGTCTCAAGCGAATTGATTTGGGAAATGTTTGGCGAGTAAGTGATGCTGAACAAGGAGCCGAGGTCCGCGGTCAGTTTCTCCATGCCCGCTTCCGCGGCGTAGAAAGCAACGACTTGGTCGTTGTTCGCGCCCGCCAGTTGCTGGTTCGAGGCGAGGAGCACGGCAAAGCCCACCAACAAGCTGGACATGAGGAAGAGCAGCATTAAGGTGGTGAGCAGGGCAATACCGGCGTTGTCCCGGAAATGCTTGGATTTTTTGAGTAATTTCCGTGTCATCGCATGCTCCTCGAATCAGTACTGATTGGTATAAGCGTTACTGCGAATGCTGACTTGGGTCATCAGATTGTCGCGCGAGAAGTGGTGCATGTTGCCCTGCGTGACCAAATCGCTGGAACGCGCGGCCAGATAAAGATTCACGCACATAATCTGCGATTCCGAATCTCCGGCGGGCACGGTGGCCTGGTTTGCGGGGTTGGTGTTGCCGTCGACGAAGTTGAACGTGAATTGGAGATTCTCGAGGGTTTCTCCCACGGGGGTGGCGGTACCCATGCCGACCTGACGGATCAAGCGGACGAACGGGGGACTGCTGACGTTGTCCAGGTAATAGCTGATCATCCAGACGCGGGTTGCGGTAGTGTTGGCAAAGCAAGCGTTGGAGAGGGTGGTGCCAGTGCAACCGGTGCCGCTCGCCAGGTAGTTGATGGTGCCCCCGGCCTCGGTGCGGCCATTCAAACCAAAGGGGTCGGAGTTCGCAAATGTCAAAGTCTGGCCACTCACACCGGTAACGGCCAGCAAGGCCTGGCCATTGGTGTTGCTGAACATAATCAAATCGCCGACATTGACGGTAATGCCGTTTTGCACGAAGTTTACGCAGTTGTAGGCGCCCTGTGAGTTCAAGGTGGTGCCATCAAAGGTGACAGTGAGGGTGGTACCGCTCATAGAAATCGAACCGTGAGGGCAACCGGGGTTCGCCGGAGTGGTAGTGGCTTGTGCGTTGACTGGGCGGGCGTCCAAGCCGAGATTGTCCGCGTAGACCATGGTGATTTCATCGGTGATGCTGCCGGGGTTCGCGGTGGTACCGGAGGTCGCGTCTGGAGCGGTAATCGGCGGGCCCAGTTCGTTTCCCGGCTCGACCGCGGGCAACGTGGAATTGCAAGCGGGAAAAGTAGTATGACCGCCCAGCTTTGGCCGATTGATCGCCGGAGTGGTGCCGCAGGGACTGGTTGAGGAGTTATTGGATGTAAAGGGCAGAGGAATTCCGCCGGTAGGAATACCTGAGCCAGCCTGCTGCAAGTCGGTCTGAATCATGTTCAGCGCGGTGCGCAGGTTGTCGGACATGTCCGCGTCCTGCGTCACGACCTGGTTAGTCTGTGAGGCATCACGGAATGCTCGCACTGCTACGTACAGCAACACACTGACGACCCCCATGGAGACCATCAATTCCACGAGGGTGAAACCTGCGAATTTGCGTTTGTTCATTCGTCGCATGAAGAGCCTCACGAATAAGACGATACGTAAGTGACCAACTGCACCTGGCCAGACTGACCTTGGTAGACGTAAGTGATGGTGATGGTGACCTGCATCATGGTGCTGGTGTAGTTGGGAACCGGTTGGATGGCGATGGTACGGGTCATCCAGGGATTCAAGGGGATGTAGGTGTCGTCGGCAGTG
The DNA here is from genome assembly GCA_035506955.1 of Verrucomicrobiia bacterium. Taxonomy (GTDB): domain Bacteria; phylum Acidobacteriota; class Terriglobia; order Acidiferrales; family UBA7541; genus Acidiferrum. The sequence goes on from DATJOO010000098.1 coordinate 35,624, forward strand.
CCGAGAATGTTGTCCGGACCGGGGCCCGTGAAGATGACATCGGGGTTCGAGGCATCGTCATCGGAGGTGCCAACGATGCCGTCAGGACCTGGAGCCAGCAGAGGCTGCGGACCATCCTTGAACACGCCACCTTGGCTGATGTTTGCAATTTGCGAGAAGGCCAGCGTATTGGTGTCGCGGGCGGTGTAGATCGATTCCAGCGCTTGTTGAGCCTTTTGGTTGGCGATGTATTGAACCTTAATCAAGCTGGAGCTCTTCAAGCCCGCGGTATAGAAGGAGGCCAACGAGAGCACGCCAAAACTGAGAATGGCCATGGCGATCATGGTTTCCAGAAGCGTGAAGCCTCGTTGTTTTCGAAGAAGTTTGCGAGGTTTCATGAGCGGCTCCTTATTCCTGCCATCCGAGACTGCCACCTTCGTAGTTATAGGCGCGTACGCGGCCAGTGCCCCCCATGATCGTGACGGCTCGGGCGGTGGCTACTTTGTTGGGTACGCCGATGAAGACCGTGCCGTAAAGCAAGCTATTGCCGGTGTTATCGGTGAACGTACCCGTTGAATTGAATTGCATAATCGGTGGGCCGCCCGAGACGGGGGGGTTACCAATGTACACGGCGGCGGTATTGCCAAAGGCCATGGGCGTGTCGGGAACGCCGGGCTCTAGAACAAACTGGGCAATCGCTGGAATTGGGACGCTCATCAGCGTTCCGGCTACTTCATTGGTTCCCGGAGCGGGCTGCTGCTGGTATTTGACGTGATAACGGCCATCACTCTCGGGAGCGTTGTCGATCCAAACACGCACTACTCGCCGGTTCGAGATGGCTAGCTGGCGCGCCACGCGTAATTGGCTGACGACCACGTCAGAAGCCGCGTTGACTTGATAGGATTCCGTGGAGCCGAAGCTTTGCACGATGGCGAAGCCGGCCAGCACCGACATGATGGAGATCACCACCAGCGTTTCCAGAAGGGTGAACCCGTGTTCGTTTCGATTCGTTTTTCTCATGGCCACTTCCAGTCCCTCAGAACAACCGCACAGCAACGAACTGAGTTGCCGAATAAAACGAAGCGCCCGTCCGCATAGTACGGGTACACCCGCTCCGGCGTTGCTCGGTCCTAACGGAGAGTAAACTCCTTCCTCCAACAAGGAACAACTGGACGGAGGGACGGGTTCGGAGCAGCGGGAGTGCACCCGTCCGAGGGTTCCACTCGGACAGTTACCAAGGTTTACCGCGGAAGTTTCTGGAAGTCGCCGTTAAGCGAGCGGGCGATGGGCTCAATCGTGCCTAAAATCGAGGTTTTTTTGACGTATGAATCCTAAATATATGGAATTCGTGAATGAGACGGTCGCATAGAGGTGCCAGATTGGGTCACGACGCGTTCCACTTCGCTAGTACTTTGGGTGTTACCGGTGGGACACCTTCCAGCACAAAAACTCGTGGCGAGGACTTTCTTAACAGCCATTAATTAGTTCTTGAAGAAGAAACAGATTGCTGTTATTTTCGGCAAGAAGTCGCATTGCAACGGATGTTTGTGCGCTAACGACACGGCGCACGTGCGCGCCCGATCTTCTCTTCCACGCACACCGCGACGCTTCCACGGATGACCGTGGCCGTCAGTGGAGGTTTTCAGGAGATGCTGTCACCACAAAGGCATGGTTTCGTACTCTTCTTGTTCCTCTCATTGTTGTTCCTTGGCACCACGGTTCTCTTTTCAACCAAGCCGGCGTCGGCTCAGCAGAACGCGCCGCGCTTCCGGGTGATCGCCATTGCGGAACACGGTGGGATTCACCAGCCGTTCGTGGATGCCGCAAAAGTCTGGCTTGGGAAACTAGCCCAGGAAAACAACTTCACAATCGATTACATCGAGAACACCGACAAGATCAACGATGCGTTCCTGGCGCAATACAACCTGTTTATCCAGTTGAATTACCCGCCGTATATGTGGACAGACACGGCCAAGGCAGCGTTCGTGAAATATATTGAGGAAGGTAAGGGCGGATGGATCGGGTTCCATCACGCTACGTTACTCGGAGAATTCGACGGATACCCGATCTGGCCATGGTTTCGCGACTTCATGGGAGGTATCCGCTTCAAGAATTACATCGCCACATTTGTGACGGGAACGGTCACGATTGAGGACAAAAACCATCCGGCGATGAAAGGGGTGAAATCGCCATTCGTGATTGAGAACGAAGAGTTCTACACCTATGACAAATCGCCGCGACCGAACGTACACGTGCTGGCAAGCGTAGACGAGAATACGTATACGCCAGCGACCGATATCAAAATGGGAGATCATCCGGTAATCTGGACCAACGAGCACGTGAAGGCTCGGAATATCTACATCTTTATGGGCCATCATCCCGAGTTATTTGAAAACCCCGCGTACACGCAGATTGTGACCAACGCGATTTTCTGGGGCGCGGGGAAATAAAAGAGCGCTTGCATATGGGTTCCTGCAAATTCCACACCTTGGCTGCTTTGTCCTTTACGCTGGTCGTCTTGCTGCTCGGTGGCGTTGTCGCGCAAGGGCAGACCCCTGAGTTCCGTGCACTGGCGTTCTACTCGACGAATGTGGAGCCCGATCATGTACGTACCGGGAACGAGGGACTGGCTTTTTTCCGCGAATTAGCGGCAAAAGAAAATTTTGCCTTCGACACGACGACGGACTGGGACAAGTTGAATGACACGGACTTGAAGTCCTACCAGGTGATTCTCTGGATCAACGATTTCCCGCACACGGCAACGCAGCGAGCGGCGTTTGAGAACTACATGGAGCATGGCGGCGGCTGGCTGGGTTTGCATGTGGCCGCGTATAACGACGCCTCAACTAATTGGCCATGGTTCGTGAATTTCCTGGGAGGCGCGGTGTTCTATACGAACAATTGGCCGGTGCAACGGGCGAAAATGGTGATTGACGATCCGAACCATCCGGTGACGAAAGGGATGCCAGCAAGCTATTTGGCGCCATCGAATGAGTGGTACCAGTGGAAGCCGAGTCCGCGGCTCGATAAAGATGTGCGGGTGCTGGTGACACTGGATCCGTCGAATTACCCGATCGGCGTGAAGGACGTGATCACGCAGGGAGACATGCCGATCGTGTGGACCAACACAAAGTACCGGATGCTGTATATGAACATGGGGCACGGCGAAGGAGTTTTTGCCGACCCGACGCAGAACCAGCTGTTTGCCAACGCCATTTTGTGGTTAGGCAAAGAAAAACCAACGCGTGCGAGCCAAGGCGGCGAGCGATGAAAAAACTGTATAACATTTTGGTGGTTCTGTGTGTCATGGCGATGGGCGCCCGCTGCGTGGCGCAGTCGGAAGTTCACCCGAAGAAGCATTTGCTGATTATTGGTGAGGAAAAGGGCTACCGGCACGAGGCTGTGTCTCACGCCATGGCTACCATTGAGCGACTGGGCAGGGAGTCTGGGTTGTGGGACACCACCATCCGCACGGATACTGAAGCGCTGACCAAGAAAAAACTGGAGTTCAACGCGAAAAACCTGAACGATTTCGACGCTGTTCTGTTTTATACCGGCGGCAATCTGGAGATGAATGACGAACAGAAGGCAGCGTTGCTGTCGTTTGTGCATGACGACGGCAAGGGCTTCGTCGGAGTGCATAGCGCGACAATTACGTTCACCGACTGGCCGGAGTATGGCGAAATGATCGGCGGCTATTTCGACGAGCACCCTTGGCTTACGTTCGACGCGCCGATCCTCGTGGAAGATCCGAATTTTCCTGGGATGCAGCAATGGGGGAAATCGTTCGTCTTGCGCGACGAAATCTACCAGATCAAGGATTTTTCGCGCAATAAAGTGCGAGTGCTAATGCGGCTAGATGCCAGCAAATTGGACTTGAACAATCCACATGTGCATCGCAAGGACCATGACTTCGCAGTAACTTGGGCAAAAATGTATGGCAAAGGCCGCGTCTACTACTCCACGCTGGGCCACGTTGAGCAGAACTGGGACGACCCGCGGATGCAGAAGATGTATCTCGAAGCCATCAAGTGGGCTATGGGACTTGTGAATGCGGATGTGACACCTCGACCACTGCCGGATACGTCCAATAATGTGGGAGACGGAGCGCGTGGAACGATAGACGCGCACCATTCGCGGTGAGATTTAGGTAAGTTTCCGCTGTGAGTCCCCAGTGCCTGCTCGCGGCCGATAACCCTGGAGGTCAATTTCAATGTGGCGACGAATCGCTATTCTTTCGCTGATGGTGGTGCCGATTGCGGCGGCTTGGGGACAAACCAGCCATCCGATCCTGGCACTGGGATCTTCGGCACCTGACTTTACGCTGCCGGGGGTCGATGGAAAAATCCATCGGCTGACCGATTATGCCTCCAGCCCGATTCTTGCCGTGGTCTTCGCATGCAACCATTGCCCCATTTCGCAAATGTACGAACAGCGCATTCAGCAACTGTCGGATGATTATAAGGGTCGAGGAGTGGCGGTGGTGGTGATTCAACCCAATGATCCGAAAGCAATTCGCATCGATGAATTAGACTCATCGGACATCAGCGATTCTCTGGAGGAAATGAAGATTCGCGTGACGTACAAGCATCTGCGCTATCCCTATCTTTACGATGGAGAGACGCAGGAGGTAACGCGCGCGTACGGCCCGCAAGCCACACCGCACATCTTTATTTTCGATAAGGACCGCAAGCTTCGTTACGAAGGCCGCATCGACAATAGCTACCGCATCGAGCAGGTGAAGACGCAAGACGCGCGCAATGCCATCGAAGCGTTGTTGGCGGGGCGCGAAGTGGAGGTGAAGCATACCGGTGTGTTCGGCTGCTCGACAAAATGGAAGGAAAAGCAAGCCTCGAGCGAGGAAGCGATGCGCAAGATCGCCGCGGAGCCGGTGACGTTGGAAATGGCGACGGCTGACGATCTGAAAAAACTGCGCGCAAACCCTACGAAGCACATGCTGCTGGTAAGTTTCTGGGCCACCTGGTGCGGTTCGTGCATCGACGAATTTGCCGATTTTCAGGATACGTTTCAGATGTATAAGGTACGCGATTTCGACCTGGTGACGGTGGCCGCCAATATGCCCGACGAAAAGAATGGCGTGATGAAGATGCTGGAGAAGAAACACGCCACCAGCCGCAATTTGCTGTTTGCTTCGGACGACACGGCGGCGCTGCAGAAGGCCTTTGACCCCACTTGGGAGTCGGCAGTTCCCTACACCGTTTTGATCGATGCCGATGGGAAGGTGCTGTACAAGCGCATCGGCAGCGTGGACATCCTGGAACTGCGACGCACCATCCTGGCGAATCTGCCCTCGGACTACATCGGGTTCAACAAGTATTGGCAGACCGGCTCGGCGGAAGCGGGTACCAACGGCAAGTAGGTTGTTTGATCTGATTTCCGCGGTTCAACGCCTTCGTGAACTCCTGATAGGCAGTCGGAGCAGAGAACAGCTCCTGCGGACAATTCGTGTT
>DATJOO010000099.1:0-46806 GCA_035506955.1 Verrucomicrobiia bacterium
CAAGGTAGACCTCGCCGGTCCCGCCCAAGTCGCCAAGGTGCGGTCGTGGCTCGACGAGCATTTCAACCGCCTCCGCATCGTAGAAACCAATTACTGCGAAGTGCCCTACGAAATTCTGTTGGGCGTCGGTCGATTCGATCCTGTCCGAGCAGCTGTCAACGCGGACCCTAAACACAAATGCACTAATGGAACTTGCCAACACGACGACAATGGACACAACCACAACGGCCAGGACCACTCGAGAGTGTTCAGCACCTGGAGCTACGAGACGGAGCAGCCGTTGGCGCTCGAACCTCTGCGCGAAGCGTTACGCAAGTTGCCGGGGAATATCTACCGCGCCAAAGGCGTGGTCTACAACTCCGACAACCCGGACCGGCGGGCGGTTCTGCAAGTGGTTGGCAGGCGCGTCGATATTTCCATGCAAGAGAAATGGGGCCAGCGCACACCGCTCACGCAAATCGTTGCGATAGGAGCGGCCGGTACCATCGACGCAGTTCTACTCGAAAAAACATTTGCGTCATGCATCTCGGCGAGAGCGGCAGGGGCTACCTACGGATAAATCCACCGCAGAACGGAGAAACGAGATGAACGGCGCCCTTGTCAGGAGGCGGTTGTGAACGCGGGTTTCCTCTACGCGACAAACGAGATCATCATCTTCGTTATATTTCTCTCGTTTATGCTTGCGGCGACCGAGGTTGGCTTCCGTCTTGGCCTAAAGTCCGAAGCAAATATTCTCGACAAAACCAAGTCACTGGACTCTACGCTGGAGGCCGCGATACTTGGTGTACTCGGCCTGTTGCTTGCATTCACCATGTCCATGGCCGTGTCCCGCTTCGAGGTGCGCAAGCAGCTTGTGCTGGATGAAGCCAACGCCATCGGAACTTCCCGCCTCCGTACAAAACTTCTTCCTTCGCCAGAAAACACCGAGATCGCGAATATCCTTAACGAATACATTAATGTGCGAGTGCAGTATGGGACTACCGGCAATGATCCCAAGCGACTCGAACCTCTAGGCAAAGAAACCGCACATTTACAGAATGAGTTTTGGGCACGGGCCGTCGCTTACGAGCAGAAAGATCCGAACCCAGTTACTGTCGGCTTACTCCTGCAATCTTTGAATCAGACGATAGATCTGGAATCGGCGCGCCGGATGGCATTCCAGAATCATGTACCGTCAAGTGTTATTTGCGTGAATGCTATCGTGGCTATATTGGCAGCTCTCTTGGTGGGTTATACATTTGGACTAAATGGGCGGCGGCAGATCTTCTCGATGTGCGTCCTGTCCTTGGCCATCACCCTGGTTCTTGCCCTGATCATTGATCTCGATCGGCCCCGCAGGGGATTCATACGCGTGAGCCAGCAGCCAATGATTGACCTGCAGCGGGGACCTTAAAGGGTGGAATGGACAATATTTGCAAATTGGGGGAAGACCCCGCCGATGCTGATGAACTGGAAGATTGCGCAATGTATATGGGACGCATCAAATTAATTATCGCATTTGTAGCGGCACTGATGCTGCTATGTGCTCATCTCGTTGCCAGTGACGGGAGTGCGACTCCACAAACCCAAGCAAACCAGAAGGCTGGCAATTCACTCGAATTGCCCGTAACGTTTGAGCGCCATGCTGGCGATCTGGATGGCATGGTAAAGAGACGCCGGATTCGTGTTCTTGTGATCCCCAGTCGTTCCGGTTTTTTCTACGATAAAGGCCAGCCACATGGAATCTACTACGAAGCGTTCGACGAGTTTCAACGCTTCGTGAATAACAGATACAAGACCGGGAAACTGAAGATTAATGTCACGTATCTTCCAGTGCGAATCGAGCAACTCCAGAAAGCTCTTTTGCAGGGCATGGGTGATGTCATCGGTTTCCCGCTGATCGTCACGCCTGAGCGTCAGCAAATCGCTCTGTTCACAACCCCTATTGATCCCGATGTGAAGCAGGTGATCGTGACTGGTCCCAAGCTGACTCAGGTCAAAACTCTGGAGGACTTGAGCGGCAAAGAGGTTTATGTCAATCCATTGACCGTTTACTACCAGAACTTGCAAAACCTGAGCGAGTCTCTCCGCAAAGCCGGAAAGGCACCGATTCTAGTAAAGGCGGCCGACCCCAATCTGAACGATGAAGACCTCTTGGAGATGGTCAACGCCGGATTAATTCCCGCAACCGTATCAATCAGCATTCGAGCAAACTTCTGGGCCCAGGTATTCACTCACCTGACGGTACATTCCGACATTGTAGTGAAGAAAGAAGGCCAGTTGGCCTGGGCGACTCGCAAGGATAGTCCTCAGCTCAGAGAGTTGCTCGATGAATTTCTAGAAGATCACGCATTCGGCTCATCGTTTGGCAATACCTTGGTACGTCGCTATGCGCAGAACACGAAGTGGGTGAAAAATTCCACCTCCACCGAAGAGATGGCAAAGTTTCAGTCTTACGTGGGTTACTTCCAGAAATACGCGACAGAATACAATTTTGACTACTTAATGTTAGTAGCGCAGGGGTATCAGGAATCGCAACTGGACCAGGACCGGAAGAATCCAAGTGGCGCGGTCGGTATCATGCAGGTGATTCCCAAGAACGCTGCCGCTCCACCAATTAGCATTTCGAATGTGGAGGTCGCCCAGTACAACATTGAGGCTGGCGCGAAGATGCTGCGCAACATCACAGATACCTATTTTAACGACCCCAAGCTCGACGGTCTGAACAAGACTCTCATGGTGTTTGCCTCTTACAACGCCGGGCCCAATCGAATTGCGCGAATACGGAAACAGGCAGCAGCGGAAGGGCTTGATCCGAGTCAATGGTTCGGCAATGTCGAACTCGTGGTGGCGAAGGAGATTGGGCAAGAAACTGTTCAGTATGTCAGCAACATCTACAAATATTACGTTGCCTACAAGCTGACGCTGGAACAATCCCAAAAATGAACAAGGAAATGTTTGCTCCGTGACTAAAGCGGCAGGACGAGGTGAGATAGATGGAATCTAAAGCAACTTTGTCCGTAAAAGAAAGGAGGGACAATGTTGCAACAAGTGGACCAAACGGCGGCCCGAGACCTCGAGTGGGCTTGTCAGGCAGTTTCCCCTATGTTGATGTGAGGAACAACCCCGGCGGTATTCCACCTGAGCGACTCATTAGGACACTCATGGACCGGCCTTACCGTGGTTGGCTGCAGATCACAAGCGCCGCTGATTCTCCTTGCGCTTCAAACCAACCCGAAAATGGCCAAGAACCGATCGCTGGTAATCAGGAGGTCGGCACCCTTACGCAACTCTCTCAAAACGACAAACCGGTAATTCCTAGCCGCAGCGCGTTCCACGGCCGCTTGATTCTGCTTGTCGATGGCGGATGTGTTTCCGTTTGCAAGGATTTTTCGGTATTGTTTTCGATCCCCACCGCGCCTACCAAAGCAATTTGTTTTCTGCTGGTTGCAAGCAGATATTTCTGACCAAACATCGGCGAAGATTATGCGGCGCTGCGTGCTTCCCGTGGCGCGGTGTGCGGAATTTTGACATAGACAAAACGGACCAGCCAGCACTGCAGCAAAAGAATGAGGACGGCACCCACTATGAACAGGAGGCCACCGTTGAGGAGCGTCAAAACCAGTGGGATCAGCGTCCCGGCAATGAAGATGAATACGCCCACAGCCCATTGTTGTGCCCGGGTGTAGAGTTGCGCGTGGGTTGGCTGGAGATTCGCAAATAATAATGCCAAGGGAATCAGATTGAGCAGCAGCAGCACGAGAAAAGCGATGCGCAGAATGGCGGTCGCCTGTATTTGTCCCGTCAGCGCGGATAGGACAAACAACTCACCGCAGCCAATCAGCAGAGCCGAATTGGTGAGATAGCCTCCTAGCCAGCGCGCATCTTTCCAGCCCGGCTGCGCGTTCGTGCTAAGCAAGACGCCCTTATATGCCGCGGAGCCGAAGGCGGGCAGCAATCCCACGATCACCGCCAGCAAGCGAGCCCATTCGAAATCGAATCCTATCTCGGCTAGCACGCTGAGCGCGGCAGCCGCAGTCAACGGGAGCGAGAAGATTGTAAGACACCACGTTCCGACGGACATGGGCGAATAGGGCTTGAAAACCCGGAGCATGTGATGGAAACGCAAGGAATCGCCCAAGTCCAGCACGAGCAGTCCGAGGTCGACGAGCAAGAGCACGAGGGCGACGGGATAAGCCGCCTTGGCGACGGGCCTGAAAACCGCGGGTGCCGCCAACTCACTAACCGCAGCGGCCAGGAAAACTCCGGTGGCCATGCCGTTGAGCAAGGCATCCCAAGCGATGATGCTGTGCCATCCCGGTGCTTTGGTGATGGGCATGTTCGCGTAAGCGCTGGACGTATCTGTGCCCGGCAGGAGCGGTTTCGTGGAAGCGTCCCGTATTGTGGTATCTCCATCCACGCTAGGGTCTCAGAAGAAACACCACCAGAAGCAGTACCGCGATAGCTGCCAGGCCGCCGGCGATGGAACGAATGTAATCGCCGATCATGTGCAACCACGGATTGAAGGGAGTCTCAGGCAGACCATACACGGAAGGCCGATCGACTAGCAGATAGAACGAGTGCAGCTCGGAATAGGTTTCACTGGAGGAGTCGCCGTAAAGATGCGCCTGCGGAACGCCGCGGCGGTGAAGTTCCTGCACACGTTGGCGGGCTTTCTGGCGCAGTTCGTCAATCGGACCGAATTGAATGGATTGGGTTGGACAGGCCTTGGCGCAAGCCGGTTCCAATCCGTCGACTTGACGGTCGTAGCAGAGCGTGCATTTATGCGAATGGCCGCCCATGCTGCTGCGAGTGATGACCCCAAACGGGCAAGCCGCGACGCAACAGGAGCAGCCGTTGCAGATGTCCGCCTGAATATAGACGTTCTCGAACTCATTCTGAATGATGGCGCCGGTGGGGCAGGCCTGATGACACGGGGCGGCGAGGCAGTGTTTGCAATGGTCGCTCATCATGAGCCAACGATTGAGACCGGTTTCGCTGGGCGTCATGTTCACGGAAAGAATTGGGCCAGGCAATCCGTCGGAGAATTGCTCGATGAATTTCACGTGGCGCCAGGAGGTGGCGGATAACTCCGTCGTGTTGTCGTAGCTGTTGCCCGTCCAGTTGAATCCGTCGGACGGCAGCTGATTCCATTGCTTGCACGCTACTTCACAAGCTTTGCAGCCGATGCACACGGTAGTGTCGGTAAAAAAGCCAGTAGCCGGACGAGGCTTCGGCGGTTCCCCGCGCAAGAACGGATAGATGAGGCGTCCCACGAATTGCGACAGCCGGCTCCGCCGCGGGTCGCTAGTCTGGGGCAACGAGGACAATTCTTTTTCTCTACTTGCCACGTCCGAGCCTCCCTTCGGGTTGGGCGCTACCCGGCGTATTTGGTATGGGACCAGCGGTCGTCGGCCAGTGAGCTGTGGGCACGGTGGGCTGCGGAGCGTGGCCGTCGAGCCGCCCGGCATGGACTTGGCAGGCGAACGCCTTGCACTCGTGCATGCTCACGCTCGGATCGGCCAAAATTGAGGTAAGGTCGTTGGCGTTTCCGCCGACGATCTCGCCCGCGAAGGCCCAATGGAAAGGGAGACCGATCTGGTGAATCACACGGCCTTCGATCGGAAAAGGCTTCAGCCGCCGGGTCACCATCGCGCGGGCTTCGATGCGACCCCGCGCCGTCTGAATAGTCATCCAGCCGCCGTGAACAATACCTCGCTCGGCGGCCAATTCGGGGCTGAGCTCGGCAAACATCTCGGGCTGCAGTTCATTTAGCCAACTATTGAACCGGCTCATTGGCCCACTCAGGTAATGCTCGGTGAGGCGAAAAGTCGTGGCCACAACTGGATAGTCGACTGTCGGCGCATGGGCAATTGGGTTCAGCGGTCCCTCGAAGAAGCGTACGGTTGGGTTCGCATTGTGTCTGGGATAGAGCAGATTCCCCAGAGGCGATTCCACTGGCTCGTAATGCGTGGGAAGAGGTCCGTCCTTAGTGCCGGGGGAGTACAACCAGCCCAGACCGTCGCATTTGGTGGTGAAGGGCTCCGCACCGCCGATGGCGGCCATCCCTGTAGCACCAGGAGGCGGTCGGTAATGCGGCGGCTTGTCGAGCTCGAAGTCTGGCTTGTCGAGCCCCACCCAGTGTCGGTTCTCGAAGTCCCACCAGACTAATTTTTTTCGGTCCGACCACGGCCGCCCTTCGGGGTCGGCGGAAGCACGGTTATACAAGATGCGGATGTTGTTCGGCCAAGCGAAGCCCCATTCCGGTTGGAATGGGTCATCTGTGATCTTGCGTTCGTTCGCGCGGTTGCGGCCCGGCTCGGGGAACACGCCGCTGTAAACCCAGCAGCCGGACGATGTGGTGCCGTCGTCCTTTAACTCGGAGAAGCCGCTGACCAGACGAGGACGGCGGGTGCGCGGGTCGGTTTCCTTCAAACGGTAACCGTTCATCTCCATAAGAATTTTTTCGAGGTCCGGTTCGCCTTCAATGCGGCTGAGAGTGCCATCGGGCAGACGCGGCGGCTCATCGAAGTCATAGTCCCAGGTCAGATTCAACAGCGGCTGGTCTTTGGGATCGGTCGAGCCGGCGTAGAGCTTTTTGAGCCGTTTACCCAGGTTGTAGAGGAACCAAGCGTCGGAACGGCAATCGCCCGAAGGATCAATGGCCTTGTTGTGCCACTGCAGCAGCCGCTGCGTGTTAGTCAAGCTGCCCTCCTTCTCAGGAGCGGAAGCTACAGGGATAAAAAAGACCTCAGTCTTGATGTCAGATGGTGGCGGCGCATTCGGATCGTTCTTCCAAAAGAGAGCGCTCTCGGTTTGGAACCAGTCGAGCACCACGAGCCACTCGAGGTTGCGCAGACCAGCGCGGTGCAACCCGGCGTTGGGTCCACCGCCCGCGGGATTCATGCCGGTCAGAAAGTAGCCTTTGACCCCGCCTTTGGCCATGCGATCGAAGTAGGCCAGCATGGAGTAGTCGTCGTCGACACGCGGCAGCCAGGAGAACCCAAAGTCATTGTCTGGCGTGGCTGCGTCGCCATACCAGGCCTTAAGCAGGCTGACGATGAACTTGCTGAAGTTCGCCCAGTAGCCGGTGGGCATGCCTTCATGTTCGATATAAGAAGCTAAATTCTCGTGGGTGTTGTCGTACGCGGCGGGTTGCGGCAGATAACCGGGCAGCGTGTCATACAGAGTCGAGACATCAGTTGCACCTTGGATGGTGGAGTGGCCGCGCAGTGCCATGATGCCGCCGCCGGGCCGCCCCATGTTGCCGAGCAATAGTTGCAAGACGGCAGCGGTGCGTATGATCTGCACGCCGGTGGTGTGCTGGGTCCAGCCCAGCGCGTAGGCGATGCAGGTAGTGCGCTGGCGACCGGAGTTGGCGCAGAGCAGTTCCGCCACGCGCAAAAACTCTTCCTTCGTGCAGCCGCATACTTGGGAGACAACCTCTGGAGTGTAGCGAGCGAAATGACGGCGCAGGATCTGCATCACGCAGCGCGGGTGCTGCAAGGTCGGGTCGCGCTGTTCGGCAGCTAGGCCTTTGCACTGAGAGGTGTAGGGCTCGGCGTTGCCATCGATGCCGTGACCGTGCAGCCCACAACGGCCTTTCGCAGATTTTGCCTGAGGCTTATCGCTGGATCCGCCCTGCTGTGGTTGACGTTCGTCGCCAGATTCCTGATAGCCCCAATGACCCTGCCTGGAGTCATAGGCATCGTCCCGGTGGTCGAATCCGCTGAATAGGCCCTCCAAGTCTTCGGTGTCCCGGAAACCCTCCTCGATGATTGTCGAAGCGTTGGTGTAGGCCATTACGTATTCGTGAAACCAACGGTCGTTGGATAACACGTAATTCACAAGGCCGCCGAGGAAGGCGATATCACTTCCGGAGCGGATGCCGACGTACAGATCGCAAACCGCGGACATGCGAGTGAAGCGCGGATCGACATGAATCAAGGTCGCGCCCTTCGCTTTGGCCTCCATCGGCCAACGGAAGCCGACGGGTTGGGCCTCCGCCATGTTCGATCCCATAAACAGAATGCAATCGCTGTTAGCCATGTCCTGCTGATAATTCGTGGCCGCGCCGCGGCCGAAAGAGGCGCCCAGACCGGGCACCGAAGCGCTATGTCATATACGGGCCTGATTTTCGATCGAGACTACCCCCAAGCCGCCCCCGAATAACTTCTTGATCAGGTAGTTTTCCTCGTTATCGATGGTTGCCCCACCTAACGTGCCGATGCTACGCACCGAGTTGAGCAAGCGGCCGTGTTCGTCTCGGGTCGTGAAATCGGCGTCGCGGGTGGTCTTAACGCGCTGGGCAATCTGGTCTAGCGCCCAGTCCAGGGTCTTCGTTTCCCAGTGATCGGAGTACGGAGCGCGGTACAGAACATTGCGCACGCGATGCGGGTTGACGGCCAGTTGAAAGGCGTTGGCCCCTTTGGGGCAGAGGTGGCCGCCGCTGATGGGACTATCGGGATCGCCCTCTATGTCGATGAGTTCACCGCCTTTGCTGTAGATAAGCTGCCCACAGCCAACGGCGCAGTAGGGACAAACAGCTTCGGTGACGGTGGCGCCGCGCAGGCGCGAAGCCTTTGACAGGGTTTGCAAGCTGAACGGTTCTTTAGAGATTTTGGGCGGCCGGGTAAGCGGGAAGCCGAACATGGGGAGCCTCTCCTCACAGAAATTCTTGGATTCAGATGACTGGGGACAGTCCTTGGTTTCGAATAAGTTGCGGAAATCTCACCGGGCGAGAGGTTCTGGAGGGGTTGGCCCGAGCGCTTGCACTCTATCGGAGGTGCGGTAGAATTCCACACCCATGAATGTTCGGGTGGCCATTCTCCTGGTTGGATTGGCGCTCGTCTGCACTGCCGCAAAGGCACAGGCTGCAGACGCAAATAGGCACGTTTCTGTCTGGATTATTCCCCCGGAGGAGTCGGGGCCAAACGACATCGCGCAAGGAGAAGACATCCCCGCTCGGATGGAGCAATTGCGCTTGGAGCTGGCAGGAACCCGCGTTCGATTACTGAATGTGGAAGAACCCCTGGCAACCAAGACCGCCAGCTGGTACCCGGAATATACCGTTCAGAATTTTCAGATTGTCGCAAATCAGACAGCGACGTTTGCGGCACTGGCGCGTTTTGCGGCACAGAACAATGTAGACGTTGTCCTGCGTTTGATTACCTGGGTCGAGGCGTTCGCACTGCTGCGTGCCGGACGGACTACAGGCCCAGATGCGTTGCCAGATGTGATAGAAGTTGGAACCACATGGACCGCGGATCTGGCGGCGCAGGGCAAGATTCGATCCAAACCCGACTGGCAGAGAGACCGGGGAAATTGGCGGGATGTGCTCGGCGTCCCAGCTTGTGCTTTGCCGTATGCTCTCGATGTCCGCGTTCTTTATTATTGGAAGCGCTTGCCTTCTGCCGCGCCTGATTCACGGGCGCTCACTCTAAACGATACGAGCTGGCCCGCGATCCTCGATTCAGTTGGTAGTAACACTTCTTCTGCGGACACGGTGGCGATTCCAACGGGAGTCACGCTAAATCTTCTTTACGACTATTTATCGCTGGTCAGGGCTGGCGGAACACAAACCATTATTCATAATGGCATGTTCGGTCCGCGTGTTTTCCTTTCCAGTGACAGTGCTCTATCCGTTCCCATCTATCTCGCCGAGCATTCCTCGGTCCGTCAGAGCAATGGCGTGGTCCGGCGGTTAATCAGCTACCCCGAGACCACCCATGAGGAAGTAACGCGCACCTTCGTCAATGGCGGTTATCGAGTATCTTTGGAAACCGTCAGTTTCTTGAGTCGATGGGCCAAAGATTTCTACGAGCGGCAGAAAAGGGAAGGCAAGACTCAACGATTTTGGGATTATGCGGCAGCCGCCGTACCGCCCGGCGGTTTTAAAGGTGGCGGCGAACTCGTGGTTTTGAGCCAAGCGTCAGATGCGGAATTGGCTTTCAAACTGGCCGATTATCTTACGACCGACCCGGAATATACGGAAATGCTGGCCCAGGCTGGCTTCTTGCCGCCCGGCAGACCTGATTACGGTCTGGACATGCTGGCCGCATCGTTCGTCAAGGATGAGCGGGACGCTCGAGACGTTCGCATTTTGCGTGATGTTGCTCGGAAGGCGATCGATCAGGGATATAGGTACCCGGATTTTCAACGGTGGCCAGACGTATTCGAGAATCGGGCGGTGCTGGAAAAAGTCCAGCGTGTTTGGCGCCGCATGGCGGAGAGCGATGTCGCCGGAGTGCGTCAGGCGGCCAAAGATGTCGACTGGGAGATCAACTCGCAGATCTACCTGCCTTCACGCGCCTTGAATGCGCTGATCCAGTCTTGGCGATGGATTGCGCTTATTGTTTGCATGGCCGCTATTCTTGCGGCGGTAATGGCGCTCCATCGACGGCGTCTGCGCCAGCTGGATATGAGGTTGCAGGAACGGGTCAATGAGCGGACGCGGATCGCTCGTGAACTACACGACACGTTATTGCAAAGCCTGCATGGCCTTTTGTTCCAATTCCAAGCAGCTCGCAACATGTTTCCTCGCAGCCCGGAAAATGCGATCAAGGGCCTCGACGATGCCATTGTTGGAACGGAACAGGCGATTGCTGAGAGCCGGGACGCTATTCATGACTTGCGCTCGCAGCTGGTTGCCCAGGGTGATCTGGCACGGTCGCTGAAGGCTGTGGGGGAAGAGCTCTTGGCCGGGCATGACACAAACCACGGTTCGCCCACTTTCGATGTACTTGTCGAGGGTGAACCGCAAAAGTTGTGTCTCGCAATTCAGCGTGAAGTCTATAGTATTGCGCGCGAACTGATCCGCAATGGCTTTCACCATGCCAATGCGCAAAGTATTGAAGTCGAGATACGCTACGGCAAGAATCAATTCCGAACGCGAGTCCGTGACGATGGAAAGGGAATCGATTCCAAGGTTCTTGAGGAGAGCCGGCGGCCGGGACACTGGGGCCTGCCCGGAATCCGCGAGCGTGCCCAGCAAATCGGATCGCAACTGGATTTTTGGAGCCAACCTGGGGCGGGAACAGAAGCTGAGCTGACGGTGCCAGCGGCTCTTGCTTATGAAAAAGCGGTCGATGGCTCGAAAGCGAAACACTTTTCGCAAGGCGGGAACTCGTGAACAATCCTCCCGATGTGATCCGAATTCTTACCGTGGACGATCATCCTCTTCTCCGCAAAGGGATCGCGGCGCTGGTAAGCACCGAAGCAGACATGACCTTGATAGCGGAGGCATCCAATGGCCAGGAAGCCATCGAAAAATTCCGTTTACATCGACCCGATATCACGCTGATGGACCTTCAAATGCCAGGGATGAATGGGACAGAGGCAATCGGCAGGATTCAAAGCGAGTTCCCTGATGCGCGCATCGTGGTGCTCACAACCTACACGGGCGACACGCAAGTGTTGAAGGCGTTGAAGGCTGGCGCGCGGGGGTACATTTTGAAAGGCCACGTGCATCGCGAACTTCTGGAGATTATCCGCGCGGTCCATGCCGGGCAGAAACGGATACCTCCGGATATCGCCTCGGAACTTGCAGAACACGCCGCAGACGATGCCCTGACTGTTCGCGAAATCGATGTGTTGCGTCTGATTGCGGCGGGCAACTCGAACAAGATTATTGCCGATCAGCTCTCTATTGGAGAAGCAACGGTAAAGAGCCACGTTACAAACATCCTGTCCAAACTCAGCGCCAACGATCGAGCCCACGCGGTCACCATTGCAGTGAAGCGGGGAATCATCGAACTGTAGTCCCCCAAAAGTGGTACTGGCAAGTCCCACTTTCTTCGCTTTCCGTTTCTATCGTCATGGTCCTAGCCTGTAAACGGAAGTTGCGTTTGGAGGTCGATCTGCAGAGGCTATTTTCGACGTTTGCGAGCGGCTGGCCCGGCGCAGGGCTCTTGCTGCTGCGCTTGGCAACTAGCGCGTCCTTATCGTATTGCGCGATTACCGGATGGAAGGCGGCGCCAGAGCTTTCGTTGATTGCTCCGCAACTGGTCGGGGCGGGCGCGGGTATTTTACTCCTCGCTGGATTATGGACTCCGTTGGCAGGAGCGGTGGTAGTCGGGGCGGAACTGTGGACCGTTATATCGCGCGGACCCGCCCTAGACATGGCCCTGCTAGCGGCGCTTGGCGCAGGTTTGGCCATGATCGGACCGGGTGCATGGTCTTTGGACGCCCGACTGTTCGGCAGGAAGCACATCTAACCTTCGTTCCCTCAGGATTTCTCCCCAATAGTGGTATCAACGCCTCTCACGAAATAGTCATTCCCCGAGCCAACTATTTGATGTTTTTTTCGAAACCGGATTCAGCCGACAATTGCGGTCGTCGGTTCCAAGAAAACAGAAGAAGCGAGCACTTGGGGCAGACGAAAGAGTTGGAGGTGAAACTGTGTTACACGCGTCTGAAGGTAAACAAAGATCACACTATGCGAAATCGCTAGCCGTGAGCGGAGGCTCCCGGTCCGGAGTCATATCGAGCAGACTTGGTTCCTTCGTGGCGCCAACCGCACCGAAAGGCCAGGAGATCACGTTGTCGAGCGCGCAGCTCCTTGTCGCTGCTGGGTCTGTTTTGTGCTCGATTTTTCTGTTCGTCTGGGCGGTAACACGCCTGTGGCTGTCTGGCAGATGAGCGAGTTCGAGTGATGCACACAATTCTCCACGCGATCATCCAGTGTCGATCCGTTGAACATCCCAAGCGGAAGAAGTCCTTGTGCGCAAAGTTGATGTCTGGCGGCCGCGATGGGAACCGCAATTTGGCCAGCCCAGTAGAGCTTTCTTTTTTGGAACCGTTCGTGCCCCGCACTCATCAGCTAGAGAGCACGGCCGTACTAAGGAATTAGGGAGGTCACCAATGTCGACAGCCAAGCTTGTATTCGAAGCGCGTCCACCGCTTCCGCCGTTCACCCGCGAAACCGCCGAACAGAAGGTGCGTGGGGCGGAAAATCTGTGGAATACGCGAGACCCGGAAAAAGTGGTGCTGGGATATTCTCCAGATTCGTGGTGGCGAAACCGCGCAGAGTTCGTGAACGGTAGTGCAGAGATCATTGCATTCTTGAAACGCAAATGGTCGAAGGAGCTGGACTATCGCCTCATCAAGGAACTGTGGGCCTTCGGGGCGAATCGCATCGCCGTCCGGTTCGCTTACGAATTTCACGACGATTCCGGGAATTGGTTTCGGTCGTATGGAAATGAGAACTGGGAGTTCGATGAGAAAGGGTTGACGCGGCTCCGCTATGCCTGCATCAATGACCTGCCCATCCGAGAATCCGACAGGAAATACCATTGGCCGCTAGGTCGCCGTCCCGACGATCATCCGGGACTAACTGAACTGGGACTGTAGCAGCTTCAAAAACATGTCCGCTTTGCTTGCGGTGGCATCCAATCCGCTATTCCGGTTCAGGGCGAAGGTGACTGCTGGGCCATGGGCTCCGGGCCAGGACGATAGTTTCACCGTTGCTGGCTAAAGAGGTCGTATTGTTAGCCCGTGAAAATCGCACAGGGGGGGACGCTCTTGGTAAACGACGTAAGCACATCACGCGACAAACAGATGGCGAATTCGAGCGCTGGAGCATTCTTCGTGAGAGCGGGGGGCGTTGGTGTTATCGCTCTGGCCGTCGTAGGCATTTTCTTGTGGCTTGGGGGCTGGTTCAGCCCGCATAAACTGACCCCGGCGCGTTTCACCGACGTTTTCGAGCAGACATTCGGAGTGCACTCCGGTTTCCGCCGCAACCACGCCAAGGGCGTGTGCGTTACGGGTTTCTTTGAAAGCAATGGAAAAGGCACTCGACTTTCCAAGGCCCAAATCTTCAAACCTGGCCGCTTTCCGGTCATTGGCCGCTTCTCGATTGGCGGAGGCGATCCATATGGCGCCGATTCACCCGACGCGGTGCGAGCGATCGGGCTGCAGTTTTCCCAGCCTGACGGAGAAAAGTGGCGTACCGCGATGGTTAGCCTGCCAGTCTTTCCCTTCAAAGATCCACAGGGGTTTTACGACAACATGGTTGCGTCACTGCCAGACCCCAACACACACAAGCCTGATCCCGAAAAAATGAAGGCCTTCCTGGCGAACCATCCGGAAACGCTTCGCGCGTTCGGTATCATCAAGAGCCAGCCGCTACCGACTGGCTTCGACAACAGCACATTCTATAGTTTAAATGCATTTCGTCTAGTGGACGCCAATGGAACTTCGATTCCGGTGCGTTGGACCCTGGTGCCGGTGCAGCCGTTCGTGGCCGCAGATCCAACTGCGCCGCACACAGACAAGAATTACCTGTTCGACGGATTGATCGCCAGCATTCATCAACACCCGCTGCAGTGGCGGTTGATGCTTATCATCGGCCAGCCCGGCGACTCGACCAACGATCCCTCCAGCCCGTGGCCCAATACACGAGAACAGGTCGATGCGGGAACGTTAACCGTCGATACCCTCGAGAGCGAGGCGACCAGTCCAACGCGCGATATAAATTTCGATCCGATGGTTTTGCCGGCCGGCATTGCGCCTTCCGATGATCCATTCCTCAGCGCTCGTTCCGCGGTTTACTCCCAGTCGTTCACCCGCCGCGCTGGCGAGAAAAAGGAACCAAGCGCGATCACCCTGAGTGAGGTGCAAAAGTGAACTCTCCGATCAGTACTAATCCTCAGCAATTCCCGGGCTCCATGCGGCTCCTGCACTGGCTGATGGCTGCCCTGGTTCTCACCATGCTGTGCATCGGTGTGGCCATGGTCGCATCGCTTTACGACTACCATCAGCTTGTTTCCATCCACCGTCCTTTGGGCATGCTCATTCTTCTCCTGGTCGTGATTCGGTACATCAACCGGCGCCTCCACCAACTACCACCTTTTCCGTCCAACTTCCCCCCCTCGGAACGCTTCGTAGCTACCGCCTCGGAAATCCTGCTGTATAGCTTGCTGTTTCTGATACCGTTCATCGGCTGGGGCATGTTGTCTGCCGCACGGTATCCCATTGTGATGTTCGGATCATTCCATCTTTTCCCGATTTTGCCGCACAACGTGATGTTGTACGCGTTCTTGCGCAAGACGCACACGATTCTTGCCTATGTTTTATTCTTTGCGTTTGCCGCTCATTTTAGCGCCGTCCTGTTTCACACCTGGGTCCTGCGGGATCGGTTATTCGATCGCATGGCACCGTGGAAAGCTCGCGTACGCTAACTACCGCCGGGCACGCTCACGAAAAAGTCGAACTGGCCGAGACACTCATCCAGAGCGGGTTCGGAAGCGGTGCCGTTGCTTAGCCGCCAACGGACCTTCTTATTGGGACATCCGCGAATCCATCCTTGTGTATTGTATGTTGGACATCGAGGTCAGCCTTGATAATTAGGGAAGCCCGCAAATTAGCGGATCGGTCCCGGAGGGGGCGTTGCTATGGGAAGCAATGATAATCCTGATTTCACAAAGGGGTTTCCGGTTGATGATTTACAAAATGGGCGAATGATCCAAGGCAAAGTCGGGGACGACGACGTAATTCTGGCTCGCCATGCGGACGAATTCTTCGCCGTTGGAGCAGGCTGTACCCATTACCATGCTCCGCTCGCGGAAGGGTTGCTCGTTGGCGATGAGCTGCGCTGCCCGCTGCACCACGCCTGCTTCAGTCTTCGGACCGGCATGGCACGGTGCGCTCCGGCATTCGACGCAATCGCTCGCTGGCGCGTGGAACAGATTGGGGACCGAGTCTTCGTACGCGAAAAGCTTCCTGCGCTCGCGCAGTACCCGGAAGCAAATACTAAACAACCAGCCAGGCCCCCCTCGTCGGTTGTGATTGTGGGTGGTGGTGCCGCAGGTCTCGCCGCTGCGGATATGCTTCGGCGCAAAGGCTATGAGGGGCCACTAACGATCATCAGTGCGGACGGCTCCGCCCCGTACGACCGCCCGAACGTATCCAAGGACTATTTGCAAGAACCTATACCCGACGAGTGGATGAATCTGCGCGTTCCTGACTTCTATAAGGAGCGGGGAATTGATCTCGTCCTCAATTCCCGAGTGTCGGCTCTCGACCTGCGCCAAAGGCAGGTTCAACTAGAAGGTGGTCGGTCCTATCCTTTTGGTGCACTCCTTCTCGCTACTGGTGCGGAGGTCATCAGGATTTCAATCCCGGGCGCCAAGGAGTCCGACGTCTTTTACGTGCGGACATGGTCAGATGCGCGCGCCATTTTCAAGCGAGCCGAAGGCGCCAAGCGCGTCGTGGTCGTAGGCGCAAGCTTTATTGGGTTGGAGGTGGCTGCTTCGCTTCGTTCGCGGGGCCTCGAAGTGCACGTCGTGGCGCCCGGGAATCAGCCGTTCGCGCGAACTCTTGGCCCGGAGTTGGGTGGATTCTACCGCGCGCTCCACGAATCCCACGGAGTGGTCTTTCATTTGGGAAGAACTGTGGCCAGCATGGAAGGAAACCAGGTGACGCTCGACGATGGCGAGACCGTACAAGCGGACTTCCCCATTTTGGGAGTTGGTGTACGCCCCTGCGTCTCACTTGCGCAGCAGGCCGGCCTGAAAATTGACCGGGGCATCGTTGTGAATGAGTATTTGGAAACTAGTGCCCCGGGAATTTTTGCAGCAGGCGACATTGCGCGCTGGCCCGATCCCCATTCCGGCCAGCAAATCCGGGTGGAGCACTGGGTAGTGGCGGAACGCCAGGGGCAGGTCGCGGCGCGGAATATTTTGGGCTATCGTGAGGCTTTCGATGCCGTTCCGTTCTTCTGGACACAGCAGTATGACGTGGCACTCAAATACGTCGGGCACGCGGAAAGATGGGACGCCGTCGAAATCGATGGCAGTTTGGAGGCAAGAAATTGTGCGGTCAGTTACAAACACGGCGAAAAAACAGTGGCTGTGGCCACGATAGGGCGAGATCGGCAAAGCCTGGAGTTCGAAGCTCGCATGGAGGATGCAACCTGAGTTCAAGATGAAGAGGTTCGGAGTGGTTTGTTTACGCTTTGAATCAGTTTCGTTGTTTGAGAATTTTGAAAGGGGAGAGTGAAAGAAGAGAATGGGTAAATGAGGGTTCTCATTTACACGCACTTTTTCGCGCCGAGTGTTGGCGGAGTCGAAAAGCACGTCCTGCTCCTGGCCGAGGGACTATCCACTTTCCGTACCAGGAATTTCCTTGAATTTACTGTCGTAACCGCGACACCAGCCAAAGACTTCGACGATGCGAAACTGGCCTTTCCCGTTGTGCGCCAACCGAACCTCCGTACCTCGATAAAACTGCTCCGCGGCGCCGATATTGTTCAATTGACAGGGCCGAGTTTTCTGCCGCTCTTTCTTGCCTGGTGGATGAAGAAGCCCGTGATTGTGGAGCAGCATCTGTATCTTCCTGTGTGTCCAAACGGGCTGCTTGTTGACGAAAGAACAAAAAACGTGTGTCCGGGGCATTTTTTTGCACGGAATTACCGGGAGTGCCTGCGCTGCAACGCAGTCACGGACGGACAATTGGGCAGCCTGCGCAAGTTGCTTCTTACGTTCCCGCGACGTTGGCTTTGTCAGCATGCCGATGTGAACATGCCGGTGACGCGACACGTTGACGATCGCCTAAAGCTTCCCCGTTCGCGCGTGATCTATTTAGGCGTTGCTGAAGAAAGCGGTACGCCCTCACTGCAATTGCACACGATTCGGCCATCGGCGGAAAACGCCCTCTGTTTCGCACATTTGTCGGGCGATTCGTGAGCGAAAAGGGGTTGCCGCTCATCTTGCAGGCCGCCCAAAAGTTGCAGGCAGCCGGCTACGGTTTCCAAGTCAAGTTTGTGGGCGACGGGCCGGAACGAGAAGCACTGGAAGCGCAGGCAGTCGAACTGGGAGTGGCGGGACGCGTAGAGTTCACAGGATTCCTTGCGGGAGATGTTCTTCAAACGGTGCTAGCGAGGATAACTGTAATCTTGATGCCTTCCGTCTGGGAGGAAACTGCGGGTTTGGCTGCCATCGAGCAGATGATGCGCGGCAAACTGGTGATCGCCTCAAACATCGGGGGATTGGGTGAAGTGGTGGACGACTGTGGCCTGCGTTTTCCCCCCGGTGACCTGGAGGCGCTGACGGCGTGCACGCGAAGGGTTCTGGATCACCCCGAAATCGTCGAGCGGTTGGGGGAAGCTGCAAAAAAACGCGCGCAAAACCAGTTCTCACTGGAAAGAATGGTGCAAGCTCACTTTGAACTGTACGCTCAACTCCTTAACCCCCGCGCCGCCACGAAGAATCCAACCTCCGACCAATGAAGGCCGTCCAAAGGAGGAATCAAAAGTTAGTCGATCGTTCGGCGTCCAAGCGAGTGCGGGAAGAAGCAACCATAGCGTAAAGTTCGACAGGTAACGTTGTCTGCGTCTCCACCGGGTGCCCTAAACAGCTAAAGGGAAAAATGATGCCAGGAACGGATTGCGGAAAAGCCGAATGTTTGCCAAGGTGAACGGGGATGACTTGATGAGGCCCTAGGCGCTATCTTGTATGGGATTGCGAAAATAAGCTACGCGCTACGCTACGAGCTCGGACGGAGCTTCCTTGAAGCATAGCGCCAGCGAACTGGTTGATACTGTAACCAAGGAAGTTGCGGACCAGAAAGGAGCATTGGCCTTTGGCCCTGCGAGCAGACAATCTCTGGTACAAAGATGCCGTTATTTATCAGCTTCACGTTCGGACCTTCTGTGACAGCAATGGCGACGGCATCGGAGACTTTCAAGGACTGACGCAGCGACTGGATTACCTTCAAGACTTGGGAATCACCGCGATCTGGCTTCTTCCGTTTTATCCTTCGCCTTTGCGGGACGATGGATACGACATTGCGGACTATACGTCGGTTCATTCGAGTTACGGCACGCTCGATGACTTTCAGGTCTTCCTTAATGAAGCGCACAAGCGGGGCATTCGCGTGGTTGTCGAGTTGGTAGTGAACCACACGTCCGACCAACATCCCTGGTTTAAGGAATCGCGCAGTTCGCGAGACAATCCCAAACGCGATTGGTACGTGTGGAGTGATACAGACACAAAATACCAGGGTGTGCCCATCGTCTTTGTGGATACGGAGACGTCCAACTGGGCCTGGGATCCCATTTCGAAGTCGTACTACTGGCACCGCTTCTTCAGTCATCAGCCCGATTTGAATTTCGATAATCCCGAGGTGTTCGAGACTGTCTGGGAAGTGGTGAAATTCTGGCTGAACCTTGGTGTGGATGGTTTTCGCTTGGATGCGGTGGCGTTTCTGGTCGAACGAGAGGGGACGTTGTGCGAAAACCTGCCGGAAACGCACGGGATCATCAAAGAAATCCGTAAGCGGGTGGACGTGGCTTACCCGGGCACGATGTTGCTGGCCGAGGCAAATCAATGGCCTGCGGATGTCCGCGCTTATTTCGCGGATGGCGACGAGTTTCACGCTGCGTTCCATTTTCCGCTGATGCCGCGCATGTTCATGGGATTAAAGCTGGAAGATCGCAAGCCGATCGTCGAGATTCTCGAGCAGACCCCGGACATTCCGGAAAGCTGCCAATGGTTCATTTTTCTACGTAACCATGACGAATTGACGCTGGAAATGGTCACCGAAATCGAGCGCGACTACATGTACGACGAGTACGCCATGGACAAAACCATGCGCATTAATCGTGGCATTCGCCGCCGGCTGGCCCCGCTCATGAATAACGACCGCAGGCGGGTAGAGCTGATGAACGGGATGTTGATGTCCATGCCGGGAACGCCCATCGTTTATTACGGCGACGAGATCGGGATGGGCGACAATATTTATCTTGGCGATCGAAATGGAGTCCGTACGCCTATGCAGTGGAGCAGCACCTTGAATGCCGGCTTTTCTTCCGCTGATCCCGAGCGCTTGTATGCGCCGGTGATTTCGAATCCGATCTATGGATACCAAGCCGTAAATGTCTACGCGCAAGAAAGATCGGAGCACTCGCTGCTTTCGTGGATGCGATCGCTGATCCGAGTGCGGAATGGTTTTCGCGTGTTTAGCCGGGGAACGATGCAGTTCCTGACGCCAGGCAACCATCGGGTTTTGGCGTATATTCGGCGGCTCGGTGAGGAAATCGTGTTGGTGGTAAACAATCTGTCGAGCTCAGCGCAGGCGGTCGAACTCGACGTGCAGGAATATAAAGGATATGTTCCGATTGAGATGTTCGGGCGCAGTCTGTTCCCGCGCTTCGGCACGGCACCTTACTTGCTGACGCTCGGGCCGTACCAATTCTATTGGTTTCAGCTACGCCGGATCTGATCCAGGGAAACACTCCGCCCCACGGCCCTGGTTTGACGGGAAATACGAAAAGGAAAGTAGAACAGTTTTGTCCGAAGATACCTTTTTAGCGGACGACTTGCTTCGCCAATTAATCAGCGTGGGCGAAGTCGACCTGCTTGTGGGCGTTTCGTCCCACAATCCAGCTACACCCATCCATCAGGCTATACAGGTGATCGAGCAGAGTTTTCAGCAGAATTTCATGCGCCAACGCGTGGTGATTGTGCTGATGGATGGCGCGAGCAAAGACGGCGACGGAACGGCCATCGATCAGAACGAGAATGCGCTCCCGAATAACGGTCGCTCGCCGGGTATCACTTCGTTGCGCACCATTCATCGAGTTACCGCGAACTTCTTGACGGAACCGCTGCCAGGTGTGGCGTTGCGCACGATACTGGCGGTGGCGGATTTGTTACGAGCGCGTGCATGCGCTGTAGTGACCTCCAGCAGCACCAATCTGACCACCGATTCCCTGGCGCGGCTGCTGCTCCCCGCGTACCGGGAAAAATTCGATTATGTTGCGCCGCTGTACCGTCGCCACAAGTTTCAGGGCTTGCTGATTCGGAACCTGTTGTATCCCATGAGCCGAGCTGTGTTTGGCTGCCCCATCCGCGAAATTTATCCGTCCGAATGGGGATTTTCCGCGAGTTTGGCTGCGTATTGTTTGAACCAGAACGTGTGGCACGAGGACTCCATCCGGACGAGACCTGAAGCCTGGATGGCCATTTCTGCGGCGACCTCCGATTATCGATGCTGTCAGGCGTACCTGGGCGATAAAGGAGCGCTGACCGGGCCTACCCCGAATATCGTGGACATTCTCAGGCAAACCGTTGGAAGTCTGTTTTGGTGTTTCGAGAAGGATCAGGACGCCTGGTTAGACAGTGACAAAACAGCCTCCGCACCCACTTTGGGACCGGCGCAAGAGCTCACGTCGGAGCCAACGGACATGGATCGCCACCGAATTTTCGAAATGTTCCGTAGCGGCGTGACCAATTTAGAGCCGGTCTTAGGTTCAATCCTCGATCAGGAAACACATGCGGAGATCAAGAGCATCGTGGAGTTGGAAGAAGGAAAATTCCGGTTTCGGCCAGACCTGTGGGTAAGAACGCTCTACGATTTCGCCGCGTCCTATCACCACGCGGTGATCAACCGCGATCACATCGTGCAGGCCCTGGCGCCCCTCTATCGAGGGATGACCCACTCGTTTTTGGTGGAACACGCCGACTCTTCCCCAGCAGAGATCGAAGCGGCGGACGAGATGCTTTGCTCGGAATTTGAACTGCAAAAGCCGTATTTGAGGGAGAGATGGAAAGCGAAAGTTGAGGTGAAGTCATGAAAGAGACCATCGTGCAGGGCCTGCACCAGGCCTACAGCAACTTCGTGCACATGATTGGCGAGTTTCTGCCTCATTTTTTGGTGATGCTGATCATCATCGCTATCGGATTCGTCGTTGCGCTGGTCCTGAAGTACCTGTTGCGGACTCTCTTGCGGCTGACCAGGTTGGACCGCGTCTCGGAGGAAGCCGGCGCATCACGCGTGTTGCGCCTGGCGCATCTGCCCCCCATGTCGGAGTTGCTTAGCCGGTCGTTGTTCTGGGTGACCTGGTTCGGATTCATTTTGGTGGGACTGAGCATGTTGGGTGTGGCCAGCCTACAGGAACAGATTTCACGTTTGTTGCGATTTTTGCCCGAAGTGTTTGTCGCCATACTGATTATGTTTTTCGGCGTGGCTATTGCGAACTTTTTGTCGCGTGCGGCGTTGTTGGCGGCCGTGAATGCGGGGCACGCTTCCGCACGCATTGTGGCCTGGGCGATACGGTTTGTGATTTGGATTCTGGCTATCACCATGACTCTCGAAGAACTGGGACTGGCCAGACAGACGGTCATTTCGGCCTTTTCCATTGTGTTTGGCGCGACTATGCTCGGGTTGGCGATCGCGTTTGGTTTGGGTGGTCAGGACATGGCGCGGCGATTTTTGGAGAAATATTGGGGCGACGCGCGGCAGGAGAGAGATAAAGAACCGCAGCCGTTGTGAGGTACGCACTTTCAGAGGGACCCGCCGGTACAATGTGCTTCGTCAATTCACCTTCGCTGCTGGTTGCGGTTGCGATTCACGAGCTTGGGCTATCAGTTTTTTCAGCTTCCCCTCGATCGACGCGTCTCCGATGCGTTCGTCTTGTAGCACACCGTCCGCATCAATCGTGAAAGTGTGAGGAATGGCGCTGACGAAAAACAGTTTGGCAATGCTGCCGTTGAAGCCGCCGTCGCGGTATTGCGGCCACGTCATCTCGTTCTTGGCGATGAATTCTTTCCATTTTTGCTCATCCGAATCGAGGCTGACGCTCAGGATGACCAGCGGTTCTCCCTGAAATTTCCTGGCGATATCGCGTATGTGCGGCAGTGCCTCACGGCAGGGACCACACCAGGTGGCCCAGAAATCCAGCAAGACGACCTTGCCTTGCAAATCATCCAGAGAAAGACGGCTGCCATCGAGAGTCGTTACGGTGAAAGGCGGTGCCATGCGTGCTCGGGCGAGTTCCGGACGCGCCAGATAGCGCCGCGCACGCTGGTGGTCAGGATCGTCACCGGGCTTCATCTCTAGATATTGCTGGAATTTGGCCTTTGCCGCGTCGTCCTGATGCAGGTTGGCCAGCACTTTGCCGTCGAGAAAAACCGCATCCGGAAAATTGGGTACCGCGACCAGTGCCTTGGTGAGTTCGTCATGGCTGCGCGAAAAGTATTCATCTTTATGCTTACGCTGCCCCTCGCTTAAGAGCACGAAAGCATATTGGTAATGGGCCAGAGCGGCGGCGCGAGGATTTTGCGCGGCTGCTAGGATTTCTTCGCAAGCCAGTTCAGCGGCTTTCCAGTCTTCAAACTGCGTCGCGTATTTGACGATTTGTTTTTCGCAGGCCAGACAATGGCCACCATCTTGTTTGTCGGCTTTCTTGAACGCATCGAGAGCGAATTCGGCCTTATGCTCGTAGAGCAGACGCTGTCCTTCGTCGTACGATTTTTTGGCTTTGTCGCTTGATGGACCTTCGTTGGCGTCTTGGGCGGCCAGTGGGGAAGCCAGGAGTAAAGCGGACACCAAGAACAGGGCGGGGTGGAGTCGCATGAAAGTTCTCCCGGAATGCAAAAACAGCTTGGACCAGAACCTGAACGGAGGTTAGCACTGGCGCAGGTGTTTTGCATCCGGGTATGTGCGACTGCGGTATGCTAGAAATCAACGACATCATCGGAAAGAGGATGCGATTACTCACTCGAGAAGAGAGCTTCTGAAAATAACGGCTTGCGGTGCGGTTGCCGCAATAATCCCGCCGGCGAGCCTGCCGATTTTGGCAATGGAAGATTTCGTATCGAAACGGCCACCTGAGGCGCAGCGCAAGTTCGTTTCGCCGGCAGTGGAAGAATTCGTTCTCCGCGTCAAAGCGAAAATCAGCGATCCCGAACTGGCGTGGATGTTCGAGAATTGTTATCCGAATACCCTGGACACGACCGTGCAAGTCGGCGGCGCCGGAGGGAAAGCGGACACCTTCGTGATTACCGGCGATATTGACGCGATGTGGTTGAGGGATTCAGCGTGCCAGGTGTGGCCTTATTTGCCGCTCGCGAAGCAAGACAAAAAGCTGCAGCGGCTGTTCCAAGGACTGATCGGCAGACAAGCGCGATGCATCCTGATCGATCCCTACGCGAACGCGTTTTTGCGGGATCCCAAAAGCACCAAGGCGTTGGAATGGGCTATGGCTGATGCGACCGAGTTGCGGCCGGGAGTGGCGGAGCGTAAGTGGGAAGTGGATTCTTTGTGCTACTGCATTCGGTTGGCGCACGGTTACTGGCGTGCTACGGGAGACGCGACTCCGTTCGATGCGGAATGGGTCGAGGCAATGCACGCGGTGGTGCGCACGTTTCGAGAACAGCAGAGGAAGAATGGTCCAGGCCCATACCATTTTCAACGTAAAACGGAAGTGCCCACGGATACGCAGGCATTAAGTGGGTTTGGGAATCCGGCACGCCCCGTGGGAATGATTTATTCGATGTTCCGGCCATCAGACGATGCGTGCACGTATTCGTTTTATATCCCTGCGAATTTGTTTGCGGTGGTATCACTGCGGCAGTTGGCCAAAATGTCTGCAGGAGTCGTGAAGGACGACGCACTCGCCCGCGAATGCAGTACATTGGCTAGCGACGTCGAGGATGCTGCCAAGAGATACGGGAAAATCTCTGGACGGGATGGCGGAGATATTTGGGCCTTTGAGGTGGATGGCTACGGCAATCAACTGTTCATGGACGACGCGAATATCCCAGGACTGCTGAGCCTTCCATACCTGGGATGTTGCGACATGCACGATGCGGTGTATGAAAGGACGCGGCGATTGGTTCTTAGCACCGACAATCCCTATTTCTTTAAAGGCAGTGCGGCGCAAGGAATCGGCGGGCCACATGAAGGATTGAACATGATCTGGCCGATGGCGCTGATCGCGCAGGCGATGACCAGCAACGACGACGGCGAGATTCGGCTATGTTTGCACTGGCTGAAGACTACGCACGCCGGGACCGGCTTTATGCACGAATCGTTCGACAAGGACAATCCCACGAAATACACGCGTGCATGGTTCGCTTGGGCCAATACGCTCTTTGGCGAATTGATTGTACGGTTGAGCCAGGAGCGTCCGAGTTTATTGCAAAGCGTATAAGAGTTCGAGGAGCCCAGGGATGACGAAGAATGTGAGTAGGAGGAAGTTTCTGCAGTCGGCGGCGTTGTCGAGTTTAGCTGCCGCAACGAATGCCAAATTAAACGTCAAGCCGCTGGCGGTGGAGCAAGGCAGTGGCGCGAACGCCAAAGGACTGACAGAGTCCGTGGACGTGTTCATTGGTACCGGCGGGCATGGACACTGCTACCCCGGAGCCACGCTTCCCTTTGGCATGGTGCAGTTGAGTCCGGACACGGGCGTGGGCGATTGGGACCACTGCTCGGGCTATCACCACGACGACACTTCGATTATGGGTTTCAGTCATACGCATTTGAGCGGGACTGGCGCTGCGGACCTGTTGGATATTCTGCTGATGCCCGGAACCGGCGCGATCAAGACAGAACCCGGAAGCCGGCAGGATCCATCCGAGGGCTATCGTTCACGTTTCTCGCATAAGAATGAACGAGGCGAGCCTGGCTACTACTCGGTGTTTCTTGACGACTACAAGGTGCTGGCGGAATTGACCACCACGGCGAGCGTCGGATTGCATCGTTACACTTTTCCTGAGGACACCAGCAGCCACTTTATTGTCGATCTGGCGCACGGAACCATTGATCCCCCAGAACGCATGTACTGCAACATTATCAGCGCAGAAATGCGTGTGGTGGGCAACGATACGATTACGGGCGGCAGACGAGTAAAGGAATGGGCGCCGGGAAGGTACATCTACTTTGCCATGAAGTTTTCCAAGCCATTTACGAGTGCTGAACTGATTGCGGACTCCAAAGCGCTTGGACCCAGCGTTCGTGAAACGAATGGGCGATTTTTGAAATGTGTGGTGAAATGCCCAACCACGAAGAACGAAGTGATCCTGGTAAAAGTGGGAATTTCGGCGGTAAGCGTCGATGGCGCGCTAAAGAATTTGCAGACGGAGACCCCCGCTTGGGATTTCGAGGGAGTGCGGCGAGCCGCGAATGCTGCATGGGAGACGGAACTCGCGAAAATCAAGATTGAGACGAATCGCGAAGACCACCGCAAGATTTTCTATACCGCCTTTTATCACTCGATGGTTGCGCCCACGCTGTTCAGCGATGTCGATGGCAGATACCGCGGCATGGATTTGCAGGTGCACCAACTGCTGGGAACCAGTAAAACCTTTTCTACCTATTCGCTGTGGGACACCTACCGCGCGTTGCACCCGTTGTACACGCTGGTGCAGACGGAAAAGCTTCCGGATCTGCTCACGGCCCTGATTTTGATGGCTGAGCAGAGTCCCGCGGGTGTTCCGGTGTGGCCACTGCAGGCGGTAGAGACCGGCTGCATGATCGGATACCACTCCGCGCCAGTCCTGGCGGAAGCGTACATGAAGAAGATTCCGGGCGTGGATTATGCGAAGGCGTATCCGTTGTGGCGGAAGCGCGCGATGGTGGATGACTATCGCGGTTTGAGTTACTACCGGAAGATGGGATTTATCCCCTGCGACCTCGAAGAAGAGGCGGTCAGCAAGACGCTTGAGTATGCCTACGACGATTGGGCGGTGGCGCATCTGGCGCGTGCGGCGGGCGCGGAAGATGATTACAAACTGTTGCTGGCGCGCTCTCGAAACTACAAGAACACCTTTGATGGCGCGGATACGTTTATGCGCGGACGTCTGGCCGACGGGAAATGGGCCGAGCCATTCGATCCTCGCGGGATGGGGCATTCGAAGAAGTGGCGTGATTACACGGAAAGCAATTCGTGGGAAGCGACCTTCTTGAATCAGCATGACCTTTACGAGTACATGAAGCTATTCGGTGGGGAAGAGGGCTTCGTAAACAAACTCGATGGGCTGTTTAATGCCAGTTCGGAGTTGCCGCCGGACGCGCCTCCGGATATTGCGGGCATGGTCGGGCAATATGCGCATGGCAACGAGCCGAGCCATCACGTGGCGTACTTGTATGCATATGCCGGGATGCACTACAAAACCCAGGCACGTGTGCGCATGCTGCTGGAGACTATGCATCACAACGATCCAGATGGAGTAGCGGGCAACGAAGATTGCGGCCAAATGTCGGCTTGGTACGTCATGAGCGCGCTTGGTTTTTACGCGGTGGACCCGGTGAGTGGCAATTACGTTTTCGGCGGGCCGCTTTTCGATCGCGCGACGATTCAGTTGGGCAATGGCAAATCGCTGGTGATCGAATGTGTGGGCAACGCGCCGGACAAACCCTACCTGCAATCGGTGACTTGGAATGGCCAGCCGTACACGAAGAGTTGGTTCAGTCACGCGCAGATCGCCGACGGCGGATCATTCGTGATTAAAATGGGCGCCCAGCCGAATGAAAAGTTTGGCCTGGAATTGGCGGATCGGCCCCCCTCGTTTGCATAGCGTGCAGTACCTTCGTATAACAAAATGCGAGTGCGGAATCGGTAGGTCCAAGCATGCGGAGGCGGTGATATGTCGCAGGAACAAGCAGCGAAGACGGCCGCTGGCGCCAAATTGGTGATTCGCAACATTGGGTTGCTGCTGAGCGGAGATTTGGACCGCCCCATTTTCGACGCAGACACCGTCGTGGTGGAAGGTGGGCGAATCCGCGCGATTGGAAAAGAGAAGGAAATGGATTGCGAAGGCGCGGCGGGGATGATCGACGCGAAAGGAACGGCCCTTGTTCCCGGACTGATCGATAGCCACGTACATCCGGTCGCGGGTGAATGGACACCAAGGCAAAATCAGTTTGGGTGGATCGACAGTTGCCTGCACGGTGGCGTAACCACCATGATTTCCGCGGGCGAAGTGCACACACCCGGCCGGCCGAAGGATGTAGTGGGAGTGAAGGCCCTGGCGATCACTGCGCAAAGAACCTTTGCGGCGCTGCGGCCCAGCGGCGTGAAGGTGTTGGCGGGCGCGCCGGTGATCGAGCAGGGAATGGTGGAAGAGGATTTTCGGTTTCTGGCCGAGGCGGGCGTGAAGTTACTAGGTGAAATAGGACTGGGCAGCGTCAAGGACGGACCCACGGCGCGGCAAATGGTGGGCTGGGCGCGGAAACACGGGATACAGAGCACGATCCACACGGGCGGGCCATCGATTCCCGGCTCGAGCCTGATAGATAAGGACGTGGTGCTAGCCGCGGATGCCGACGTGATCGGACATATTAATGGTGGGCACACCGCGCTACCGGATGTGCAGATCCGAGAGCTGTGCGAGAAATCTCCGCGCGCGATAGAGATTGTGCACAACGGGAATGAACGCGCGGCTTTATTCGCCCTGCGCACCGCGAAAGAGAGCAAGCAGTTACATCGCGTCATTTTAGGCACGGATTCGCCGGCGGGATCGGGTGTTCAGCCGCTGGGAATTCTGCGAGTGATTGCCGCGTTGTGTTCGCTGGGCGAAATTCCGGCCGAGGTGGTTTTTTGCTTTGCAACCGGGAATACTGCGAGGATGCGCAATTTGGATAGTGGATTAGTCGAGGTAGGGCGGCCAGCGGATTTTGTGTTTATGGATGCACCGCAGCATTCCGCGGGGAAGAATCTGTTGGACAGTGTGCGGCTGGGTGATTTGCCGGGGATTGGTATGACGATGATCGACGGAGTGGTGCGCAGCGAGAGAAGCAGAAATACGCCGCCAGCTACGCGCGTCCCCGTCGTCGTGTAGTGAACCCCCACCTGAACAGGATGTGATTTCCTATCGCTGCAACCGCAAAAGCTGCGGCCCGCTACCACACTCCAAAATTAACGGAGTCCGTCTTCTCCTTTGATTTGATCTTTGGTTAGGCCCCCCACTCGGGGAAGAGGACGCCCGCTGTCGGTGACCGCGATAGCCACGAGAATTTCATTGGCACGCGGAGCGTCGTTTACTCGAATCTCCATGCCATCGAAGTGGCTGCGCACGAACGCAGCATCTTTGTGGCCCAAGGGAATATCGAGCGACACGCCAGGACCACCTCGCTTTTTCGAAGACGGAATCAAGGCCGCGCCTTTGCCGAGAACTTTCCGAACCGGTGTCCCGAGCTTGGGGTGAAGAATAGCGGCGGCATGCTCCAATTCACCGTTTTCACCCACAGCGGCAGCTTTGCCGTAACTTTCGGCGGAAGGGCCGGGAATTCCCAGCGCAGCGACAGCGCGCTCGGTCAGCAGCGTGCCCAATTCTTCCCCGATTTCGGTGAGTTCAGTAAGATCGGCTTCATATTTCCCCGCAAACGGATTTTCGACCACCGCGGCCGCTGCTGCTCGACGCGTTGGAGGATGAACATGCTGGCCCATTTCGCTGTGGGTTTCTTCCACGAACGTAACGATTTTTCGGATTTTCGATTTCATCGCAGGCCGTCCTCGCCTTTAATTTCTGCAGCTTTCAATCCACCGACGCGCGCGTGAACGCGCGGGCCAGTAGTCATGACCAGCGCCAAAACGATTTCGTCGGCGCGGGGCGCATCGGCGATTCCCACTTCCATCGAATCGAAGTGGCTGCGCACGTACGAAGCATTGATGTGCGTGATCGGGACGTCGAGCCGCGTGCCGGGACCGCCCACTTTTTTTGTGGAGGGAACAATCGCTTTGGCTCCCCCGAGAAGTTCGCGCATGGCGTAGCCGCCAGGAACATGCCACAGCGCGCCATGCTCCAGTTCGCCGGCTTGGCCCACAATCGCCCCCTTGCCATATCCTTCGACGATTTTCGCACTGCCACCGAGCGCGACGACGAGAGCCCTGGCCATTTCAAGCCCCA
The DNA here is from genome assembly GCA_035506955.1 of Verrucomicrobiia bacterium. Classification (GTDB taxonomy): domain Bacteria; phylum Acidobacteriota; class Terriglobia; order Acidiferrales; family UBA7541; genus Acidiferrum. Next base: position 29,610 of record DATJOO010000099.1, read on the forward strand.
GCGGCTTCAAATCCTCCATGAATCCGGCAATCTCTTCAGCGTAGCGGCCCGCGAAGGGATTATGGATGACCGCGAGAGCAGCAGCGCGACGAAGTGGAGTTGCAGCGACCGGTCCACCCTCATGAAAAACTTCTTCGACGACGATGACGCGCTTTCGGAGTTGCACTTCAGGCATGGGCGTTCCTTTGTGATCGAGCGAGACCATCGTTGGCTTCTTCCGCGATGGCTGCACAGAGTTCGACTCCCGCTAGTTGCGGCGAAGGCTCCACTAACAACACCCGGCCCTGCAGGTAAAGCGCCGCGGAGTGAATCCAGCCTTTTGCTTGAAGCCCTTGCGCGACGGTTGCGCCAGTCTGGAGAGCCTGGAAGATTTCCTGAGTGCACAGCGGGCCGACCGCGCGGGTCACCGGCAGATCCAGAAGATCAGAGTCAGGAGATATTTCGCAAGCAGGAACACGCCTGATCGCCGGATGATCCGGTAGATTAACGCTGTTGGCGATGATGGTAGCAGCGGCATCTGCAGCCGCCGCATTTCGCGCGAGCACGGTAACAGCGTCCGCGATACCAAGAGAAAAGCTACGTCCACGCCAGCCGCTGGTGGCAATGCCACGAACGGGAACAGAGGCAGAAATCTCGAATTTGCCGAAGAGTGACGGATGTTCGGGCCGTTCGATCATTCCGATGGCGTAGCTTTGCCCGGGTGAAAGATGAAGCGCAATATCGCCGCCGTTGTTGACGTAGGCGCGATCGAGTTGCGCCGCTTCGATCATCGCGACAAGAACCGCTTCGCTTACAGCACCCGCGACAGCCGCCATAGGCGTGATAAAGCAGCGCTCGCCATAAACAGAGACGGCGTCGCTCATGCGCCGAGCGATGTGACCTTTCAGGCGAGGTGAATCCAAGGTGGCGCGAGCTCGCAGGAGTGGCAGCTCATCGCAAAGCTCGTCCAGAATCGTAACGAAACGATGCGCCGCAGCCTGGTAAGCGTGCCGCGCTTCCTTACTTGCACCATCGGCTCCGATGATCAGGTCAATCGGACCATCGCTCAGATGCAGGCGGCGCCCATCGGGCAAAAGACGAATGGTGGCACGAGTGTTCATGCCTCCTCCTCGCTTTTGGGTGTCGGCTTCAGCGGCCAAGGATTCTCGGGCAGGGAAGTCAGTTGCCGTTGGCGTTGCTTCTCGCGCATGACCTCGTCCAGCGTACGCACGAACTCCATGTGTCCACCCAGTGCGGCATATTCACTCTTTTTTAGAGTGAACTCGATAGGCGCAACCAAAGCAGGCGTGGGCACATAACCGAAGGCCTTCTCGGGCATGCGCGACACGTCGACCATGAATGTGATACCGCCGCCCGGCCAAACATAAGTCGGCGCGCCTCCCGCGGTCACGCGGGTGAGGCTGCGTTTCACCGAATCGGTGAGTTTCACGGGATTCTCCGTTGCTCCGGCACGCAGAGACCCTCCGGCGCCAGCCATGAATAGAACTGTTGTGAGTGCCGGTTCACAATTTTCACGAATACGCTCGACCGACTCGCGCAAAGGCTCAGGCAAGTCTCTTTCGATGGGACGGAGCGATTCGTCCAGCTCGTAATAAGCAAAATGCTCCCCGGTAGTGCTGACCATCAGCAACCGCAGGTGCGGCCAAGCGGCCTTTGCTTTAAACGGCTTAAGAATAGCGAGCGGATCGGAGAGGTTGGTGCCGCCCCACCCTGTTCCGGGTTGGGCTACCTGAAAATACCGGCCCGGCGTAGATCGTCGCCCTTGAAGGCTGATGCCGGTCTCGCGGACGCCGAGCATCTTGCCGGCCTGGTGCTCGGAGAGCACTCCAGTGATGTGATCATCCACGACCACCACTTCATCGACTTTGCCAAACCATTGCTTCGCGAACATACCGATGGTGGCCGAACCGCAACCGACGCGCATGCGCTCTTCCCGCTGCCCATTCACAATGGGTGGCCTTCCCGCCGCCACGGTGAGGCTCGCGCCTTCGTCAATCGTCAGTGCGACTTCCTTGCCATTGCACAAATCGAGCAGCGTTTCGCAAGTGACACGGCCTTCGCTTTTGCTGCCGCCAGTCAAATGATGCACTCCGCCGAGAGAGAGCATCTGCGAGCCATATTCCGCTGTGGTGACATGGCCAATCGGCTCGCCTTTCGCCCGAACCATATTGCGCTCCGGGCCGACATGGCGGTCCGTATCGATTTTCAATTTCACGCCGCAATAACTGAAGATGCCTTCGGTCACCACCGTGACCATGTCGACGCCTTCGACTTCCGACGAAACAATGAAGGGCGCCGGCTTGTAATCGGGATATGTCGTGCCCGCACCAATCGCGGTGACAAACATTTCTTTGGATTTCATCAGCGAGCCGTCCCATTCCCCTTCACGTTCCAGGAACGGCACAAGCGGAGTGCCTTGGGATTTTGCGCGGTCGAGGACGATGTGCGGATCGAGGCGAACCAGTTGGCCAGCGACGTTCCCGTAACGATCGCATGCGCCGGTTTGCCCCAGTTTGATGTAGCAGAGAACCGGGCAAGCGTCGCAGCGAACCGTGTCTTTGGGAAATACGTCAGACATGAGGCCTTCCCAAAGCGTTTCTGGCAAGAATCGCGGCCCGAACTTTGTCGGGCGTTGCCGGCAATTTGTGGATGCGCACCCCGGTGGCATCGTACAACGCGTTGAGAATGGCTGGCGCGGTGGGGATCAGGGCTTGTTCGCCGATGCCTTTGGCTCCGAAAGGACCCACCGGAGATGGATCTTCGATGAGAATGGAGTCGACGGGCGGCACGTCGCCGATCGTCGGAATCAAGTAATCGTGAAGATTTTCACCTTTTCCTGGAATAAATTCTTCCATCAGCGCCATCCCCAAACCTTGCGCAATGCCGCCTTCTATTTGTCCTTCGATCAGCGTGGGATTGATAGCCCGGCCCACGTCGTGCGCCGCGGTAAGTTTCAAAACTTTAATGGTGCCGAGTTCGAGATCCACTTCAACCTCGGCCAGGTGCGCGCCAAACCCATAGACAGCGTAAGGAATGCCCTGACCATTTGGATCGAGCGGTTTCGTGGGAGGGTCGTACGTAACTTCTGCGCTGAGCACGTAGCCACGCGTGTCGAGCGGCAAGTCCTGCAGGACCACATGCTTGCGGGACGAATTTTGCTGTAGGTGTAAGCAACCGTCGGATAGGTGAATGCTACTGTTATCCGCCCAGCCCCCTGCCATCTTAAGAATTTCCTCGCGCAGTTTCTTTCCCGCAAGCAACGCAGCATTGCCGCTAACAAAAGTTTGCCGCGACGCGGAAGTTTTGCCGCAATCCGGAGAAATATCGGTATCGGCGGCGAGAAGATCAAATCGATCGACAGAAACGCCGAGCGCATCAGCACAAATCTGCGTGACCACCGTGAAGGAACCTTGGCCGATGTCTACGGCACCCATGTGAATCGCAATTCTGCCGTTGCGCTGCAGGCCGATGCGCATCGTGGAGGGATTCGCCAGGGAAGTGTTGCCGCAGCCATACCACATGCCGGCCACGCCCACACCGCGTCGCAGTTTGCCTCCATGTTGTGCATTGAACGCGGCGGCTTCCTCGTGAGCGGCCTTCCACCGCGGGCGCAACGCCTCGAAGCAGGCACGAATGCCCACGCCTTCGCCGAGGACTTGGCCGGTAATCGTCGGATCACGGTCCGTCAGTGCATTCAGCGCGCGAAATTCGAGTTTATCCATGCACAGTTCTTCGGCAAGCGCGTCGTAAAGCTGTTCTTGTGCGATGGTGCCTTGCGGCACGCCAAAGCCTCGGAAGGCTCCCGCGGGAACCAGGTGCGTGTGCACCGCGCGAGTAAGAGCGCGATAGTGAGGCACCTTATAGGGACCGGAACCATGAATGGGCACGCGGGCCGCAACCGTCGGTCCCCAGGAGGCATAGGCTCCGGTGTTGAATTCGCCCTGCAGGTCCATTGCCAGCAATCTTCCATCCGCGGTCGCCCCGGCGCGACAGTGAATTTTCGATGGATGGCGCTTGGTGGTGCTGCGAATCGATTCGGTGCGCGAATAGATCATCCTCACCGGCTTGCAAAGATGCCACGCGGCAACCGCAAGAAAAGGCTGCGTGGACAAATCGAGTTTGGACCCGAAGCCACCGCCAACCGCCGTGGGGATAATCCTCACGCCAGTTTCGGCGATGCCCAGAATCGCAGCAATGTCTTTGCGCGACATGTACGGCGATTGCGTGCAGCATTGAATTTCGATGCGATCACCAACGCGGCGCGCAAAACCCGCTTCGGGTTCGATGTAAGCATGCTCGATGAAACCGGTTTCATATTCGGCTTCGACGACAACCGCAGCGTCGCGCAGAGCGCTTTCTACGTCGCCATGAACTACGCGGCCGCGCACGAGAATGTTGTCAGGTCGCGATGCATGCACAGGCCCGGCGTTCGCCGATTGTGCCTCGCTTGGTGTGAGAAGCGCGGGCAGTTGCTTCCAGGTTACAGGAAATGCTGCAGGGTCAAACGAGGCCATCGTGCAAGCATCGCCCACGACGGCGGCAACCGCTTCGCCACCATAGCGCGTCACTTTTTCCGCAAACACCGGCTGATCGGCAAAATCCGGATGCACCCCAAAGCAGTTCTTGCCTGGAACATCGCATGCCGTGAATACTGCACGAATGCCGGAGGTTCGCTCGACAAATCCGGCAAGATCGCCAAACGAAAACTCCGCGTGCGCGTAGGGCGACCGAATCACGGAGAGCACCAGAGAATCTTCGGGCCACTCATCCGCGCCGTAGATATCCTGGCCACTGACTTTACGAAAGCCGTCCAGACGAACGATGCGTTCTCCGACCGCGCCCCGGTGCCTTTCAGATCCCGGCATTCCGGCCAGGGGGACAGCGGCTTCGTTCCCATTCGAACCAGCACGCAACGGCCCGCGATTCGCATGCATCACCGCACAAATGATTTTGCGATAGCCCGTGCAGCGGCAAAGCACCCCGCCCAACGTATCCATGACCTCCGTTTCGGTGGGAGCGGGATTATTTTGCAACAAGGACACGGCAGTGACCAGCATCCCGGGAGTGCAAATGCCACACTGGGCCGCGCCATGCTCGAGGAACGAAGCTTGCAGGCGCTGAAACTGGGGCGAGCACTCGCGCAGCCCTTCGATGGTAAGAACCTCGGCCCCGGCAAGTTGCCCCACCGCCGTCAAGCAGGAGCAAACAGCTTCGCCGTTAATGAGCACGGTGCAAGCCCCGCAGTCGCCGGCGTCACATCCTACTTTGGTTCCAGTAAGGCGAAACTCTTCGCGCAGCACCGTCGAGAGGCGAGAACGTGGGTCGGAGCGCACCGGCACGGTGTGTCCGTTCAGCACCATCGAGAACTGCGTCAGCGTCTCCATCTCAATGGGCCTTCCCCGCGCAATCTGCGAGGGCTCGGCGCACTAACGTTTGTGCGGCTTCCTGGCGATACTCGGCCGTGGCGCGAATGTCATCGATGGGCGCAAGGGACGCGAAATGACCGGAGTGCGGAATGTGTGCAATCGCGTCTACCGGGAGGGCGACAAGCGCGCGCTCCAATTCGCTCAAGCGGAGCGCCTTCGCGGAGCACGAGCCTACGCAAACCGCCGCTTCTTGAACCCTCCCGCTGTCGTCGAACAGCAAATTCGCCGCTACCATCACAATGGAAATCACCAGATAGCGCCGCGCCCCCAGTTTCAGGAAACTAGACGCAGAATTTTGCCAGCGCCGAGGTACGCGGATGGAGGTGAGAATTTCGTCGGACTGGCGCGCGGTTTTGCGATTGCCCTGGATGAAATTGGCAAGGGGAAGGCTCCGTATGCTCTTATTCGATGCCAAAGATACTTCGGCATCGAGCGCCATGAGCGCAGCGGCTCCGTCCGCCGCAGGCGAAGCGTTGCAAATGTTGCCGGCCACGGTGCCCTGATTCTGAATTTGAATCGAGCCGATTTCGCGGGCGGCGGCGCGTAGACCATCAAATCCACGGGGCAAAGGAAAGGCGAGAAGCTCGCTCCAAGTAGTTCTGGCGCCAATGTGAAAAAAATCCGGAGTAACGTGAATTCCCTTCAACTCGACAATAGCCGAAATATCGAGGACCGGGCCCTTCAGTTGGCTGCCGGGCGTCGCCGGGAACAAGTCCGTACCACCGGCGAGGATGGTAGCGGGAGTATGCGCAAGCGTTTGCAGAGCTTCGTCGAGGGTGCCAGGTCGCAAAAACAACGATCACTCCTGAATGGTCCGCTCATCGTGGAATCAGTGCGCACGAGAGAGGAGTTCTCTACTTCTACAACGACAGCGGCATTTTGGGAAGTGGGTGCGGCGGCGTTCAAGTACCGCAAGCCAAACATTTCCACGGCACCCCCAGTGAACCGTCTCGCTTATGGCATGCTAAAGAGAGATGGCGACCACCGATCAACGCCTGGGCTCGGGTACTGCCGCCTTTCAGTTTTCCGGTTTCCGGCTTTATCAGATTGCGCGATTCTGCATCGTTTTCTGCACGGAAATGCAGTCGGTGGCCGTGGGCTGGCAAGTGTATGAGATCACCAAGCGCCCACTGGACCTGGGGCTCACGGGTTTGGTGCAATTTCTGCCCGGCATGTTTCTGTTCTTACTCGCGGGGCACGCCGCCGACCGGTTCGACCGGCGAAAACTACTCACGTGGTGCTACGCGGGCTACGGCTTGTCGTCTGCGCTGCTGCTGGCAGTGACGCTCCGGTTCGAAGTGCTGCATCGCGCGGAAACCGTCCTGCCCATCTTTGCGATTTTGTTTTTGGTGGGCGTGGTGCGCAGTTTCAGCATGCCAACCAGCCGGGCGCTTCTCCCCCAATTGGTGCCTGAAGAACATTTCCAAAGCGCTGTTGCGTGGAACTCCGGAATATTTCAGTGCGCCACGATCTTAGGCCCAGCGCTTGGCGGCTTGGTCTATGCCGTGGCGCATGGTCCAGCCTTAGTGTATGCGCTGGCACTTTGTGCCGGCACCGTGTCGGTACTCATCACATTGAAAATTCAAACACAGAGCAAGCCGCGGCCTCGCGAGCCTTTCACGATGCAAACAGTGCTGGCGGGCTTCCGGTACCTGTGGACGCATAAGCTCGTATTGGGATCGATCTCCCTCGATCTCTTCGCGGTTTTGCTGGGCGGGGCGGTGGCCTTGCTGCCGGTCTACGCCAAGGAGATTCTGCGGACCGGCCCATGGGGGTTAGGGCTGTTGCGAAGCGCTCCGGGCATTGGAGCAGGACTCATGGCTTTCTTGATTGCGTATCAGCCAATTCGGCGGCGCGCGGGAGCCACCATGTTGTGGTGCGTGGCCGGATTCGGCGTATTCACGATTGTGTTTGGACTGTCGCGGAGCCTGGTGCTGTCGCTCATTTCGCTGGTATTGGTTGGGGCATCAGACATGGTCAGCGTCGTGGTGCGTGGCGTATTGATTCAGCTGGACACGCCGGACGAAATGCGTGGGCGCGTGAACGCCGTCGACATGATTTTCATTGGCGCTTCTAACGAATTGGGCGAGTTTGAATCGGGCCTGGCCGCACAGTGGCTGGGCGCAGTGCCTGCGGTGGTGCTGGGTGGCATCGGGACTATCGTGGTGGTGTTCTTGTGGGCGTGGCTATTTCCAGAGCTGCGCAAAGCCGACCGGCTCGCGGGAACCAGAGGCTGACAGACCTTTTGAATTTGTCGGTGCAGCCGCGCAGCGGTCACGCTACTTGGGCGGCGCTGGTGCCGGCGTCGCTGGCGCAAGCGCGGCAGGCGCGTTGACTTGCGGCGCGGGAACTGTCGGCGTAGCGCTAGCGGGAGTCGAACCGCTGGCCAACTCTTTCTTCACGGCGTCTGAGATTTTGTCCGCGTTCTTTAGCAGCACGCTCACCTGCCACATCTTCGTTTCGCCGAGATGATCGGCAAAAGCGGGCATGCCGGTCATGCGGAGGCCTCCCGACACTTTCCAATAGGTTTCCCATGCCTCGTCATCCGTAACTCCAGTGCCCCGAAATAGCTGCGGAGGAGCCGGGAACATGCCATCCGCGATGGCTGTTTTGGGCTCGCCGGGCAGGCCGTGGCAAACGGCGCAGTGTTCTTTGTAGACTTTCGCGCCGGCAAGGTAAGTTGTTTCGTCTTCCGGAACGGGCGCCGGTGTATGGGGAAGCTTGGCGAAATAAGCATCCTGAGCCATGTGTGCCAGTTTGTGCTCGAACGGCATTTCCGGCCCCTTCGTCGCCACCGGCGCGTGGCCACCGGCAAAGTAGAAATAGACGCCGAAGAACACCAGCACAATTCCTACAAGGACACCCAAAATAACGCCTCTCAGCATTGCCTCTCCCTTCGCGCTGGCCAGCGCAAATCACTGTAATTTCGTCTGGGTTCGAAGACGGATGGTAGTTTACGACGGCTTTCAAGATTCTGCACGCAGGTCAATCCGTCAAAAGTGATAGTTACGTCGTACCTATTCTGCTTTAGCGGCGTACTTTCTTCCGCTGACAATCGTCAAGAGCAAAAGAGCCACACAGCCCCAGGCGAACCAGTTGCCGAATCTTGCGTAAAGAGTGGCGTCGTGACGAACTGGAACGTTGGCAACCACCGAAGGAAAACTGCTACCAATGGTATTGCGCGCAGCCAGAACGCGCCCGCGATCGTCAGTGTCGGTTAGGATCCCCAGTTTGGCGGAACGCGCGATACTAAAGCCACTTTCGACCCCGCGAAGAATCGCCATGCGTCCGTGCAGCCAACCGTCGTCGACAAAGTCCGATGCAGGCACGATGAGCAACGCGATGCCGTCATCCGAGTATTGACGGCTCAAGCGCGGGAAGTCCATGTCTTTGCAGATTTCCAACCCCCACTTGCCAGAAATCCCAGAGAATACCGCACGTTTTGTTCCGGGGGTGAACCGGTTTTCCCCGGGCGGCAGCAGGTGATGCTTGTCGTACGTTGCCACCAATTCTCCTTGCGGCGAGTACACTCGCTCCTGGTTCGAAGCGCCCGAAGGTGTTATACGAGCAACGCCAATCTCAATGTACGCTTCGGCCTCTTTTGCAAGTTTTCCAAAGAAATCGTCGAATTCCTGCTGGCTTGCATCATCAACGGGACCAACGGTTTCGGGCAAAACGAACAACTGAATCCCTTGGCCCGCCAGTAGCTTTATGTGTTCTGCGTAGCGTAGGAAGATTTGTTGTGTTTCCGCCGGCGTTTGCGGGTTTAGGTCTTCGGGCGAGTCGGAGGCGATCAAGGCAACCTTGATGGTCGGCGAATTAGGTGTCGACGCGAGCCGCCACGCCCCAAAGACAAACACAGCCGTGATAACCGCGGCGCTCCCGATTAACAACGGAAGCTTCACCGAGCGAGGGCCGGGCACGAGCACCGCAGCAACCGTAGAAGCAAACAGAAAAATGGTGAAACTGATGCCCCAAATGCCGGTAACCGAAGCGATCTGCAAGACCGGAAGGAAATTCATCTGGGAGTACGCGATATTGCCAAATGTGCTGTGAACAGACACCGTCGCGACCGCAAATTCCACGCTCACCCAAAACGCGGGAAATGCCAAAGCGGCTTGCCAGATCTTTCCGCGCACGATGGCCACGCGAAACAGCAAGACGCCGACTGCAAACATGCATGCGCTGAATACCAGAATGGAAGCGACTATCCAAGTTGCGAGGACGGAGCGCGCGTAGCTCCACTCGTTCAGCCCACCGAGCGCGTAAGCGGCCGCCGCCACGAAAAAGGCTTGTCGGGCAGTCAGGCGCGAAGACGCCCACAGCACAGGAATAGGAGCGAGCCAAGCAAGTGGCCAAAGTGGAGCGAGGCCAGTGCCAAGAAAAAAAAGCGCGGCAGAAACCGCCAGGCACGGCGCCACAAGAAAGGTGACATTAGGCTTTGAGCCCATGGAGGAACCTCCACATCGAACGGTGCAGCAGTTTTCGAAATTCTTTTTCCGAGAGATCGATCCGGCCCGCGCGGTAGAGCACTACGTAGCCGTGAATATGGGCCCACAGCCCCAAAGCCACTTCCCATACATCATCTTTTTTCAGCGATCCTTTAGCCATTTCTTCGGCGATCAGGTCCGCCACGGGATTGAGTGTCGGAGAACGCCGCTCCCGGAAGTCTTGGGGGAACTGGCGCGCACCGGGCCGAATTTTCGAGAAGACGAAATCAAAGACGCGCGGCTGGGCGAAGGCATAATCGACATAGCCTTCCATCACCGCGAGCAGCCGTGCCTCGGTGTTGCCGCGAATGGGATGAGACTGAATGTGCGTCAACAGCTTCGCGAACTCGCGGTCCGTGATGGTATTCAGCAGCGCTTCCCGGCCGGGAAAGTGGTGGTAGATGGCCATGGGAGTAATACCCACGGCCTGGGCCACGCGGCGCATGCTCACCGCCTCTGGGCCTTCCTCTTCGAGAATGGCCAGGGCCACGCGGGCGATGCGCTCGGCAGTTTGGTTCGTGCTCATCACATATACACTGTATAGTATACGGCGTATACCTGCAAGCACGTTTTCAACGGCCGGGTTCCTGCCTATTTTTTGCTTGGAGAGAGGGGCTTCGCTAAGAACTTCCGATGAGCCAGCCCGTCAGAAATACCAACACCCCTCCGACAATGACTTGGAACGCGGCCTGCAGAAAAGGCGTGTCCATGTACCTGTGGCGGATGTAGCTGATCACGCCCAATTCAATGGCTACTACGATAATCGCGACGCCCGTAGCCAATCGAAAATCGGGGATCAGGAATGGCAGAGTGTGTCCAAGCCCGCCAGCGGTAGTCATCAACCCGGTCACCGTGCCGCGAATCCACGGTGAGCCGCGTCCGGTCAGCGAGCCGTCGTCGGAAAGCGATTCGGCAAAGCCCATGGAAATTCCCGCGCCGAGACTCGCCGCCAATCCAACCAGAAAGGCATCCCAACTCTTGTGTGTGGCAAAGGCCGCCGCGAATAACGGCGCGAGCGTGGAAACCGAACCATCCATCAATCCGGCTAATCCCGGTTGTACGAATTGCAGCACGAAAAGCCGTTTGTGCGACTCCTCTTCCTCCGATCGGGCTTTTTCCGTCAGATGCTTTTCTTCGTATTCACTGGCCGCGCGGGTATGTTTTCTCTCCTCGTCCGCCAGCATATTCAGCAATTCTCGTGTCGGAACATCCGACGTGCGGCCGGCCGCGCGAGAATAGAAGCGACTCGCTTCCATCTCCATCACTTCCGCCTGGCGCCTGGCCACTTTCACGCCAAGCGGGCGCATCATCCAAACCGGCCTGCGTTGCAGAAATCCGCGGACGTCTTCGCGGCGGATCGGCGGAATGTGGTCACCGAAGCGCTGGCGAAACATGGCCAGCAACCGGTCCCGATGCACGGACTCCTCGGCACGCATTTCCTCAAACATTTCCGCAGTACTAGGGTAGGACTCGCGCAAGGCGTCGGCGAACTCGCCGTAAATGCGCCCGTCTTCTTCCTCGTTAGTAATGGCCAACGCCAGGATCTCTCGTTCCGTCAAATCCTTGAATTTCTTAAGCATAGTCAGGGGTGTCCGGCAAGTCTTCCACGAGAATCGCACAAAAACGCCAGCCAAGTCATCCCGTAAACCGCGAAATCTTCGACGATTTCCTCAGCTCTGCGAATTGCTGGTCTGGTACTTTCGTACTACCATTTTGCAGGGGGAAGGTTTACTTTCCTCCGAGTACGTTTCCGCTATGGGTTTTTCAAAACCGCTCCAATACCCTTAATCCCATCGATTACCAGCTGTTGGGACGAGGTGAAAGGCAATGTCGTCGGCTCTGAACTTTATGGGTAAACCAAATTCTACTTCTGGCGCGGCTCCGGTTCGCTCCTCACACAACGAACGCCGGTCCAGCCGTCGTTGCAAAATCAACCAGTTGATGCGCATCCGTCCATCGGACCCGGAACGCGATCCATTCGACGATATTCGCGGCTCGCTCAGCGTCTCGCGCACGGGCGTCTATTTTCAGTCCAGCGAAACCGGATACGAAGTGGGGATGCGACTGTTTGTTTCCATGCCGTACTCGAAAGAGCCCGCGGCCATGACCCGGGAATATCTGGCGGAGGTCGTGCGGCGCGAGCACCTGCCCAACGGGCTATTTGGAGTTGGCTTCAAAATTCTGATGGAAATGGGTATGCAAGGCGGTTACGGCCACGGCTACAAGACAGATCCCTGGCGGAAGTAGGTAGTTTCCGCTTTAGACATGGAAACGAGAAACAAAAAGGGCGGATGGCCGAAGCCACCCGCCCCTTTTGCGTTTGGGGGTTGGGGAAAATCGTTCCGCGCCTAGCCTCTACCGAAGGCCTTCATGGCCTTATGGCGCAGCATGCCAAAGTGACGATTCAGGGGATGCTTGCGCTCTAGGAAAGTGAAGACTGGCGACCGCCGCGGCGTGAGCTTCGCCATGGCAATGTTCAGGCGGATGTCTCGGCGCGCATATTTCATCCCGGCGATCAGCGCTTCCCGTGCATCCTCTTTGCGGCCCGCGGCCATATACACTTCGGCTAGATTCAAATAAAGCTGGGCCTGGTTGCGCTTCAGGCGCACCGCGGTGTCGCACAGGCGTTCCGCATCCGCCCATTTTTGTTGGGTGCGCGCCAGCGCCACGCCCAGGTAAGACATGTAGTAAGGATTGTTCTTCTCCATATCCGCAGCGCGCTTGATGTGTTCAAACGCGCGATTGGCATAGTTGTCTCGCAGGAAGGTCAAGCCGGTCTTGAACTCACGGAATGCTTCCGTATCCATCATCGATTCCACCTCGTTTGCACTGGAGCGCTCACCCGGGAAGCAGGAACTCCTAAGAGGGCACTGAACCGAAACCAGAAAAGGAACAGCCAGCGTTGGCTGAGAGACTCCCACGAGGCTGCCGCTAGAGTTCGCATTTCTCGGTAGGAGTTAAGCTACGGGATTCGTAATGGAGAATCTACTGACCGTATGGTCAGTCTTTGGTCAACGGCTTGCCGTTCTACGCAATTTTTGCACGCTCGTAGTGATGTGCCGCGGCGAGCATGTGTAGTGGCCGAACTTTAGATCGGCCAACTTCAGACGCGAGCGTGTGCCATTGCGGAAGGTAGCCGCGATTCGTAAATCGGGAAGCGCCCGGCCAATTCGGCCACTTGCTGGCGCACCTTTTGCTCCACCGCGGCGTCGCCCACATGGCTCAAGATTTCGGCGATCCATTTACCGATCTGCTGCATCTCCGGTTCCTTCATGCCACGTGTAGTGACCGAGGGGCTGCCGAGGCGAATCCCGCCGCCCTTCATCGGTGGCAGAGGATCAAACGGGATGGAGTTCTTGTTCACGGTGATTCCTGCCCGATCGAGCGCTTTCTCCGCTTCGCTTCCGGTGATTCCCCTCGAGTGCACTTCGATGAGGAACAAGTGATTATCAGTTCCGCCTGCCACGATCCGGAATCCCTGACTCGCCACCGCCGCGGCCATGGCTTTCGCGTTAGCCGCCACTTGCTTCTGGTATTCCTTGAACGACGGCTCCATCGCTTCCTTCAGGCAGACGGCTTTTGCCGCAATGGTGTGCACCAACGGACCACCCTGAGTGCCAGGAAACGTGAGCTTGTCCAATTCCTTCGCATACGCCGAGCGGCACAGCACCAGTCCTCCTCGCGGTCCGCGCAAGGTTTTATGCGTGGTCGTGGACACCACATCGGCATGCGGCACTGGGCTGGGATGCACTCCCGCTGCAATCAAGCCAGCAATATGCGCCATGTCCACAAAGAACAACGCATCCACCGACTTTGCGATTTTGCCAATTTTCTCGAAATCAATGATCCGGGAATAAGCGCTCGCGCCGGCAACGATCATTTTCGGCTTGTGCTGATGGGCCAGTTCCTCGATCTCGCTGTAGTCGATCTGTTCGGTATCGCGGCGCACGTGGTACTCAATGAACTTGTACATGCGCCCGGAAAAATTGAGTGGATGGCCGTGGGTAAGATGGCCGCCGTGGGCCAGAGCCATGCCGAGGACGGTATCGCCCGGCTGGAGCATAGACATATAGACAGCCACATTCGCGGACGTTCCGGAATGCGCCTGAACGTTGGCGTGATCCGCGCCGAAAAGTTGCTTGGCCCGGTCGATCGCCAGTTGTTCCACCTTGTCCGCATATTCGCAGCCGCCGTAATAGCGCTTGCCGGGATAACCTTCGGCGTACTTATTCGTGAAAATGGAGCCCATCGCTTCCAGAACCGCTTCCGACACCAGATTTTCCGAAGGAATCAGTTCCAGGCCGGTGGCTTGCCTGCGCGCTTCTTCGCCCAATAACGTCTTAATCTCGGGATCAACAGCCTCCAGAGGCCGCTTCATGCGTTGGTTCGCTTCAGTCGTCATCGTTGCTCCTGGCTCACCATCGAGCAAATCACTCGATCACTGATGGCGATTTTATCGGAGTGTGCAACCAACCGCAATCTGACGCATCTGCCTTAGCAGGAAAGCACCGCCAGCGTTGCAGTGCTGCTCTCTTGCGCTTCGTTGGTTTTTCCGGAAGCGGGCCTATACTGGAAGGGCTGTCCGATACAGCCAAATCTACTTCCCCGAGGATCAATTATGGCCAACACCTTCGCAGATAATTCTTTAAGCATCGGTAGAACGCCCTTGATCAAGCTGAACCGCGTGACCGACGGCGCGAAAGCCACCGTGCTCGCCAAGATCGAGGGGAGAAATCCTGCGTATTCGGTGAAGGACCGCATCGGGGCTGCCATGATTTGGGATGCGGAAAAGTGTGGGGTGCTCAAGAAGGGCATTGAAATTGTCGAGCCGACCAGTGGCAACACCGGAATTGCCTTGGCATTCGTCGCGGCCGCGCGCGGCTATGCGATCACCTTGACCATGCCGGAAACCATGTCTTTGGAGCGGCGGCGAGTGCTGGCAGCTTTTGGCGCAAAGCTGGTTCTGACGCCTGGTCCTGAAGGTATGAAGGGTGCGATCAAGAAAGCAACGGAGATTTATGAGTCGGACAAGAATCATTACTTCCTGCCGCAGCAATTCGACAATCCCGCAAATCCGGAGATTCACGAGAAAACTACCGGCCCGGAAATCTGGAACGACACCGACGGGAGCATCGACATTCTTGTGAGCGGCGTGGGCACCGGCGGAACCATCACCGGGGTGTCTCGCTATATCAAGAACACGAAAGGGAAGAAGATCCTTTCCGTCGCCGTAGAGCCTAACGTCAGTCCCGTCATCACGCAGACCATGGCCGGGCGAACTCCTGTGCCGGGACCACATAAGATTCAGGGCATTGGCGCGGGCTTCGTGCCAAAGAACCTGGATCTCAGCCTGGTCGACCGCGTCGAACAAGTGACCAATGAAGAGTCCATCGAAATGGCGCGGCGTTTGGCGAAGGAAGAGGGCATCCTCAGCGGCATTTCCTGTGGCGCGGCAGCAGCGGCGGCGGTGCGCCTGGCGAAATTGCCGGAATTCGCGGGCAAGACCATCGTGACGGTGCTGCCGGACGGCGGCGAACGCTACCTCTCGACCGTGCTGTTCGAAGGTATCGGCTAAAAAGCTTACGGAAAAATGTGTTCGGCACCGGGGGTCGGAGCTTTAGCTCCGACATAAATGCGTGGCAATCAATTGGGCTTCAGCCCCTGAGGAAGTGCTTTTCGACTTTTTCCGCAAGCTGTAACGCGAGGAATAGCGCGGGCCGGACGCGAGGCGGGGTTGTCGCCCTTGCGATAACTCCGTTCGTCTTGCTCGCCGAATTTGCAAACACTTATGACCACGCCCAACCATGACGTAGCTGCACTGGCCAAAGAATTTCGTTGCGCCCTGGAGGCGCGCCTCTCCGGTATTGCCGACGACCAATACCGCCTGGCCGCCAAAGACGGCGTGAACGAATTCTGCCGCCGCTATCTGGAAGCACTGTTCCCGTTGTACTACGCGCCAGAGGCGCATCTCGAACCGCTCTTGGCGCACTTCGTCGAAGATTTGGAAGCTCGCTTAGCCGAACAGATTGCGCGCGCCTTGCGTTTTGACTACACCTGCAGCGGCAAGAAGCCTGCCGGCGATCTGAAGCGCTCCGCGGACCAGATTGTCCAGACGATCCAGAACCGGTTGCCGCACCTGGCCCACCGGTTGGCCACCGATCTGCAAGCGGCGCTGAAAAACGACCCTGCGGCGAGCGGTCTGGAAGAGATTTTGCTCAGTTATCCCGGCGTGGAAGCGATTACCGTGCAAAGGCTGGCGCACGAGTTGTACAAACACAACGTGCCGTATCTGCCGCGCATCATGACGGAACTCGCGCACAGCAAAACTGGGATCGACATCCATCCGGGCGCGACGATCGACGACTCTTTTTTCATCGACCATGGCACCGGTGTGGTGATTGGCGAAACCGCCACCATCGGCAAACAGGTAACCATGTATCACGGCGTCACTTTGGGTGCCTTTAATCCCACCGCCCGGCGCGATACCGGCGGCGAACTAGTTCGCGGATTAGCCAACAAACGCCATCCCGATATCGAGGATCATGTCACGATTTATGCCGGCGCCACCATTATCGGCGGCGATACCCGCATCGGCCACCACAGCATCATCGGGGGCAATGTCTGGCTCACGCATTCCGTCGCGCCCTACAGCCGCGTAGCCATGCGCGAACTCGAACTGGTCATCCGCACCAACGCCAAAGATACAGATTGGGAATGGTTCCTCGGCAGCTCTATTTAAACATCTCTTCCGGCTCAGAGTTGCATGATCAGGAGATCCCCGTTTTACGGACCGCTTCTCTCAACGAGTCGTACGTAGACGTACCAGTATCAAAAATCTGAATCGTGCCTTTCTGGTCGATCAAAACGGTTGTGGGAATGCCTCCGACGCCAAACAGATTCTTCACCTTATCCCCATAGTCCACCAGGGAGCGGAACGTGTAACCGAACTTACTTAGAAATTCGGCTTGGTCCTTTGCATCCTCAGCATCAACTCCCAACACCACCAGTCCTTTGTCTTTGAAATCACGGTTCAGCAGCTCCAAATCCGGCAGCGCTTCTCGGCACGGAGCACACCATGTTGCCCAAAAATCCAGGAGCACTACCTTACCCTTCATTTCACTTAATTTGATTGCATGACTTCCCAAATCATTCAGCGCGAAGTCGGGTGCCGGAGTGCCCACGCTTTCCGTTCGCGCTTTTCGTTGTACTTCGTCGCGCGCTTTGGCTTGTACTTTCTGAGGATCAAACGAAAATTGCTGTTCATCCACGCTCGGAACAGCG
>DATJOO010000100.1:0-6484 GCA_035506955.1 Verrucomicrobiia bacterium
TGCCGAGACCCTCTGCCGAGCCGCTTCCGCCGAACTTATTCTCGCGCCGGCCACTTCGCGCTTCCTTCGTGCGCTCCCAGTCTTGGCGCATCGTCTCCAAGGCAAAGTAGATACGCATGTCACGGATCTCCGGTTCGTCGACGGCACGCTCACGGCCAGTCGCTGGTTCTATCGCCAGCGCCTCGAGGGAGCCTTTTACCGCAGCGAACGCCCCTGGATTGTTGTTCTCGATTCCGGCTGTCACGAAGCCTGGCATGGGTCCAGCGCGAAGGCCAACGTCGAAATCGTTCCCGTCACTCTGGCACCCGAAGCCAAACGCACCACTATCGTTGGAATCCGCGCTCCGAAGTCCGACACGCAGACGATCCGGCCCGATGCTGCGCTTCTTTTCGTCGCCGGTGCGGGCTGGACCAAAAAGCAGCCCGACGGCAAATCCCACCCGGAAGAGGCAGAAAAAATAATCCTGGGTTTCCTGGAAAATTCTGGCGCCTCTCTTGGCGGCAGCAAATCGCTGGTCGATCAATCCGGGGAAAATCAGGCGGTACTCGGATTTATGACTCACCTCAACCAGGTTGGGCAAACGGGGGCCACACCTCGGCATCCCAAAGGCCTTTCCACTTGCTGTCACGGGGAAGAACCGCACGTGGTCGGTTGGCGATTTATCAGCGAGCGCCGTGCCATCAATCTCGATGCAAACTGTGGATGGGCTCGTGGCAAAGCGGACGTGCTCTATGTCGCCAATGCTTTCGAGGTTATGGCTAAGGTCAACGAGCTACTCGCCGCCGCAAAAAAAGAAAAATCCGCCGTCGCTTTGTAGCACCGGCTTCAGGCTGGGTAATTTGCCGTTACAATAGAAGTGGGAGTGTCCATGCACGGCAAGAAACCCACTGTGTTGATAACCAACGATGACGGCCTTCCAGCCGCGGGGCTCCGCGCGCTGGCCGATCATCTGAAATCGATCGCCAACGTAAAGATCATCGCCCCGAGTTCCGAGCGCAGCGGCGCCGCGCAGTCCCTAACGCTTCGCCAACCGATCGTGTGCCACAAAGTAGCCGAGGATGAATGGGCGATCGACGGCACTCCGGCCGACTGTGTCATCGTCGCGCTTCACGGCTTGCTCAAAGAACGCCCCGACATGGTTATCTCCGGCATCAACCATGGCGCGAATCTCGGGGAAAATGTCTATTACTCCGGCACCGTAGGCGCAGCTCGCGAAGCGGTCATCCATTACGTGCCGGCTTTTGCCGTTTCGCTGTGCTCCAAGCGCGTCGATTCGGATTTTGCGCCCACGGCGCGGCTGGCGTGCGACACCGTCGAGGCCATTTCCCGCGAACCTTTGCCTTCGCAAGTCCTGCTGAATATCAATGTTCCCGAGAACTGGGGTGGCGGGGTGAAGATCACGCGTCAGTCCAAGAAAATCACACGCACGGTTCTCCGCGAAGGAGCTGATCCGCGAGGCTGCCGGTACTTCTGGCTGAGTGAACAACGCGTCGATCGCGAGATGGAAATCGACGCCGATTCCGACTACGCCGCCATCTTTGCCGGCGAAGCTTCCGTCACCCCGCTTCACCTCGATCCCACTCACATCGAATCCCTAAACCATCTTTCCCACTGGGCCGACCTCCTCACCCGCCCTTTGTAGCGGCTATTTTTTACTGTGGGCGGAGCGAAGGCTGAGACAGGCGCTCTCCGGAAGCCAAAACTCCCTTACAATGACAACCGTGCCCTCTACTTTCGACACAGTCGTCATCGGTGCCGGTGCCTTCGGCTCCTGGATCGCGCTTCATCTTGCCAAACGAGGCCAGCGCGTCCTGTTGTTGGAAGCGTATGGGCCGGCCCACTCCCGAGCCAGTTCTGGCGGGGAATCCCGCATTATCCGTATGAGTTATGGTCCGGACGAAATCTACACGCGCTGGTCAAACGATTCTTTGCGCCAATGGAAAGAACTCTTCGCCGCAACAGGTGAAAATCTGTTCCAGCAAACCGGGGTCCTGTGGCTTTCTTCCGAGAATGACGCCACGCTCTCTGCTTCGCACACGGTGCTCAGTCGCAATGGAATTGCTCACCAAGTGCTCAAACGCCCCGAGCTCGAACGTCTCTACCCTCAAATGAACCTCGACGGGGTTTCTCGCGGCCTTCTCGAGCCGGAAAGCGGGGTACTTCTTGCTCGTCGTGCGGTCGCTGCCACCGTACAAGCGGCCACGCGTGATGGCGTTCGGTTTCAAGTCGCTCAGATCCAATCTCCTCGAGCGTCCCAAACGGCTCTCCCCTGCATCGAAACCTCTGCCGCTGAACGCATTTCCGCTGGCAATTTTGTATTCGCTTGCGGCCCCTGGCTCGGCAAGATGTTTCCTGAAAGCCTTGGTTCCCGTATTTTTCCGACGCGCCAGGAAGTTTTCTTCTTCGCCGTCCCGCCGGGGGATGCGCAATTTGCTCCTCCGGCGCTTCCCACGTGGTTGTTCCAATCCGACGAAGTCTACGGCATGCCAGACCTGGAGAGTCGCGGGCTGAAAATCGCTTGCGACAGACACGGCGCACTAATCGATCCGGACACACAAACGCGGCTAGTCTCGACGGAAGGAGCAGCATGGGCGCGTGATTTCGTGGCCCGGCGTTTTCCCGCACTCGCGCAATACCCCATCGTGGAAACGCGGGTGTGCCAGTACGAGAACACTTCTAATGGCGACCTGCTGATTGACCGGCATCCCGAATTTTCGAATGTGTGGTTTGTAGGAGGAGGTTCCGGTCACGGCTTTAAGCACGGTCCCGCCGTCGGCCAGTACACCGCAGCGCTTATGTCACGTGAGACCGCGCCGGAGCCACGATTCGCTTTGGCCACCAAGGCAACACAACAACACCGAACCGTGCACTAAGTTGAATCGGGATCTAGACTGAAAACTGCTGTTCCCTACAGCTTTTTCGTCCGTCGCCGCGACGCATCTGTCGCGCGCGGAGGGCTTTTCCGCCGCGCTTTCTCTTCGTACAAATTCTGATCCGCTTCTTTCAGCAATTTCTCCACGCGCTCGCCTTCCCCGTGGTACACGGACGTTCCGATACTGACCGAAATCGGCGGCTCCTCTTGATCCGCCAACAGGGTCTCGTGGATGCGGGAAACCACCCGCTGCGCCTCCTCTTCCTGCGCTTCGGGCAGCACTACGGCAAATTCGTCTCCGCCATAGCGGGCCGCGGTATCGATGGCACGGCAATGCACCCGCAGGATATCCGCCACGCGGCACAACGCCCGGCTTCCCACCAAGTGCCCCAAACTGTCGTTGATCTTCTTGAGACCATCGAGGTCCAGCAGCAAAACCGAGAAAGGCCGTCCCGTCCGGAGGGTGCGTTCCGTCTCCGTATCCAATACATCCAGCAGTTTTCGGTAGTTTGCCAGTCCGGTCAACGGATCGCTGGTCGCCAGGTGGCGTACCTGCTCGAACACCCGCGCGTTATCCAGCAGCGCCCCAGCCAGAACCGTGATGTAGCTGCCCACATTCAATAACTGGGCGAAAACGAACGGTCCATCGAGCAAACGCACCGACTGGCAGGCCGCCAGTTGCGCCCCCAGGTTCAACCACACCGCCATATAAATCGCGCGGTCGAACGCCGAGTTCATTAGGTATTTGCGCTGCCGGTAGCCATACAGCGCCACCAGAAAAATCACCGCCGGTATCAACTGCAATGGATTCGGTACCAGTGCATTCGGGTGTCCCGAAATATCCGGCGGCAGCCTGCGCAACGATGCCGAGATCAAGTAGGTGAGCGACAGGACCGTAAAGAGCGCCCCGGCAATTTCCAGTTTCGGGTGTCGCGAACGCGGGATGAAATGCTCGACCAACAGTGCCACGCCAAATAGCAGCGCCAGCAATAGCCGGCTGATCCACCACGCCGCGGGCGCCCACAAAAACCACGTTGGAGAGTCGTGGTTCATCTGGAAGAACAGCACGCTCGACGCCGTCAGCGTGGCCCCGGACAAGAGGAATCCGGACCCCAGAATCAACGAGATGCGGTCTTGCGTCCCTTGGAAGCGCACCAGCGCTACCGCCGCGAAGACAAATGCAAATAGTCCGGTGGTGATCTGCAGGTAGCCCTGCAAGATCGGGTCGGGGCGCAGGGTGCCGTTTCTGAGCCACTCGGCGGCCAGAAACACGAATACGAATCCGGCGGCATGTCCGAGCAGCCTTCGAAGGTTGGCACTGCCTGCTTTTTGGGCTAAGTCGCCCATTTCTTCTACCTTTGTTAAACCGCTTGCTCTAATCCCTGCAATCCGAACCTGTTGGTGTACTCTTACTCCCATTAGACGCGATATTCGCCTCTCCTGTTGCGGTAGTTCTTTTGGGCTGTGAATCAAGAGATACCGCTAGTACGATGCCCTTTCAACTGGCCGACAGTACAGTTCTGTGGATAAGGCACTTTTTACGTTTATTGCTGGCCACGTTAGTCCCCGAGTCTCCCTCCCTGGGTGGCGTAGTCTTTGGTCTATCGCGGCATCTTTCGACTTGCGCCGCGCCGCATTGTCCCGGAAAATATCTTCTATTCAAACGTTTCAATAAATGAGGTGATCCTTGGCGAAGCGCAGTGCAACCAGCAAATCCCGTTCGCATTCCAAGAAGCCGCGCCCGGCCGAGCATACTCTGGCGGAAATCTACTCCCAGCCTCACATTTGGGCGGAAACGGATTCGCATCTGCAAAAATCCGGGATTCTCCACCGGTTTTCGGAGATCTTCTCTCCGCGGAGCCCGTGGTTATTTGTGGGCTGTGGTTCCAGCTATTACCTTTCCCAGTTGATCGCCTCGCTTTGGACCAAGCACTGCTATATTCCGGCCACGGCCGTGCCTTCCTCCGAGTTGCTTTTCGCTCCCGAGGAAACTCTGCGACGGGTGGGGGCCGAGCAGATTGTGCTGATTTCCCGCTCCGGCGAAACCACTGAAGTCCTTCGTGCCGCCGAACTTCTGCAGGCGCACAAGACCGTGCAAACTCTAGGCGTCACTTGTAATCCCCAGAGCATCCTGGAAAAGCTGTGCACGCACTGTTTCAAACTCGATTGGGCCGACGAAAAAAGCACGGTGATGACCCGTTCGTTCACCGCCATTCTCCTTGCGTTCCAGCGGCTGGGCCTGCGCTTCGTGGGCGACGATCAGCACACCACCGCCCTTAACGAACTGCCGCGCCAAGGCCAAGTATGGCTCAAAGCCAACGCCGAGAAAATCCAGTCGTTCGCTGCCAAGCGCAAAGTCGCGGATTACGTGTTCTTGGGCCAGGGGGTGCACTACTGGCTTGCCCAGGAAGCTGGACTGAAAATCACGGAAATGTCCTCCTCTTATGCTCAGGTCTACCACTCGCTCGAGTTTCGCCATGGCCCCCGTTCGATTGCCGGTCCCGACACCCTAATCACCTTCTACATCTCTGACGCCGCCAAGGAAGCCGAAATCACTTTGGTTCGGGAACTGAAGCAGCTCGGCGCCGTTACTGCGGTGATCGTGAACCGCGC
The DNA here is from genome assembly GCA_035506955.1 of Verrucomicrobiia bacterium. Lineage (GTDB taxonomy): Bacteria > Acidobacteriota > Terriglobia > Acidiferrales > UBA7541 > Acidiferrum. The sequence goes on from DATJOO010000100.1 coordinate 5,486, forward strand.
CACGCCGGAGCTCAAAGAGCACTCCGATCTGCTCGTCGAACTTGCTCTAGACGTTCCGGAATTTGCGCGTTACGCTGTCTCCGCCATTCCCGCACATCTTCTGGGAACAGCGGTCGGCCTGCGTAAAGGGCTCAACCCCGACGCGCCGAAAAATCTTACCCGTGCCGTCGTGCTCTCGCCCCACGATGGGAGCCGTCCGGCCAAAAGGAGAGGTGCTCGAGCGCGGAAGCCAGCACCACCCAAGCCGCGGGTCCCGGCCTGCGGCGCACTCTCACTCTCACCGATCTCATCCTCTATGGGATCATTGTGATTCAGCCGGTCGCGCCCATGTCGGTTTTCGGGGTGCTCAGCGATCGCGGCCGCGGCCATGTCGTCACTGCCATCCTTATCGCCATGGTCGCCATGTTGTTTACCGGAATCAGTTACGGCCGTATGGCCCGCGCATACCCCAGCGCCGGTTCCGCTTTTACCTACGTCGCACAAGAAGTGAATCCCACCGTCGGATACATCACTGGCTGGAGCATGGTGATGGACTACATGCTCAACCCGCTGATCTGTACCGTGTGGTGTGCTGGACAGGCGAATCAATTCGCTCCCGGGGTTCCCGCGTGGTTCTGGAAGATTTTCTTTGCGGTGCTGTTCACGCTGCTCAATATTCGCGGCATCAAGACGTCCGCGCGCATCAATACCGGCATGGCCATCGCCATGGGCGCGGTTGTGGTGGCTATCTTCATCGCCGGGGCTCGCTTTATTTTTGGCGCACCCCACGATGCCGCCTATTTCACCCGTCCCTTTTACGATCCGCACACCTTCACTTGGGGCGGTCTGTTCGGTTGTACGTCCATCGCGGTACTCACTTATATCGGTTTCGACGGCATCTCCACACTTTCCGAAGAAGCCGAAAATCCTCGCAGAAATATTCTGCTCGCCACGGTTCTGACCTGTGTGGTCATTGGTATCCTCTCGGCGGTGGAAGCCTATGTGGCGCAGTTAATTTGG
>DATJOO010000101.1:0-33923 GCA_035506955.1 Verrucomicrobiia bacterium
TATAGTTGGCAGATCGACCCCGCGAAACTGAACCTTTCGGGCCAGGAAGTGATGCAGCAGTTGGCGGATACCCGGCCCATCGGGATTGGGAGCATGGGAGCGGGCGTCAGCGGGATGCGCGGACGCGATCCGGACGCGCCGACGAATGAGAAGCCAGTTCAGCACCGGCCGGCGCGCGACCCGAATACGTTTGGGTTTGCGGTGTGGCAACTGAAAGATGGCGAGGACAGGCTGATTGCGGAGCGGTTGGTAGAGATTTTCTCGGCGGCGCGGAAGGCGTAAAACGAGCGCGCCTCCCTTCCTGCGTCAGGGTAAGCAAAAGGCAGCTACTGCAAAGGCAATAAAGAACACAGGCTGAATCCTGTGCTGCAGGGAATTGCGACACGGCGGTATGCCAAGCATACCGAATGTCTCGTGAAAGCGGCGGCGCAGCGCAAAAAACTAGGGCAAGCAAAGCGGTAGCACTCCAAACTGTAAAGTTGTTGACCTGGTTTCGGGGAGCGGCCTAAGATGGCGGTTCGAAGACCAATTACAGCTTTGTCCGCGCGGGGCTGCAATGGAGACGTACCAAACCGAACTTGGAGTGTCGTCGCTGACGATGAGTTTTGGCGCCAAGCCCAGACTGCTGTTGGTGTACCAGAGTTTTGCGGTGTTGATGGGATTGGCCAGCACACTAGCGGCATTGCCGGTGGCTGCGCTTTCTTTCGGAGGGTATGGAATAGCGCGCGTTCTTGCGCGAGTCGGGCCTTTACGCCGCGGGTATGAATTCCTCTCGCACGCGTATGATCGACTGATTGCGCGAATTGGGGCAAGGGTGCTGCGGGACACCCGCGATACCCCTGCCTTGCGGATGGCGATTTCGCTTACGGTGACGGTGGTACCTATATTTGTGATGCAACTTGTGCTGGGTAGGCCGCGGCTAGGGCTGATCATCGCGTTTTATTTCGCGTTGTACGGGCTGAAGTTCCAACGGTTTATCCGCATGTTCAGCGCCAGTCATTTGGAGGCGCACCGGAAACAAGGCTATTTTTCGGGGATCTACGACGGAATTTTCGGGCGCTACTTTGAATTTTTTCTCGGGTATTTCTACGGAAATATACCGGAGCTTGGACGCACGGCGCATGTTTGCCTGCACCATCGGGAGAACGCCGGGTTCGATGACACGCGCAACACGATGGGGTACGACCGCACGAAGCGGTTGGACTTCTTCGCGTATCTATCCGACAACATGTGGACGGTGTTGGGCGTAGCTCCGTACTTGTATTTTCGGGCGCACGGCGACGAAAAGAACCGCAAGCGGATGGCCTGGGGCATGATGAGTTATTACGCTTATTTCGTGGCGATGTTTGCGTACAGCTGGAGGATCGGAATTTTCTTTGTACTGATGCCCATGCTGTGCATGAATTTTATCAACGCCATCACCGCGTGGGTGCAGCACGCGTTTTGTGACCCGGAGCATCCCGAGGATTATTTTGCAAATACGGTGACGGTGGTGGATGAAGTGAATTTTATGAACGAGGGATACCACCTGGCGCATCACCACCGGTCCGGATTGCACTGGACGGAAATGCCGGAGCATTTCGAACGGCTGCGCGTGCGCATGAAGCAGTCGGGCTCATTGGTGTTTCGGGACTTGGACTTTTTCGGGGTGTTCCGGGAGTTGACGCTGTTGCGGCGGATGGATGTGCTGGCGGAGAAACTGGTTCCCTGGGAGCCGCTGAATCACGAGGAGCGGTTGAAGTTGTTAGGCAAGCGCACACACGCGATTTCCTGATCTCTTTTTGCACACCAATTACCAGACGATGGGCAGTATCTTTACACAAAAAAGGCAACAAAAGATCTTGTATCGTACCACGATATAACTTAGGCTATTGAGCATACACAATACGTGCGGATGCGCCCTCCGTCAGCGTCCGCCGAGTACAAGGGGCGGAAAGACCTGGTCCGCCCCTTTTTCCTTTGGTGTTTCCGTGGGATTCGAGCGAGCCATGGACTCGGCGTGCCGCGGCTGGTTTGACGAAATGATTCCAGCGGAATACCCTTAGACCCACAAAACCGGGCTCCTGTAGACAATTTTGCGTTCGGAGGCGTTATGCGGCGTGCGCGTAGCGTAGGAACTCTCTTGCTTGCCCTTGGCGTTATCGCGTGTGCATGCACGGCGGCCAACGGGCCTTTGCCCGCGGTAATCGCGAATGACAACCGCACGCCCGGGGGGCAGTTTAAGGATGGAGTGCTGCAGGTGCATCTGGAACTGCGAGCGGGCCGCTGGTATCCGGAAAAGGAGGGAGGCGTTTACCGGGACGTGTACGCGTTTGCCGAGGGCAGCGGGGCACCGCAAAGTTCAGGTCCGCTGATCCGAGTAATACAAGGAACGCGAATTGACGCAAGGATTCACAATGCACTGCCGGCGGCGGCGGAAATCTATGGCCTGCACCAGCATCCCGGAAATGCGAATGATGCGCTGACGCTGGCGCCCGGAGAAACGCGCGAAGTGCAATTCCTGGCTGGGGAGCCTGGAACGTATTTGTACTGGGCAACCACAGGTGGTCATTCCTTGGAAGACCGCAGAGAAGAGGAGACGCTGCTTTCGGGAGCCTTTGTGGTGGACGCTCCAGGAGCAAAGGCAACCGATCGCATCATGGTGATCGGTCTTTGGGAAAAAGGAGAAGATGAAAATCGAGAGGAAATTCTTTTTCTAAATGGCAAGAGCTGGCCGTACACGGAACAGCTGAGCTACCAGGTAGGTGAGACGACACACTGGCGTGTGTTGAACCCGAGTTTGTCGGACCACGCGATGCACCTGCACGGATTTTTCTTCACGGTGGACGGCGTAGGGGACGGAGAGCGCTTTGCGCAGTACTCTCCGGAAGAGCGGCGATTGGCGGTGACCGAGCATATTGCTGTGGGCCACGTATTTGATATGACGTGGACTCCCGAGCGCGAAGGAAACTGGCTGTTTCACTGTCACATGGTGGCGCATATGCAGCCGCTGGAGGCGGCTGAGGCAAAAGGCGGGGGGAACGAAGCGGCGCACGAGCACGCAGCGGGAATGGGCGGCCTGATCCTAGGAATCACGGTGCTTCCTGGAAGCGGTGTGGCGAAAACAGAAAGGGCATTGGTGCGTACGCCGCATAAGGTGCAGCTGGTGATTTCCGACAATCCGGAAAAAATACCGTTGTACCAAGTTGAGGTAAATGATCTGGCCGCACCTGCAGCCGGGAATGCAAAGGCCGTGAACGGGAAGAAGAAAGCTGCGTTGTTGGGTCCACCCATCGTGCTGATTCGCGGTGAAGCGGCGGAGATTGAGGTGAAAAACGAAAGCGCACACGAGACGTCGATCCATTGGCACGGGATGGAGCTCGAGAGCTACTATGATGGCGTCCCCGGGTGGACGGGGTCGGGGCAACAAATCACGCCGTCGGTAGAGGCGGGTGGAACATTTGTGGCGCGCATGACTCCACCACGCGCGGGGACGTTCATTTACCACACGCACGCGCATGACGCGACGCAGCTGGTGAACGGGCTCTATGGCCCGCTGATTGTTTTGGAGCCAGGCCAGACATACGATCCGGAACATGACAAAACATTCGTGTTCGGGCTCGCGAAATACGGTCCGCTGCCCACGATGTTGCTGATCAACGGTACGCCTGAACCGTACCCGGCGAGGCTAAAAACGGGAATATCGTACCGGTTCCGGATGATCAACATCACCGACAACGAATCTGAGATGCACGTGCGCCTGGTGGGCAATGACACGCGACGGCAATGGAAGGTGATCGCGAAGGATGGAGCGGACCTGCCGCCGGTGCAATGTAAGTCATCGCCCGCGGAATTGTTGATCAGCGTGGGAGAAACGTACGACGTGGAATATAAGGCCGAGCAGGCGGGCGATGTGGATCTGCAGATCTGGTTGCCTGACTTCCCGATACGCGTAACACAACCACTGACGTTTGCGGCCGCGAAATAGCGATCATCGTTCCCTTTTTTGACAAGCGAAGACAAACGCGTGCCGGTGACACTGGGAGTTCCAGCTAGAACAGAACAGTTTGGTCGATACCGCTCATCGGTTAATGCCGGGTATTAGGTTATGGCGCCGGCGGGAGCTGGGCTCGCGCACTCCAAAAAGGAAGGCCCGCGATTAAACGCGGGCCCGTCAGACCTTCGATGAGGGTACAACCTACTGCAGCGCATCCATCAGGCGAGTGATAGTGCGATTCAGTTCCTTGTCGGAGCGGCGCAGCTCTTCAATCTTGTTGATGGAGTGGAGCACGGTGGTGTGATGCTTTCCACCGAACTGGCGGCCGATTTCGGGAAGCGAAGCAGTGGTGAGCTGTTTGACGATGTACATGGCCACCTGGCGCGGGAAGGCGATGGCGCGGGTGTTGCTGCGGATCTTGAGATCCTGCTCGCGAAGATTGAAGTGCTCGCTGACGCGCTTCTGGATCAGGTCGATGGTGACGCGCTTTTCCTGGGAAGCGATGATGTTGCGGAGCACCTGCTGAGCGGTGGTCAAAGAAATGGCCGTACCGGTCAGAGAGGCGTAAGCCATCAAGCGGGTCAGAGCGCCTTCCAGTTCGCGCACGTTGGACTTAATGGCGCGCGCGATATATTCGGCGACTTCATCGGGCAGATGGAAACGATCGTTCTCGGCCTTTTTCTGGAGAATGGCGATCTTGGTTTCGAGGTCGGGCGGCTGTATATCGGCAATCAGGCCCCACTCGAAACGCGAACGCAGACGCTCTTCGATGGAGTTAATGTCTTTCGGAAGGCAATCGGACGAGATCACGATCTGCTTCTGCTGTTCGTAGAGGGCGTTGAAGGTGTGGAAGAACTCTTCCTGGGTACGCTCTTTGCCGGCGATGAACTGGATGTCGTCCACGAGAAGCACGTCGACGGTATGGAAGCGATCGCGGAAGCTGATCATGCGGTCGAAGCGAAGAGAGTTGATAACTTCAATGGTGAACTTCTCCGCGCTGACGTAACTGAGGCGCATAGCCGGGTTGCGCTTCTTAATCATGTGCCCGATGGCGTGCATCAAGTGGGTCTTGCCCATGCCTACGCCGCCATAAAGGAAGAGCGGGTTATAGGCCTTCGAAGGCTGCTCGGCGACGGCGCGGGAAGCGGCATGCGCGAACTCATTGGACTTGCCGACGACGAAGGTGTCAAAGGTATAGCGATTGTTGAGTTGGTGATCGCTGCTTTCGAAATCGAGCTTGGACTGCTTGACGGCGGAAGCAGCCGGGGCAGCCTGTACAGGCTCTTCTTCGGTGCAGACATATTGCACCTTGGTGTTGGGGGTGCCCATCTGGTGGAACACCGCCTTGATGATTTCGCCGTAGGTGCGGGTAAGCACCTGACGGAAGACAGCGCTGGGAATCTGGATGTAGAGCGTATCCCCCTCCTGGCGGTTCAGGCGGGTAGGCTGAAACCAGGTGGAGTAGGTGTTAATGCTCACTCTGGACTTGATGAGTTCCAGGAATTTGTCCCAGACATTGAGAGAAGCAAGGGTTTGGGTAGCAGTAGTCATCGTATGTGAAAAAGCCAAAAGCGATATATTTCCACAGGTGTGTAAAACCTGTGGAAAGCAAAATTAGGCCCTAAAGCATCACGCCTTGGAGTTCGTATTTAGCTGCGCAGGAACGGATGTTCTTTGCCCCTGTGGTTCCGCGCAGCCCGTTCAGATTTGCAGGACCACGTTCCACTGAATCAAAACTGGATGGATTCTCGCGCACTGTCACGAACGGAGCAAGCGAAAAGTGCGCGAGGGCCAGTACTAACGTTCACACGCCATTCACAACTTTTCCACAAGCACTGAAAATGTGCAAGTGCGGAAAAAAGAAACGAAAAACAAAGCAATTTGGGGAGGAGAAAAGTAGATCGCAAGTGAAGTGCACCGAAATGGTGCAATTGGAGTTGAGGAAAACTTTGGTAAATTTTTAGTATTTTCGATCGGGTCGATGAAACTCATAGATACCCAGAGGGTCCGAGCCGATTAAGAGGCGGTCCGGTTCAACCAAAATGACTGAGGCTTCCAGTGGTCTGCCTTTCGGCGTGTAGATTTGGTACTCGGAACGACGGATTCCGTCCTTATCGAAGTGCAGCAAGGTGTTATGTAAGCCCATCCAGACATCGCCGTCCACCGGGTCTACGCCAAAAGCAGTCAGGATCGGGTGAAAGGCTAAAGGGCCAGGAGTGTTCTCGTAACGAACGATGGCCTTACGGGTCGCGGCGGCTTCCGGGAAAGCGTCCAAGCCGGTGAAGACAAAATCCTGGATGGCGGAGCCGAGACGATCGAACTCGCGGACGGTGGGCTCGGGCATATACGTAAATCCGTAGAAGAGATGCCCTTGAGGGTCGGAAGCCACGCGTCCGAGATTCAGGTAACGGTCAATGTCTGGGCGGGAAGACATGGATTCAAGGTCGCCAAGCTCGCGCGCGATCTTGCCATCAGGTCCGTAGACGGTAATGTGGTGTGAAGGCTCGCGGGTGGTGACGGCGATCTCGCCGGCAGGCAGCACAGCCAACGAAAGTACGAGATTTGCGGGAAACGAGCGAAGTTGCGTGCCATCGGGCGCAAATTCGTTCACCTGGTTGTAGACGGTATCCGCGACGTAGACATTTCCCTGGGCGTCGACGTCACAATCCTCGCCAAACGCGATCAGTGCTCGTGAGGCCTTGGTGCCCGGTTCTTCCGGAGGCGCGCCAAATATCTTTACGCGGTGGCCCTTGGCATCGAAAATGGCGACACCGAGGGAAGGCGATGCCAGGATGTAGTAGTTCCCGTTCGCGGCGTGGCGAAGTGCGCGGAGGCCCGGGCCAATCTCGCCGAACAGGCGGCGCGAGGCCATTAAGTCGTCTTCGACCTCATTCTGGGCCGCACCGCGTACGGCGAAAAAAGTAGCGAGGATAAGCAGAAGGGCAGCGGGGAAGGCCAGTGCGGCTGAGATGCGGCGCATGACGATTCAGATTACCGCAAATGAGCAGTGGTTGCTTGGGGCACGGGTTACTTGAGACAGAGGAAGACGACTCAGTCGAGACGAAGGCGGAGACGGCCGATGGATTTGGCGCGGAGGCGTCCGGAGGGATTGCGGGGGCCGGCGTCGTCGGTTTCGATGAGCACAGCATTCATCTGGATGTCGCCGTTGGCGACTTCGAAGCGCGTGGGTAGACCGTCGAGGAATTTCTTGATGATGGCGTGGCGCTCCATGCCGATGATGCCGTCGTGGGGGCCGGTCATGCCCACGTCGGTAATGTAGGCGGTGCCTTCGGGGAGAACGCGTTCGTCGGCGGTAGTCACGTGAGTATGAGTGCCGACAAGGGCGCTGACGCGGCCGTCGAGGTGCCAGCCAAAGGCGATCTTCTCGCTGGTGGTTTCGGCGTGAACATCGACGAGGACGAAGGCCACGTCAGCAGGCAGCTTGGCGAGTTCGCAATCGGCTCTCTTGAAAGGATCGTCGTTGGGCGGGAGAAAGACGCGCCCTTGCACATTCAATACGGCATACTTCACGCCATTCTTGGCGGTGCCGACATAGAGGCCGGAACCCGGATTGCCTTCGGCGAAGTTGGCGGGGCGCAGCAAGCGGGGCTCGTGGGGAATAAACTCGAAAATCTCTTTGCGGTCCCAACTGTGGTTGCCGCCGGTGAGCACGTCAATACCATGGTGCAGGAGTTCCTCGGCAATGCGGGGGGTGATGCCGAAACCCGCGGCGGAATTTTCGCCGTTGGCGATGACGAGGTCGATGTGCTGATGTTCGATGATATCGGGGAGGCGGTCACGAACGATTTGCCGGCCGGGGGAGCCGACGATATCTCCGATGAAGAGCACGCGCATGAGCTAGAGAGTTCGGTCCTTGGCCGAGAAACAGCGATAGAAAAAGGAGCGGAACTGCTCCGCCGTGGGAAGCTAGGCCGTGAACCTCCGTATTAGGTGGGTACCACGAGCCAACCATTAGGCTTTCCTGCCCCGCCCGCGGGTCTGGAGAGACTCGCCGACGGGACAGGCCGTGCACACAAGCTGACTATCCGCAGCACCCCAGAGATTCGTTACGGTTCAAACGGCTTTCGCGTCCTCACCTGCTTCGAAGTACCGCTCCAGAGCGTATTATCCCTCGACTGAGTCCCGGCGTCCAACCGCGGCAGTTGGTGCGCGCGAAACGTTCAGCTGGTCAGCGGAACAGGGTAGAATGGCGGGCGCGGTGGGGAGGTGCGCTGTGGCGAAGGCGCGCGGGCTCGTGCTTATGGTGCTTCTCGGTTGCGCTGGGGTGGCCCTCGCGCAAGCGCCGGCGGGGGCACCACATTTGGGCAAGGTGTACTTCCAGGCGAGTTGCTCCGCGGAAGCGCAACCACTGCTCGATAAGGGATTGGCGCTGCTGCATTCCTTCCAATACAAGGAGGCGCGGCAAACTTTCGAGCAGGCGCAAGCCGCCGATGGCCAATGCGCGATGGCCCATTGGGGCAAGGCCATGTCTTTGTGGGAGCAACTGTGGAGTGTTCCCGACGAAAAACAGATACAAGAAGGCCGCGAAGAGATTGCGGAAGCGCAAAAGTTGCACCCGGGGACGGCGAAAGAGCAAGGCTTCCTTGTGGCCGCGGCCGCTTTTTATCGGGACAATGCCAAGTTGACGCACACGGACCGGATTAAGGCGTATGCAGCGTCGATGGAGCAACTCCACAAGCAGATGCCCGACGATGTGGAAGTGGGAGCGTTTACCGCACTCGGATTGGTGGTGCTTGCGGACAATGACGATGACGTGAATGGGTTAGAGGAGCAGAAAAAGGCCATCGCCATTCTGAATCCGCTGTTCGAAAAATATCCCGACCATCCCGGCGTGGCGCATTACTTGATTCACGCCGCGGACCGGCCGGAGCTTGCGCCTGAGGGATTGGCGGCGGCGCGCCGCTACGCGGAAATTGCTCCAGATTCGGCGCACGCGATCCACATGCCGTCGCACATTTTTGTGCGTCTGGGGTTGTGGCAGGATTCGATCAATTCGAATCTAGCGGCGTGGGCGGTTGCTCGTCGCGCGGCGGAGGAGCATCGGGCCGAGGCGCATTACCAAATTCACGCAATGGACTTTTTGACCTATTCATACCTGCAAACCGGGCAAGAGGCGAAGGCCCGCGAGGTGATTGCGCAACTGGATCAAGTAGTGGGCGCTGATGAAGCCAGCAAAGCACAACATCGCGCCTATTTTGAAGCAGTCACCACGCTGGACCTGAATCGCTGGAAGGAAGCTGCCGGCCTGAAAGTGCCAGCGATTCGGCGAGACGAGCAGGACAGCGCGTATTGGGCACGCGCGATCGGCGCGGCACGAAGCGGCGACGTAGCCGGAGCGCAAGCCTCCGTGCAGCATCTGGCAGAGTGCGTGCAGGCACGTCAGGACCGTGCGCGCAAGGAGGGTTACAAAGTATCCGCGGAAAAGGCCACGGACCTGCGCGAGGCGGAGGCATGGCTTGCGTATGCCCAGGGAAAAACAGAGGAGGCGCTGAATGAATTACGGGCCGCGGCGGCGCACGAGGAAAAAAACGGCAGCGACGGCGTGATTATTCCGGCGCGGGAAATGCTGGCGGATATGCTGCTGGAAATGAAGCGCAACTCCGATGCGCTGGCGGAATACTCCGTGGTGTTGAAGAATGCGCCGAACCGCTTCGACGCGTTGCTGGGGGCGGGCCGGAGTGCGCGAGCCATGGGCGATAGCGCAGGCGCGCAAGTCTTCTATGCGAAACTGGCGGAAAATTGCCCGGGCGGAGCGGATCGTCCGGAATTGAACGAAGCCAAAACGATTGCGGCAAAGCGTCAATAGAACGCCGCGGAACGTACTTGCCAGAACCACGGCAGGCGTGTAGATTCACGCGATGCTGTGCGGGGTTCGATTTTGTTTTCGGGGGCTGCTCTCGCTGTTTTTCGTGGCCAGTTGTGCTATGGCCGGGGCGCAAAGTAAACCGGCCGCCCCCGGGGAAATTCCTCTGTGGCGCTTTGACGAACTGACCGCGCCGGGATCTTGCCGGACGATGGGGCGTTTTCAGGATAAGGAATACTGCGATTCGCAAGTGGTTGATCAGGTCTTGGCGCTGGGCAAAGACGCCATTCCCCTGCTGATTTCTGAACTGACCGATACCCGGAAAACCAAACATTCTGTGTACGATCTTTGGAAATACACGGCCGCAGGCGATATCGCGAATTCCCTGCTGTTTGATCTGTTCACCAGTTCGGATTTGCGAATGGCGGACCTGCCGGAGCTGGATGCGCTGCAAATGGAGTGTAAGAAACCCGGAGAGCCCTGCTGGCGCAAGTTCCTGCAACGGAAGGGACGAAGATTTGTGCAGGAGCAGTGGACAGCGGCGTGGAACGCGCATAAGGACAGCATCTACTGGGACGAAAATGCGCGCTGTTTCAAGCTGCGACTGGTGGCGTCGCAAGACGAATTAGCGGGCCATGTGACGGCGCCGCAAACTCTTCGCGCCCGACAGAAATAAACGCTTCGATAAAATCTGTCCATTCCGCAGGGAACTTTTTTGCTGCTCACGTCATTACCAATACAGACGGGCAAGAACGGAAGCGGGCCGTTTGCCAGCCAGCAAGCAGGATGTGAAGGTGCCGGAAGGACCGATGTTGGATGTTGCAAGCCCACGCCAGCATGCCGAAGCAAAGACGGAGGCTTACGAGGGGACGCAGGAGGAACTTCGTGGAGCGACGGAAGATTCAGCTGCCTGGATTGCGCCAAAAGGAATTGTGGGTGGTCAAGTGCCAACGCCAGCGCCAGTCGCGGAGCCGATGATTGCGCGAAGCGTGTCGCTGTCATTGATGGTGAAAGATTTTGCAGCGACGCGAGCGAATGTCGATGCGATTCTGACGTGTCACCGTGGCTATGCGGCGACATTAACGGCCAACACTGCCGAGGGCGTGCCACGCACTTTGCAGGCTTCGCTGCGTGTGCCGCCTTGGCCGAATTGAAAGCGTTGGGACGGGTCGAGAATGAGTCGCAATCGGGCGCAGAAGTTACACAGCCGCACGCGGATCTGGTGGCGCGACTGAAGAATGCGCGCGAGACGGAAGAGCGACTCCGGGCCATGCTCCAGCAGCGTACTGGGAAAATTTCGGATGTACTGGCGGTAGAGCAGGAAATTGCGCGGGCGCGCGGAGCCTGTGCTACAAGGTACAATGGCTCGGGATTCTCAGGAGACATGGGTGATGAACTACCGGCGATTTGGACGCGCGGGTTGGAAGGTCAGCGAAATTGGATATGGCATGTGGGGATTGGCGGGGTGGACCGGGTCGGACGAAGCGGAGACGCTGAAATCGCTGCACCGCGCGGTGGAGTTGGGGTGCAATTTTTTCGATACTGCGTGGGCTTATGGAGACGGGAAGAGCGAGCAGATTCTGGGGCGCATTCTGAAGGAACACAGAAGTGATTCCGCGGGCGGTCCTGACAAGCAGTTGTATGTGGCCACAAAGATTCCACCAAAGAACCGGCGCTGGCCGAGCACGCGTACGTTCCATCTTGAGGATTGTTACCCACCGGAATACGTGGAGGACTACATCGAGAAGAGTTTGAAGAATCTCGGCGTGGATACCATCGATTTGATGCAGTTTCACACCTGGGAAGACCGCTGGCTAAATGATGAACGATTGCCACGGGCGATCGAGAAAATGAAAAAAGGTGGCAAGGTGCGCGCGTTTGGGCCGAGCATCAACCGCTGGGAGCCATGGAACGGGATGCGCGCAGTACTCGAGGGTCATGCGGAGGCGGTGCAGGTGATTTACAACATTTTCGACCAGAATCCGGAGGACGCGCTGTTCCCGGTCTGCCGGTTGCGCGACGTGGCGGTGATTGCACGCGTGCCTTTTGATGAGGGCACGCTGACAGGGACACTGACGGTGGATTCCAAATGGCCGGCGGGCGATTGGCGAAATACTTATTTTGTGGCGGAGAACCTGAAGTCGAGCGTGGCGCATGCGGAAGCATTGCGACCGCTGATCCCGCACGGCAGCACCATGGCCGAGATGGCCTTGCGCTTCATTCTGGGGAATCACGATGTGAGTACGACGATTCCCGGGATGCGTAAAATCAAAAATGTGGAAGCCAATTGTGCGGCGAGTGCGGTGGGGCCGCTGCCAGCGGAATTGAATAAGAAACTGAGGGAGCACCGGTGGGACCGCAATCCGACCGCGTGGTCGCAGTGAGGCAGGAAGCGGAGGACACAGAGGAGATAAAGGAAGGGAAGGAACCGGGTGGAACTGAGTCCAATGGAGTGAAGGCGTCCATGGGGATAGTATTCCGAGGCGAATCTATATGTCGCATAGCATAAAGGTGCAGATTTTTGGGCAGGTTTATCCGATCACGGCGGATCTCGAGGAAGGGTACATCCATGAGCTCGCTGAGTATGTAGATAAAAAGATGCGCGCGATCGCGGGAATGACGCCGACGGTGGATACGCAAAAGGTGGCGGTTTTGGCGGCGATGTCGATAGCGGATGAATTGCATAGTTTGCGCAAAGAACGCGGGGAACGCGAGGAGTTGCTGAAGGAACAGGCGGAACGGTGTTTGACGCTGGTGGAACGGGCGCTTAAACAGTCGGAGTAGGGAAGGCTGGTTGGGTCTTTGCCTGAGGATCGATCGAAGAGAGATTCCTCGCTACGCTCGGAATGACCTGATTGTTTTGTCGATTGAAGCCAAGACGCAAGGAAAAACGAACCAGCCGCCTGCCTTCCTGCGTCAGGACAAGCAGAAGCGGGCCCTACACTACTGGGCGCGCAAGGTGGCACCGTGATTTTTCTCGAGGGCGGAGACGATGCGGGCGGAAAACTCGTGGATTTGCGCGTCGGTAAATGTGGATTCCTTGCTTTGGAAGGTGACGCGGACGAGCAGTGAATATTTTCCGGACGGAACGTTTTTGCCGCGGAAAAGGTCGGTTGCTTCGATGGAAGCGATTTCGGGAATCCCCAGAGCCTCGATCGTTTGCTGGACTGCGGCGAAGGTGACGCCGTCGTTCAGAAATAACGAAAAGTCGCGGTCTACGCCCGGGAAACGTGGCAGCGGCTGATAGCGGCGATTGTTCTTCACGCCGTAATACATGCAGTAGAGTGGCCCCAGCGCAATTTCCGCGAGGTAGACGTCCTGACGGAATTTTAGCTTGTCGGCGACGCGTTTGGTGAGCAGGCCTGCAACGCCGAGCAGTGGATTCCCTTCCTTGTCGAGATGGATGGTGCCGCGCTTGGCGGGATTCAGCCAGTCAGGTCCGACGCTTTCCCAGAGCAGGCCGCCGGAAAGTTCGCCGACGGCGTCGAGATCGCCTTTCAGGTCGCCGAAATCGTATTCGCGTGGCGAATCATACAAACCCTGGGTGCGCGCGGCGCCCGTGGCGCCGATGGTGAGGACGCGCGACTCCACAGGCTTACCGTTGACGAATCGATAGTGCTGGCCAATTTCGAATAGGCGGACATTGCGTTGGCCGTGATTGAGATTCCACTCAATGGCCGCGGCCATGGTGACTGCGCCCGTAGATTTCAGAACGCCGGCTTCCTCGCTGAGCGGATTAGCAAGCTTTGCGGGAATCGCGTCGGCGGGACGAAACAGTTCGTTGCGTTCGTCGGCCACGTGGGGAATGGTGAGAATTTCGTGATAGCCGAGGCCGATGAGACGTTCACGCAAGCGGGTTTCTGCTTCCTGATGCGGCAGACGAGCGGCTCCGGCACGAGCGGCAGGCAATCGCGGCGGAAACTTGTCCATGCCATAAACGCGAGCGACTTCTTCGATGAGGTCGATTTCGCGCTCGACGTCGGCGCGCCAGGAAGGTTGCGTGCATTGCCACGCAGCCAGCAAGGCATTCGCTGCCCCGGGCGTGTGATCTGCGCGAACAGGAGCAAAACCGAGGGCAGAAAGAATGGACTCGACTTCCTTATCGGGAACGTCGGCGCCCATGATGCGCAGAAACTCTGCGCGAGTGAGGGTGATTTTCTTGGGAGCGCGCTTGAGCGGATATACATCGACTAGGCCGGAGAGAAGTGTGCCGCCCGCCACTTGCAGGATGAGCTCGGCGGCGCGGCGCGAAGCGACTTCGGCCATTTCGGGATCGGCGCCGCGGCCGAAACGCGTGCTGGCTTCGGTGTGAAGTTTTAAAGAACGAGCGGCGCGACGGACGGCAATGGGATCGAACCAGGCACACTCGATCAGAACATTTTTGGTGGAGAAGGAAATTTCGGTTTCGGCGCCGCCCATGATGCCGCCGATGCCCACAGCGCGTGAGCCATCGCCGTCGGAGACGACCGGCACGTTGGGGTCGAGGATGCGCTCGACGGCGTCGAGGGTACGGATTTTTTCCCCGGGCTTGGCGCGACGAACGACAATGCTGTGATCGTGAACCAAGTCGTAATCGAAGGTGTGCAGAGGGTGGCCGGTTTCAAGCATTACGTAATTGCTGATGTCGACGACGTTGTTGATGCTGGCCACGCCCGCGGCTTCGAGGCGATTCTTGAGCCAAGCGGGGGAAGGCTGAATTTTTGCGTTGCGAATGACGCGCGCGGTGAAGCGGCCGCAGAGTTCGGGAGCTTCGATCTTGACGGTGATGGCATCACCGGCTTTTGCAGAAGCGCTTTCGGCAGGCGTGGGGACGACATTCTTGATGGGTAGGCAATAGATCGCGCCGACCTCGCGGGCGATGCCGAGCATGCCAAGACAGTCAGGCCGATTGGAGGTAACTTCCGCATCGATGACGGCGCCATGGGGGCCATTTTCGATACCGGCAATGTTCGTTCCGGCGAGAGCGAGGCGCGAGGCAATCTCTTCCGGCGAGGAAGTGACGTCGACAAACTCTTTCAACCAGTTGTAGCCCACTTTCATGGCGATTCTCAGCGCTCCAATTGTGCGAAATAGATGTGCGTGGTGTAAACCATGCGTACGCGGCCGTCTGCGTGGTTCGCATCAAAAATTTTCCGCAATTGGCTCATCATCGGCTGGTGGTTAGGATGGCCTTCTTTGGGCGCGTAAGAACTGCTGCGCAAGCGGCCGACGAGGCCTTGGAAGTCGAAGTCTTGGAAATTGGGAAGCTCGCGATGGCGCAGCGGATTTTTGCCGAAGAACTGTCGCATCGCGTCTGCCTCGGGATAGGATTCGCGGACGCGAGTGTAATCCGTGCTGAAGCGGCGCAGTAGATCTTCGTATTCGCGGGCGAAAGGCGATTCGGAGATGACGCGATCGTTCCAGGCGACGACGACGAAGCCGCCAGGCTTGAGGATACGCTGGAATTCGCGGCGCGTGGCCTGCGGCTCGAACCAGTGGAAAGCTTGGGCGGCAGTGATGAAATCGACGGAAGCATTGGAGAGCGTGGTGGCTTCCGCAGAGCCGTTGATGGTGGTGAACTGGAAATAGTCGCGCAGAAATTCTTCGCCGGCGGCGCGCATTTCGGGATTGGGCTCGACGCCGAAGACTGGGTTGCCGCGATCAAGGAAGAGTTTGCTGAGCAGACCGGTGCCGGAGCCGATGTCGGTGATCACATGGTCCCGACGCAAGCCGCAATCGGTGGTCAAAACGTCGTACAGGGCAGGCGGATAGCCGGGGCGGTAGCGAACATAGTCGGCTACGCGGTCGGAGAAGCGCTGTTTGGCGTCGACGAAAGGCATGAGCAGTCTTCGGTTCTCAGTTAACAGTAAAACCAATTCCTCAGGGGCTAAAGCCCATTTTGTCTGGGTCTTTATGTCGGAGCTAAAGCCCCGACCCCCGGTACCGCTAATTACGATGCCCGCTCATTGCAGAGTGCGCGCTTCCACTCCCGACACAAGCGGGGATATTTCGGACCATCCTTGGATCTTGCCAAGGAAGTCAATTCCGCTAGGGGAACTGGCGCAGGAAGCGCACGTCGTTCTGGAAAAAGACCTGGATGTCGTCGATGCCGTACTTGAGCATAGCCAGGCGATCGATGCCTATGCCGAAGGCGAAGCCACTGACCTTCTTCGGATCGTAATTCACGAAGCCATAGACGGCGGGATCGACCATCCCCGCGCCAAACAGTTCAATCCAGCCCGCGCCTTTGCACTTGCCACAGGTGCTGCCGGCTGTTGCGGTGCCGGTGCCGCCACAGAAAACGCAGGAGGCGTCAAACTCGACCGAAGGTTCGGTGAACGGGAAATAGCTGGGGCGGAAGCGGGTTTTCACACCTTCGCCAAAGAACTGCTGCACGAAGTAATCGATGGTGCCAGTGAAATCGCAAAAGGTGATGTCGGAATCGACGGCGAGGCCCTCGATCTGATGGAATGCGAACGAGTGGGTGGCGTCGGGATTGTCGCGACGGTAAACCTTGCCGGGAACGATGACGCGTACGGGAGGCTGGCGCTTCTCCATGGTGTGAATCTGCACGGGCGAGGTGTGGGTGCGCAGCAGCAGCGGACCGGGAGCGCCCTTGGGCAGATCGAGATAGAAGGTGTCCATGTCGTCGCGAACGGGATGATGCTCGGGAATGTTGAGGGCTTCGAAATTGTAGTAAGGCGTTTCGATTTCGGGGCCTTCGACGACGGAGAAGCCGATGGAGAAGAAAATGTCCTCGATCTCCTGAAAGACCTGGCGGATCAGGTGATGCGAACCGATGGGACGGTGAACACCGGGCAAGGAAAGATCGACGCGCTCTTTGGCGGTGGCAGCAGCTTCGGCGCCGGCCTCGATGGAGAGGCGACGCGCTTCAATCTGGGCGTCGACATGACTGCGCAGTTCGTTGAGGGAAGCGCCGACCACTCGCTTGAGTTCCGGTGGCGACGGTTTGAGCCAATTGTCGGTGACGAGCGTGAGTACACCGGATTTGCGGCCGAGCCACGCATCGCGAAGAGCCTTCCAGGAATTTTCGTTGGTGGCGCTGCCGGCCTCGGAATCAAAACGGGAGCGCAAATCGGCGAACAGAGGAGGAACCTGATCGGCGGTCGAGACGCCAAGAGCCGAGAAGGTTTGCGAATACTTGGAATCTGGTGTCGACATGTATGTGCGTCAGAACAGGATACAACGTAGAGCACGATTTCGCGCGAGACTGCGCAACAAAGATTCATCGCAAAAGCACGATGGAAAACCGTACCTCACTCCGCGGATTCGGTTCGGAATGACATGGAGGAGTGGAGCGACCTTGCCGAGATGGGGCGCAGGCCTTCGTACCTCAGGATGAACCCGCTGCGCCCCCCACGGGAAATGTTGCCCTGCTGTCAGGCCGCGGCTGGTTTTGGGGTTTTCGGCTTGGGGGCGAAGGCCTTGGCCTTTTCTGCCAGAGCTGCGAAGCCCGGCATGTCCTTGACAGCCATGTCCGCTAGCACCTTGCGGTCGACGGCGATGCCGGCTGCTTTGAGGCCGTGAATCAGTTGACCGTAGGTGAGGCCATTCTGACGAGCGGCGGCGCCGACACGCTGGATCCACAGGCGGCGATACTGGCGCTTCTTTACGCGGCGATCGCGTTTTGCGTAGCGATCCGCGCGATTGGCGGCTTCCTGTGCGGATTGATAGAGCTTGCTCTTGGTGAGGAAGAAGCCTTTGGTGCGCTTGAGATACTTTTTACGGCGGGCCCGGCGTTTGGTGCCGCGTTTTACGCGTGGCATGGGTTTTCTCCTTCGTAATTGAAAATTGCAAAGGAAACGAAACGGTTGCGAAGAAACGCGGCGAGGCGAATCCGGCAACGGGTTTGTTTCCGATGTTCGCGTTGCGGGCCTTGCGGCGACAGCGGCATACCCTTCGCAAAAACTCAGGGCAAGAAGCCGCTGCTACAACGCTGATACCCCGCGAACGGGGCGGAACGGCCGGCAGGCACCCGTGTAGCGCTGCCTAGCACGCTGAAGCGGAAGTGAATCCGCAACTTCGCTGCAGGGATAGGAGGAAAGCAGTCCCTGCGAAACCTTAGGCTCCGTAAGGGAGCATCTGGCGAACGGCGGCGACATCGCGCTCGTTCACCTTGGTGAGCTTCTTGAGCTTGCGCATGCGCTTGGCGGCCTTGGTGCCGAGCAAGTGGCGCTTCCCGGAATGCATGCGGAGGATCTTGCCGTTGGCGGTGACCTTAAAGCGCTTGCGCGCGCCGCGATGGGTCTTGAGCTTCTTCTTGGGCTTCAGTGAATTGCGTGGCATTGCTGTAAAACCTCTCCTGTGTAGCGAGCCGACGAAGCGGCTCGGAAAATCTCTCGGTGAAAAACGACACGGCTCGCAAAAAGCGCTGCACCCTGCAAAACAGGCGTGTTATGCGTTCGCCTGTGCGGAGCCACCCGCACGAGGGGCGGTAGCGGTGCCCTTTTTAGGGGCCAGCAGAGCGACCAAAACGTTGCCTTCCATGCGGGGCATGGTTTCGATCTGGCCGTGATCGCCGATCTCGCCAAGGAGGCGCGTCATTTTGGCGCGTCCCACTTCCTGGTGAGCCATCTCGCGGCCACGATGAAAAATCATGGCACGTACTTTGTGGCCTTCCCCGAGGAAGCGAATGATCTGGTTCTTGCGAACCTGATAATCGTGCTCCGCGGTAGCGGGACGGAACTTTACCTCTTTCAATTGCGAGCCACGGCTGCTTTTACGCTGCTCGTGGGCCTTCTTGTTCAATTGATACTGGTATTTGCCGTAGTCCGTGATTTTGCAAACCGGCGGGTCCGCCGTGGGCGAAATCTCCACCAAATCCAAACCGCGCTCGCGAGCCAGGCGAAGCGCCTCAAACGGCTGCAGCACTCCCAACTGCGCGCCTTCTTCGTCAATCACTCGAACTTCTCGAGCACGTATCCTTTCGTTTATGCGAATACGGTCGGCCTGCCGGAAATTCCGCTCAGCGATAAATCCCCCTAAGAAAAAAAGGCACCCGGCGAACCGGGTAACACCCCGTCTCACTAGCTAACCCCAGCGGCTACCGCAGCATGGGGCAGACCATAAAGTATAGCATGCGCGGGGCGGAACTGAGCAACAGCGGCGTTATTTAGGGATCTTGCTCCAAGTTTCGGAGGAGACGGTGCGGGACAAGCAACTCGAATTCGCCGAAAAGGCCGGCCATCGTGGCTTTCAATTGCGCCGGGGGCGCACTTGGGTCCGGAATCAAGTGAAAGTCAGGACCCGGCGAGGGCAGCTGATTCACGTGGCCGATGTGGTGAAGGGAGAGGAGCCGGCAAGCACCGGGAGCGTCGTCCGCGGGATGAGCGGAATCGGCGGCCCACTCAATATAGAAGGGCAGAATACCCTGTTTGTCGTCTTCGAGGACGAGGAGTTTCCAACGCAAAAGTTCGCCGTTGGGTTTGGCGCGCGAACCAGGAAACGGGCCAACGCAGGCAATGCCTTTCGAGCGGAGCTGTGCAGCGAGGCTGTCCAGATCCTTTGCGGGCTGCGCCCAGCCCACCAAACGAGGTTCCGTGAAGGTAGGCAGGTCCTGGTGCCAAGCGAGTTTGGGTTGCGCCGGGTCCGGAGCCATAATTTCGAGATAGCAGCGGCTGCCCAACTTCAGGAGAGCATTGCGTGTACCTTTGCCGGGATGTGAACCGCCGGGGGCGGCAACGTAACCCGAAACTTTCTGCATGTAGGCGATGCCCTCGCCGAGACCGCGGCAACCGAGAACCAGGTGATCGGGTTGAGGAGAGTCAGCGGGCAAGAGTTTTGAGCCGAGCGAGAGCGACGCCGCGGCGGCGCCATAGGAGGTGGACAGAAAAACGCGACCAGAGAGCATGAAACACCGGTTCCTCCAGGTCCTTGTATGGAGCGAAGTTCAGCGAAACATCTTCAGCGTAGCGCTCGCGATTATTGAATGCTGTGCGAATCGATTTCTTGTTTCAGAGCGGTGATCAGATCGGCAGTGGAGCGAGCGCCGAGGTCGCCTTTGCTGCGATGTCGGACGCTGACGGTCCCGGCTTCGGCCTCTTTGGGACCGACGACCAGCATGTACGGAATTTTCTGTAGCTGGGCATCGCGAATTTTCGCCGGCAGTTTTTCATTGCGCTCGTCGAGGTGCACGCGAATGCCGTGTGCCTTGAGAGTTTCGTAGAGGTGCTTGGCGTAATCAGCGACTTTTTCGCTGACCGGGCAGATTTCAACTTGGGTTGGAGCGAGCCACAACGGGAAGGCTCCGGCGTAATGTTCGATGAGAATGCCGAAGAAGCGCTCGACGGAGCCGAGGAGCGCGCGGTGGACCATTAATGGCTGGTGGCGAGCGCCGTCGGCACCGACAAATTCCAAGCCGAAACGGGCAGGCAAGTTGAAATCAAACTGTACGGTGGTGAGCTGCCAGGGACGGCCGATGGCGTCGATAAGCTTGACGTCGATCTTTGGGCCATAGAAAGCGCCTTCGCCGACCATGCGCTTGTAGGGAATCTTCATGCGGGTCATGACGGAGGCGAGCGCGTCACTGGCGTGGGCCCAGTCTTCGGCTTTTCCAGGATAGTTTTCAGGATGTTTGGGGTCCCAGTCGGAAAGTTCAACTTCGAACTGGTCGAATCCAAAATTTTTCATGACCGTGTAGGCAAATTCCATACAGGCTTCGACTTCGGATTCGATTTGGTCGGGAGTGCAGAAGATGTGCGCGTCGTCCTGGGTGAAGCCGCGAACGCGGAGAAGGCCGTGGAGCACGCCGCTGCGTTCATAACGATAAACGGTGCCAAGTTCGGCGAGACGGACGGGAAGGTCGCGGTAGCTGCGCAGCTTGGACTTGTAGATGAGGATGTGGCCGGGGCAGTTCATGGGCTTGAGCTGGTAATCGTCCTTTTCGACTTCCATCTGACCGAACATATTTTCTTTGTAGAAGTTGGCGTGGCCGGAAGTTTTCCAAAGGTCGAAGCGCATGATGTGGGGGGTGAAGACGAGATCGTAGCCGCGCTTGAGCAATTCTTCGCGGAGCCAATTCTCGATGAAGGTGCGAATCAGGCCGCCCTTGGGATGCCAGAAAATGAGTCCGGGACCGGCTTCTTCCTGAATGCTAAAGAGCTCGAGTTCGGGGCCGAGGCGTCGGTGGTCGCGGCGCTTGGCTTCTTCCAATCGGTGGAGGTAGGCGTCGAGCTCTTTCTGGGTGAAGAAGGCGACCGCGTAAATGCGCTGGAGTTGCTGATTGCCTTCCTGGCCCTTCCAATAGGCGCCCGCGACGTTCATCAGCTTGAACGCCTGGATGCGCTTGGTGGAAGGAATGTGGGGACCGCGGCAAAAGTCGATGAATTTTCCGGTGGTGTAGAAGGAAACCATCGGCTCATCGGCCTTTTCTTCGATGAGTTCGCACTTGAAGATCTGATTGGAGTCTTTGTAAAGCTTCAGAGCTTCGTCTTTGGGCAGAAGCTTGCGCTCGTTCTGAAGATCCTTGGAGGCCAATTCGTGCATCTTCTTTTCAATTTTTTCGAGGTCTTCGGGAGTGAAAGGCTCATCGCGCAAAAACTCGTAGAAGAACCCGTTTTCGACGGGAGGACCGATGCCCAGCTTGACGTTGGGATAGAGTTCCATCACAGCGGCAGCAAGAAGATGCGCGGCGGAATGGCGGAAGACGTAGAGGGCGTCGGCATCCTTCTCGGTGAGGATCTGCAAGGAGACGTCTTGATCCAGCGGGCGGCGGAGGTCATACAGCAGGCTGCCATCCTCGGCGGGATCGACGGAATTGGAGAAAATGCCGGTTTTGTCGGCAGGATTGTTGCCGTTGCTGGCGCGCACTTTGGCGACCAGCGCGGCATCGGCCAGGCGTGGTGAAATGGACTTGGCAATCTCGACGGGAGTCGTTCCTTTAGGGAAGGCCTTCACGCTGCCGTCGGGAAGAGTTACGTGGATCTGATCCATGGTCGGAGTCCTAAAGACGCAGAAAGCTGCAAAGTATTTAGTTAATTAGAGTATAAGCGGGCCGCGCAAGGGTCAAGCGTGGTCAGATCAGTGTAACTCTCGGGAGGTTTGCGAAGTGCGAATCCGATGTGATCAGTTGAGCCTTGTAATGATGAGCGGTCGCATAAATGATTGCGTCCGCCATCGGTAGACCGGTCTCCGCACTCGTTTGTGAAGCTAGGACCGCCAGCTCAAGGGTCAGTGGGATCAGGCGATCTCCGAATGCGTATGCTTGAGAGAGAAACTCGATCGCCAGTATACTTCCCTGCTCCCGTGAGATCTTCTTGTGTATTTCATAAACGATAATGGAAGGAAGAAGCAGAGTCACCGGAGATTCGAAATAGGTCGCAAAGCGGTCGACTTTCGGACCATTTCCTAAATACTCGACCCAACCCGTCGAATCGACGACAAAAAGGTCAGAAGCGCTCGGAATGGTCACGGTCTTCTTCTTTCCAAATCATCCCCTTTGCGAGACCGCGTAAACTTTTTAGCGGACGAGGACGTTGGATTCGAAGGGACTTATCGAACAAAAAAATCTGGAGCTGTTCGCCGGGTTTTAGTTCAAGCTGGTCCCGGAATTTCTTGGGAATGACAACTTGGAATTTTGGAGAGACTTTAACAGTGTCCATACTACACAGACTATATCGACCAAAATATGGTATGTCAACTGTATTACAAGCGAAAGTCTCGGCATTACAGATACTTCGTCGATGGTATATTGGTATTACTGACCGGGCTAAAATAGAACCGATCTGGAGATAACGGATGAAGCGGCTAATCACGGCGCTAGTGCTGTTAGAGATTTTGTGCGCGGCACATACCGCGTTGGCGCAGGCACCACAAAAGATAAATTCGGAGGACGCGCGGTATAAGGCGGACATTCTGGTAGTGGTGGCGCATCCGGACGATGAGGGGTTCTTTACGCCGTATCTGGCGCGAGAGATCTACGACGCGCATAAGCGGGTGGCGGTGATTTTCAGTACGCACGGGGGCAGCGGGGTGAACCGGTTCACGCGGGAGCGCGGACCTGCGATGGCGAATGAGCGGGAGATCGAAGCGCGGGACGCTTGCGCCCGGCTGAATATTTCGAATGTGTGGTTTCTGGATGGCAAGGACACTCCATCGCAGAACCTGCTGGAGTCGCTGTCGAACTGGGGACATGGGGAAAACCTGGAACGGCTGGTCGGGCTGATTCGGCTAACACGGCCCGAGGTGATATTGACGCATTATCCCGGCGTGTTCATTGGTGAGAACCACGGCGACCATCAAGCCACGGGAGTCCTGACGATCGAAGCATTCGATCTTGCGGGCGATCCGCTAGCGTTTCCTTCGCAACTCGCGGGACCGATGAATCACTACGAGTCGTATTTGTCGAATCTGCAGGCGTGGCAGGCGAAGAAGATCTATTTCGGGAGCGACGCGAACGATAACAAGCAGTTTGACGGGAGCGGTCCGGCGTATTCGGTACGCGAGATTTCGCCTTCGCAGAAGAAGCCGTACTGGCGGCTGGCGCTGAATTCCGCGATGGCGCATCGCACGCAATTCCCGGGAGAGATAGACCGGCTAGCGAAGATGAGCGACGCGGAGCTGGAAAAAATGATGAACGATCCCGACCAGGGCTGGTGGTCAGAGCCATCGACGCTAATCTTCGGGAAATCCGTGGTCGGAGGGAAGCCGACGGATGATGTGTTCGCGCATCTAGACGAAAAACCGCAGAAGGATTTGCTCTACCACAGCGGCAGCGTGGAAGCGGAAAACGCAGAAGCAGCAAATCCCCGGATGGAGTTGGGAGGTCCCTGGAAATTCTATAGCCAGTTCGGCCCGGCGCACGGACTGACGCATTTAATCGTGGCGAACCCGCCGCAAATTGCCATCAAGAGCGGATCGACGTTGTCAATTCCGCTGCTGGTGGTACACGATCCCACGAAAAGTCTGACGCTAAACCTGACGGCAAAGCTGCCGGGAGGCTGGACAGTTAGCGACGGGAGCGGAACATTGGAATTGCCGGCAGAAGCATCGACGAGCATTGAGTTGATGATCGAGACGCCGAAGTTGGCCGACGAGCAATTGAAGAAGGCAACGCCGCAAGAAGTGACGGTGCACGGCGAGTCGAACGGGAAACCGGTTGGAGACATCCAGCTGCGCGTGCTGCTGAGGAAGAGCGCGTTGCCGGAGTCGTAGTGCCTATTTTTTGGGACGCAGCGCCTCCATTTGTTCCCAGACAGTGTCGGGGAGCATGACCAGGTCGTTGAACTCACCGGCGCCGCGAAGCCACTGCCCGCCATCGATCACGACACATTCCCCATTGATGTATTCGGCCATGTCGCTGAGAAGAAATGCGGCGAGATTGGTCAGCTCCTGGTGCTTGCCGAAGCGCTTCATGGGATGGCGGCTAATGGCATGCTCCTCAAATTGCTTCGAAGGCATCAGGCGAGACCATGCTCCTTCTGTGGGAAAAGGGCCGGGAGCAATAGCGTTAACGCGAATGTGATATTTCGCCCATTCGACGGCGAGGGAAGTGGTCAAGGCGAGCACCCCGGCCTTGGCACATGCGGAGGGTACCACGTAGCCGGAACCGGAATTCGCGGCGGCGTAAGTGGTGGTGATGTTCAAGATACTGCCGCCAAGCTTCTGAGCGATGCGGCGGCGGGCAAAGGCTTGCGTGCAGTGAAAGGTTCCGTAAAGCACAATGCCGACGACGGAGTGAAAGGCATTGGGCGAAAGCTTTTCTGTGCGGGCCATAAAGTTTCCCGCAGCATTGTTGACAAGCGAATCGACCTCCCCAAAATGCTGTTCCGCCGCGGCGAACGCGGCGTCGACGGCGGAGGGTTCGCGGACGTCACATGTGGTGAACGCAGCGGCACCGCCAAGCCGATGGATTTCGGCGCAAGTTTCCTTTAGAGGTTCTTCGCGGCGGCCGATGAGGAAGAGGCGAGCCCCGAGTTTGGAGAAGTCGATAGCCATAGAGCGGCCGAGACCACTCCCGCCGCCGGTAAGGAAAATGGAGCGACCCTTAAGCAAGTCGGATTGGAACATCACGCCTCCTTTGTGGTGGGGAAGCAGCATTGTAGCAGGGGAATCTGAAAGGTACGGGCGGCGGAAGCTTCGTGGCACAAAAGACAAGGGCGGGATGGGGACCTGGACCCACCCCGCCCTGGCGCGGAAGCGGTGAAACCGCTTACCGCAATAGCGCTGTGGAGCAAAGGGCATTGGGCTGTCTGCGCACTTTGCTATCAGGACTGCACAGCTCGTGAGTGCTGTAACGGTTCGGGCACTCCCCCGTTCGGCGAGCTCCAGCAGTCACCGCTTGCCAAGCATTCCCCTGTTTCCTAGGGTCTTCGGGCGAGAAGAAGGAAGACCTAGCGCTCAGGGAAGCGCGGCGAGAAGCGTGTCCACAGCGTGAATCAAATCCTTCCAGGCGACCTCTACGGCTTCCTGGGTACGACCAATATCGTTTTCGTCCGCGTCTTCGAGTTCCTGAATGCGGTGCTTGAACTCGCTAAACCGGGTGCGGACATACTCAAGCTCCCAGTAATGCTCGAGCTTGACGTTGACCTTTTGCCGGGCAAAGCGGTTCTTGAGGGTCGATACGCGGCCTGACAGATCCTCGACTTCGGCGACTGCCCGCTCCAGATAAGCCTCTTTTAGCTGCATAATCTCTCCCCCGAAGCACCAGAGATCGGGTATCCGGTGGGCGAAACGACGGATGCGAAGGAAAAAGCAGGTAACGAACCAAAGTGGGATATTGGTAAGTTTAGGCAAACAAGTTAGATAGCAAAAAAAGATGTATGGAAGTAGAGGCAGGCTGCGTGGGAATACACACAAGAAGCCAGTAGGCGTGATGAAAATCGCGCAGTTTAGCTGTGGGGCAAATCCGATAACGGCTAGCGGCGGGAGCGGTCAGTCCCTCAGTTGGCTGGCCCGACGGTGGCGGGGATAGGATAGCCCATAGCCTTCGCATATTCGGTGTCGTAGACCGCGTTGTCGGGAAACTCTTCGGTCAGGGCCTTAAGGTTCTTTTGTGCCATGGCGTCGTTCTTCTCGCGGCGGGCGGAAAGAGCCAGGAGAATTTGGGCAAAGGGCTTGAGATAGTGGCCGTCATCGGCAGTTTTCTGGACTTCGGACATGCCCAGTTCTTTATCGCCGTGTATACCCCCGAACCAGAGCATGAACCGCGCGGCAGGGGTGAGGGAGCCGATGACATAGTAGGCGATTCCCGGGGCGACATAGGCGTCGTAGGCCTGCGGATAATCGTGAAGAAGGATTTCGGCGTTGGTATTGGCTTCTTTGAGATGCTTCAGGGCGTCATAATGCCGTTTCATGAGCATGCTGTCGGCGTCGGACTGCATACCGGCACAGAGGGTCAGGGCAAAAAGGCCCTCGGGATCGCGCGGCTGAGATTTCAGCTTCTTATTGGCAAGACTGCGCGCGCGCCCACAGGAATCTTCGAAATGCTTCATGCGAGCGGGGTCAGGGGTGCCGGTAATGCCGCCAAGGAAGCGCTTGTCGTCGAGGAAGTAATCGCTGGTCAAGACGTGCTGAAGGTAAAACTCCTCGAAGAGGTAAGTCGCGGCGAGGGAAACCTGGCCAAAAGGCTCTGTGGGATTTTGCTGAGCCCATTTTTCGAAGGCTTGGCGAGACTCTGCGAACTTCTGCTGGTAGAGAAGGCGGTAAGCGGCTTCAAGTTCGGGAACAGACGTGAACGCAGGCCCTGTGGGCGTATCCGGGGCAGGCTTAGAGGACAGAGTCAAGCCGAGTAGGGACGCGAGTAGAATGCAGCAACAAAAACGCATGTTCCACCTGCCTCAAAAAAGTCCGGGAAGGAACCGAGGCTTCCCGTACATGGCCTCCCGGTAGTGCGCGTCGGAGAAAAGAACGCGCTCTTCGGTGTTGATGCGGCGCGAGAGAACGAGTACATGGGCGGCGGAACCGACGGCGGCGGTAATCCACGCAGAGTGCATGAGCGGGAGCGCCAGCATTTCGACAAAAACGGCGGCGTAGTTTGGATGGCGAACGTAGCGAAATGGACCAGTGGTGATGACTCCCATACCGGTGGAATTCATCACTTGTACATTCCAATGCTCGCCGAGGGTGCGGATAACCCACCAGCGAACAATATTAGCAGCGAGGAAAACGACGAAACAGACAGCGGCGAGCAACGGAAAAAACGGGCGGTGCAGAAACACCACTTCCAGAGCGGCTCCCAGGATCACGCCGGTATGGACCATGACCATGGGGCGAAAGACAGGATCGGTGACCTTAGAGGCGCCGTGGGCGACCATTTCGCGTTGGTGGAGGCGGGAAAGATGCAATTCGTAAAAACGCAGAAGCGCTACGACAAGCAGGAGGCCGAGATAGGCTTTAACACTTAGTTCCATTGCAGCAACAAAAACTCTGCACTGAAGCCCGGCCCGAAAGCCGCAGCCATGGCGTGTTCGCCCGGCTTGAGGGGACGCTTCTCAAGCCACTCCTGAAGAATAAAGAGAATGGTGGCGCTGGACAGGTTGCCCACATTGGCGAGGATGTCCCAGGAGGGCTGGGTGTCACACTTGCAGAGCCCGAGTTGCTCTTCGATGTTACCGAGGAGACGGGCGCCACCCGGGTGGAGAATCCAGCCCTTAATGTCTTTGCGGGTTTTGCCGTGGCGCTCCAGAAAACCGTGTACCAAGCCCTTAATTTCCCCGCCAATCATTTCGGGGACGTCCTTGGCGAGCAGGATGTGGAACCCGGAGTCGCGGAGATCGAAGCCCATGGCTCCGAGGGAATCCTGGAAGGTATAAGTCTCGGTGACCAGCACGCGGGGACCGGGGCAGTCCCGGCCGGTGACAATGACAGCTGCAGCGCCATCACCGAAGAGGATGGACGAAATCAAATTGGCTTGGGAGATGTCTTTGCGCTGGAAAGTGAGGGAGGGCAGTTCTACGGCGATGATGAGTACGTTCGCGCCGGGATGGGATTTGATGTAATCGGCGGCTCGCGAGATGGCCATGGCACCGGCAGCACAGCCGAGTTCGGTGAAAGGCATGCGAGTAATGTTCGAACGGAAACCCATCAACTTAATGAGATGGGCATCCAGAGACGGAATCATGAAGCCGGTGCAGGAGACGGTAATGATGAGGTCGATGTCCTGGGGAGTGAGATTGCCTTTGGCGAGGCATTTTTCGGCGGCTTCGCGACCCAATTTAATGGCGTGCTCGATGTACTCGTTGTTAGTCTGACTCAGCGCTCTCGGTTCGATGGTGTAATCGATGGGGAAAATGGCGTGACGCTGGTGGACCTGAGCATTATCAACGATGGCCATCATGGCTTCGACGCGACGCTCGGGAATATCGAAAACCCGGCCCATGTAATACTTCACGTCATCGCGGGTAATCAGATGAGGGGGTACGGCAGTGGCGGATGCAGCAATAACAGCAAAGGGCGAGTGCCCATTGGATGAGGCCTGGCTCGACAAGTTCAAATTAACCGTCCCCCACACGGTGGATTCTCTTCACACTTAGGCGCGATAACTGAAAACTTGGCAACCTGTACAGCAATCATTTAGTGGCTTACTGTACCTCAAATTAAGGTACAGGGGAATTGCCAAGAACACCAGCCGAGGAAGCGGATGCCTCCCCAGGATAAATCCACGGGAAAGCCGATCAGCTGGCAGCTTCCTGACTGGCGCGGATTTCCTGCCAGCGGCGAGGACGTTTATTATACTGCAAAACTTTCTTGCGCAGGCGGATGGATTTCGGCGTGATCTCGACGAGTTCGTCGTCAGCGATGAACTCAATGGCCTGTTCGAGGCTAAGTTGGCGGTGGGGAATAAGCCGGATGGCCTCGTCGGCGGAGGAAGAGCGCATGTTGGTGAGCTTTTTCTCTTTGGTGACATTGACCTCCATGTCTTGCTCGCGCGAATTTTCGCCGACAACCATACCTTCGTAGACCTCGATGCCCGGGCCGATGAAAAGCTCGCCGCGCTCCTGCAGACCCCAAAGCGCGTAAGCAGTCGAAGCGCCGGCACGGTCGGCGACCAGGGCGCCAGTGGGGCGCAGAGCCAGCTCACCGCCGTATTCCGTCCAGCCGTCGAAAATGGAGTGGATGAGCGCGGTGCCGCGGGTGTCGGTAAGCAACTGGCTACGCAAACCAATCAGACCGCGCGAAGGAATTTTGAAGTCGAGGCGAACGCGGCCGGAGCCGTGGTTGCTCATCTTAAGCATTTCGCCACGACGGCTGCCGATGGTCTCCATGATGATGCCGATGAAGTTTTCGGGGATGTCGATAACCAGGCGCTCGACGGGCTCGAGCTTCTTGCCGTTATCGTTGCGGACCACGATTTCAGGCTTGCCAACCATAAGTTCGAAACCTTCGCGGCGCATGGTCTCGATCAGGATGGCGAGCTGCAATTCGCCACGACCGAGAACACGGAAGGCTTCGGGTGTTTCGGTGTCCTCGACGCGAATGGAGACGTTGGTAAGCAGCTCTTTGGCGAGACGATCGCGAAGATCGCGCGAGGTGAGATAGTTGCCCTCGCGGCCACAAAGCGGACCGGAATTGACGGAGAAAATCATGGCGAGGGTGGGCTCGTCGATGGTGAGCGGCTCAAGAGGCATGGGATTTTCGAGCGAAGTGATGCTCTCGCCGATCTGGATGCCTTCCACCCCGGCAATGGCCGCAATGTCACCGGCGACTACGGATTCGGCTTCGTCGCGTTCCAGACCACGGAAGGTGTAGAGCTTGGTGATTTTGGTGGAGATGAGCTTGCCATCGAGCTTGCTGATGCCCACTTCATCGCCGCGATTGAGCGTGCCGTTGAACAGGCGGCAAATAGCCAGGCGGCCGAGGAAGTCGGAGTAGTCGAGATTGGTGACTTGGAGCTGAAGGACATGCGTAGGATCGCCGGAGGGCGCGGGGATTTTGCTCACGATGGCTTCGAACAGCGGCAGGAGGTCCTGAGAATCGTCGCCAATCTTGCGATGAGCCACACCGGCACGGGCATTGGTGTAAACGATCGGGAAATCGAGTTGGTCTTCGGTGGCGTCCAAGTCGATAAAAAGGTCGTAAATCTCGTTCAGGACCTCTTCGGGGCGAGCGTCGGCGCGATCGATCTTGTTGAGCACGATCACGGGGGGAAGCTTTGCGGCAAGGGCTTTCTGGAGGACATAGCGGGTCTGCGGGAGCGGGCCTTCGCTGGCATCGACGAGGAGGACAACGCCGTCGACCATGCGGAGGGCACGCTCGACTTCACCGCCGAAATCGCTGTGACCGGGAGTGTCGACGATATTGATTTTCGTGTCGTGGAAAAAGAGTGCGGTGTTTTTGGCGAGAATGGTGATGCCGCGCTCGCGCTCGAGGTCGTTGGAGTCCATGACGCGCTCGACAACGGCTTGATTGGCGCGGAAGATGCCGCTCTGGCGGAGCATGGTGTCGACCAGCGTGGTCTTGCCGTGGTCCACGTGGGCGATGATGGCGATGTTGCGAATATCCTGGCTCATGTTGGTAAAAGCGTCTTTAGACAAAAATAGCTGCTGAAACAACCAGCAGCCCGGACGATTCCCTTTCTTGATCAGTAACAGGTGCGGTGTACGAAGCTCTATTTTACCAGAGGACACCAAGGGAGCCAATGGCCTGTGCATCTCGCTCAGTAGGCAGCGCGGGTGCCCTGCCGGCCGGCGGCGTAAAGCCTGGCTACCGCAAGCAGGCCGCCGCCACAGAGAGGGGCCGAGGCGCGTGCGGAAAGAACAGAGCGATGTGGTATGCTCACCGCTTTGCGCGACTGAAAAGAGCAGTGAGGGCGAAGTGGGGGACCGAATGAGGGTGATACGAACTGCGACTTGCGTGCTGGTGTGCGTTATCGCGCTGACAATGACCGCGCGGGCACAGGACCAGAAGGCACGGCCGGATCTGCCAAAGCTGTTCGAAAAGAAAGAAGTGATGATCGCGATGCGCGACGGGGCGAAGTTGCATACGGAGATTTACATCCCCAGGGACGCCCACGAACCGCTGCCAATGTTGATGGAACGCACCCCTTACGGGGTGTCCGGCGGACCGCAGGGGTACAGCGGACTATTGTATGGGGCGCAGGACTTGTACGCGGATGGCTACATTTTTGTGTATCAGGACATCCGCGGGCGCTACGGTTCGGAGGGGCAGTTCGAGATGAACCGGCCACTGCACGATGCGAATGATGCGAAGGGCGTCGACGAGAGCACGGACACGTACGACACCATCGATTGGCTGGTAAAGAATGTGCCCAAGAACAATGGGCGGGTCGGCGTTTGGGGAATTTCGTACGGCGGTTTTCTGGCGGCGATGGCCATGGTAAACGCCCACCCAGCGCTGAAGGCAGTGTCCGAACAAGCGTGCATGGGAGACGCGTGGAGAGGAGACGATTTCTTCCACAACGGGGCGTTCCGGCTGAGTTACGGGTTTGAATATGCGGCGCTGATGGAGACCACCAACGAGAATTACAGTTTCGATTTTAATGTGTTCGATTTGTACGAATGGTTCCTACGGCTGGGCGTGCTATCCAACGCGAACAAGCTGTATTTTCACGGCAAGATTCCCACATGGGACAATTTCGTGAACCATCCTACCTACGACGATTTCTGGAAAGTTCATGCGATTGAAAATGCGTTGAAAGTGGCGACGGTGCCCAATCTGAACGTAGCCGGCTGGTGGGATCAGGAAGATTTTTATGGGCCGATGCGCACGTACGAGAACCTGGAAAAGAACGACGCAAAACATATGAACTATCTTGTGGTGGGTCCGTGGAACCACGGTGGGTGGGCACACGGAGCCGGAGATACGCTGGGAGAAATCCCGTTTGGTTCGAACACGGCGCAGTACTTCCGGCAAAAGTTGGAAGCGCCCTGGTTTGCTTACTGGTTGCACGACAAAGGGAGCTTGCCGTTGAAAGAGGCGGTACTGTTTCAGACGGGTAGCGACGAGTGGACGAAGTTCGACGAATGGCCACCCAAGGACGCGCAAAAGAAGAATCTGTATTTCGGGGAGAATGGAGCGCTTTCGTTTAATGTGCCGGCCACGAAGAGCGCGGATGCGTTTGACTCGTATGTAAGCGATCCGGCACACCCAGTGCCCTATCGGCACCGGCCAATCGATATGACCTATCCCAACGATCATCCGGGTTCTTGGTATACCTGGTTGACGCAGGACCAGCGTTTTGTCGACAACCGGCCGGACGTGCTGACGTGGCAGACGGACGAATTGCAGGAGGACGTGACGATCGCGGGAGAAGTGACCGCGAAACTATTTGCTTCGACTACAGGAACGGACAGCGACTGGGTGGTAAAACTGATCGACGTGTACCCGCAGAAAGTCGAGTCCGACTGGAAACTATCGGGATATGAATTGATGATTGCGGATGAGATTTTCCGCGGACGTTACCGCAATTCGTACGAGAAGCCGGATCCGTTGGTGGCTGGGCAGATTACGCCCTTCACGTTCAGCCTGCATACGGCGGATCACGTGTTCAAGAAGGGACACCGCATCATGGTGCAGGTGCAGAGCACATGGTTCCCGCTGTACGACCGGAATCCGCAGAAGTTTGTGCCGAACATTTTTGATGCGACGGCAGCGGACTACCAGGAAGCGACACAAAAGATTTATCGATCGGCGGAGTATCCCTCGAGCGTGGAAGTATCGGTGGTGCCGGAGAGCGCGGGACACTAACCGGATTGCAGCGGTACCGACCGGTGCGGGCTTGCTCTTAGCATTTCACTCATCCAGCAGCTCCTCTTTGTGTCGAAAGAATCATCAAAATTTGAATGTTGACGCGTTTGTCACGCAGCGGTAACGCGGGCTTCCTAGCTTAACGAAGAGCGAAAAACCCAACTGTGTTGTGGATAGCGAACGGATACGGAGCATCCGATGAGCGAAATCCGCACTCAGATCTACTGCTTTGAGGCCCCCTGGAGCCAGGGGCGATGACCCAAACGCCGCGCGTCGCGCTGTTCTGCGAAACCTACCACGAGATAAATGGCGTGGCGCTGACGGCGCGGCAACTGGTGGCATATGCGAAGCGGCAAAACCTTCCGCTCCTGGCGGTTCATGGGGGGAAACATCCCGGAATGGAAAGCGAAGGAACGATTCGACGGATTGAGCTGAAGCGGTCGTGGCTGAGTGTTGGAATTGAAAGCGACCTGGAGTTTGATTTTGCGTTTTGCCGGTACGCGCGAAGGTTGGGACAGGAGTTGCGCGAGTTTCGACCGGACGTCATTCATATAACGAGTCCGGGGGAGTTGGGGGAACTCGGGGTATACCTGTCGCGGAAACTGAAAGTGCCGCTGGTGGCATCGTGGCACACGAATTTCCACCAATTTGCGGCGCGGCGTCTGCAGAAGTTGCTGGGCTTTCTGCCGGCAAGCGTAGCGAAACCGACGGTGGATTGGTCGCAACAGTGGGGATTGGGGATCTTGCTGTGGTTTTACGGTTTCGCGAAAGTGACGTTAGCTCCGACGCAGCCACAAGTGGAATGGCTGGAAAAAGAGCTGGGGAAGCCGTCATTCCTGATGCCTCGGGGAGTGGATCCAGAGCAATTCAATCCTAAGCACAGAACCGTAAGTGATGGAACACTGCGGCTCGGATTCGTCGGGCGAGTGACGCCGGAAAAAGGCGTGCGGCTGTTTCGTAAAATCGAGGAAGCACTAGCGGCAAGTGGACTAGAGGATTTTCGCATTGTGATCGTGGGGGACGGCAGCGAGGTGGCTTGGCTGAAGCGGCGGCTGAAGCATGGCGAGTTTACCGGAGTATTGCGCGGAGCGGAGTTGGCGCGAGCGTACGCGAACATGGATTTGTTTGTGTTTCCTTCGAAGACGGATACGTTTGGCAATGTAATACAAGAAGCCGCAGCCTGCGGTGTGCCATCGGTGGTGACGAATGAGGGAGGACCGCGGTACCTGGTGGCGCAGGGTCGAACCGGATACATTGCGGAACAGGATGCGGAATTCGTGGCTAAGGTCGTGGAGCTTGCTCACAACCGGGAACGGTTAAAACAGTTGGGCGCCGCGGCGCGGCAAAGAGTCGAAGGTATTTCCTGGGACGCCGCATTCGAACAGACCTACAAGGCATACCGACACTGCCTGCCGCAAGAGGTACGGGCCCCCAACTTGGCGCAGATGGCGAAAGCCGCGCAGGTTCCGCAAAACTCCA